>NZ_JAHZQQ010000068.1 GCF_019930045.1 Streptococcus australis | reverse complement strand
CACACTTGAAAGCTTATTTGATTAACACTCCGCAACTTTACTTGAGTGTTTACACAAAATTATTGACAGAATCGATTTATGTATGATCCAGGAAAACAATTCAATAATTTTTTTAGTTCTAAAACAAACTGCTCGTTCATCCTTCCACCTCCTCAACTTCAAATAGTGGGCTATAAAACACCTCACCAAAACCGGCTTGTTCTAGTTGTTTAAGGGTGTGGTATGTTCTTGTATCTACATCGTTATTGTAGATAAAGAGGCTCCCGAAAAACCAATGCTTTAGGTTCTTATTGTATTTCAGATAACTATTATGCCCTTCAATGCCTTTCATCTTCACAAGATACCGCTTTTCTTTCTTGACCTCGTAACCGAATTGGTGCATATTAACAAGCGTTTGGAAAGGTGCTGTGTGTTCATCTACTAACCATTCTTCAAATTCGCTCAAATCACCTTCTTCGTAGTCGCTAGGGATTAGATCAATTGCTCTAAATAGCTTGGTTTCAAAATCATATTTGTGTTCTTCGTACCAGTCCGCCACAAACTTCGGTACTTGGACTTTCTGCGGTTCGTCTAGTTGTCGCAGATCTTCCAAAACTTCGTTAATCGTTACGACTGGGAACACATAGAGTTTTTCAAAAGCACCCTCGTACTTCTTTATCAATTCCTGTTTATTCATCTTCCACCTCCTCAACTTCCATTCCTGGGCAATCAAACACCCAACCAAAGTTGGCATCTTCTAGTTCTTTTCGGGTGTGAGTTGTACGAAATTTTTTATCTTTTTTTATTTCCGCTAAACACCAAGCGTCAAGATGATTAATCCGGTTTAAGTAATTATAATTTTCATCTACACCTTTTAGCCTTACATAATACCGCTTCTCTTTTTCGACCTCGAAGCCGTCAAGCCAAGCATGGGCGAAAGTTATTTGATTTCTTGTCTTTTTAAACCACGAAATAAGTTCATCACTTTTATTCCACTGTTTCAAAAAATCTGGGTTCATAGCATTATATAATCCTATTGCCGAATTTTCTTTACACACTTCAATCCAATCCGCCACAAATTGCGGCACTTGGACTTTCTGCGGTTCTTCTAATTCAGAAATAAGTCTAATCACCATGTCTATTTCGATATATTTTGACTCATTGCCGAAAAGATTTCTTAAACCTTCTATCCGTTTAGTCAACTCTTGTTTATTCATCCCATGCCTCCAATAAAACTTTATTTTCATAGACGTTTCCAATAACTTTGCAAAGATGGTTTAATGCACAGTCGAACGAAAACATCCGCTCTTCACCTTTGCGCCTTGTTTCAAAGTAGAACCCTGTGCTACAAATTTTATAGCCAAGACTGTCGTTTTCTATGTATTGTCCGAATCTGACAACTAATAGCCCTTCGTTACCATCTCTTGAGATAATATCTCCTTCAAAGATTATTTCCCCGTCCTTATCCTTGCCGCCAGTGGCTAGCATCAAGTCCCAAAAGTCATCATCTGGATATAATCCTAAGAAGAATTCACCTAATTCCCAATGGTCGTCAAACGTTAGCATCATTTCTTCTTCTCTGTTCAAAGCTCTATATTTCGGAATCAATTTGATACCTCCTCAATTCGTGCTAGCGGATTATTTCGAAGCCACCCGAGGCCGTGCCGTTCGATCTCGTCGATCGTGAACGTCTGCGTAAATTCGATAGTATAGCGAGTCTCGTCTTTGATCTCCACGAGGTAAGTCTTCCATCCATCCTTGGGATTCTTCGACTTGGATAATAGACTTCGCAAACTCTCTATTTTCACTCCAGTCTGATCTGCAATCTCTTGTAGCGTCCCCGTGGCCGTGAGTTTGCCTTTTCGATAATAGGCGAACGTCCGGAGCTTGACGGGCGAACCAAGAAGATCTGTTTCAGTCACCCCAAAGAATGAGCACAGATCATCTATTGCGTCTTGATTCGGCATACAATTACCACGTTCCCAAGCTGTGATTGTATTATAAGCCCAACCAAGTCGTAGAGAGAGACTGTTCTTTGACAAGCCCTGCTCTTTCCGAAGGCGGTTCAAATTTTTCGGGAATCGTTGACGTTGATCGCTGTCGTATTTCACTAATTCAACCATAGCCAACCTCATCAAAAATGCTTTCTTCGCATACTGGTCATCCCGTCGAACTTAAATCCGTGATCCTTGTCAACGCCCTTGCATGCACGATCCATGATAGCTTGATTATAGACTGACTCGATATCAGCACTACTCTCGAGATTACTTGTGATAATCGTGCAATTGCGGTTGTCTAGAATAGAGAATAAGATACTCTTGGACCAGTCGCTAATCTTCTCTTGCCCCAAATCGTCCAGGACAAGGAACGGAACCTTTGAAAGTCGAGCAATCCACTTCTGCTCTGTCTGTTCCTCGTTGCCAAAATCGTTTCTGATTTTAGCCAACAGCTCAGGCAATTTGATAAACATCGCATGCTTCTTCGTCCGATTTGATACGTCCTTGATGATCCCGTAGGCAAGATGACTCTTACCGACGCCAGCTGGCCCGAGAAATAGCACATTGTTGGTCGCTCCCTTGCAATATTCATCCACTATCCTGTTAGCAGCCGAGAGCATTTCTTTCTGCCTAGTAGTTGTTGCTTCGAAGTTCCCAAGAGTGGCATTTCTCAATTCAGCATTCACGATAGACGAATTAAACAACACATCCAGCCGTTTAGCTTCTGCCCGCTTGTCTTCCAACTTCCAGTATTCCAGCTGTGTCTTCTGCTCGTCACGTTCGATAGATTCTTTGCCACAAGCCTGACACACCTCGACCTGATTCGGTCCGACCGCATACATCTGTTCACCATGTTTCGGGCAGACCTTATCAATTTTCGTCATGGCCCATCGGCCAAATACAATTACTTCCTTATCCTGCATGGCCACACCTCGCACAATCCATAAGGTGTGCCAGTTTACCAAGCACAGCCTTTGGATCAGGATGAGCTAACATGCGTTCTTTCATCGAATCGCTGAGAGGGTAGAATTCCTTCTCAAACGCTTCGATGACATCTGCTAATGTAATCATGTTAAACTCCTATGTCATTGCTACTGCTTCGATTAGAGCGAGGACCTTCGTTTAAGTAGGTTTCAAATTTTGTCCCAAACAAAGTTTCTGGTCTCAAATACTTATTCATATCTTTATTCTTCAACCAGTCCCGGCTCTTAGTATCGATCACCTTTTTAAAATCATCTAATCGGAAACCATCATTCCATCTAGCACGGATCAACTTACGAGTGGATTTCCCCGTGTGGGTATATCCTTTTCCGCATGTGTTATTGAGATGCTCGACAATTTCTTGATAAGGGATAGGCTCATCGTGTGATTCGTCAGAATCAGTACTATAGGTAGTTAACCTATCCTTATCTAACCTATCCTTACCTAACCTAACCTGTGGCTCCGGATTGGATACATTTTGTATACATTTCTTTCCAGTTTTGAAATTTGCCACTTTTGACTGATCATACTCCAATTGAGATTTCTCCTCTTGGTAAATAGTCGTTTGGAATCGGTCTGACTGGATGTAGTTATGGATTCGCCAATGTCGAATGACGACAACCCCGTTTTCAAAAGGGATTAGAAAGCCTTTTGAAATAAGAATTTTCATATCGTCATTGCTGGCTCCAATTGTCCGTTGAATCGTTCTAGCACGGTCGATGAAGCCCTCATCATCTGCTCCCATGTTTAAGTGAAAGTAGAGTGCTTGTGTAGATAGAGGCATTTCAAGAAAATGGTCTGTATCAGTAATTTTCTTACTGAACATTCGTCTTTGTGCCATTTCGTCACCTCCTAAAATGGTAAATCGTCATCCTTGATATCCATTGGATCTCCTGCAAATGAAGGTGGCATCTGCTCGGCCATTGAATTCTGATTAGCTGAATTGTCTCGCTTCTCAAGAAGCTGGAAGCTCTCTGCAACCACTTCTGTCACATAGACACGCTTACCATCTGTCCCTTCATAGTTTCTTGTCTGGATGCGGCCGGTGATGCCGACAAGATTGCCTTTCTTGACCCAATTTGCAAAGTTTTCAGCTTGTTGTCGCCACATCACGCAATTTATAAAATCAGCCTCACGTTCTCCATTCTGGTTTTTAAAGTTGCGATTGACTGCGAGATTGAATTGGGTTGCAGCGATATTTGTCAGAGTGTACCGCAATTCTGGATCACGAGTCAGACGACCGATAAGTACAACATTATTGATCATTTTCACCTCCAACCAATCCATCTGGCTTTGTCAATGCATCTGGCTTTGTCAATGGATCTGCCTTTGTCAATGCCTCTAGCTTTAGAAGCATTGCTTTTTCTTTTTCAATCAGCCAGTCCATGTGCACCTTGGCTTTTTCTAAGTCCTCGATGCCATTTTTTTTACGATAACGAATCAGATACTTAAGTAGATTACCTAAATGATATCCAGTCAACTGCTCATCATTCATAAAGTTACGATGGACATCGATGGCTTCAAGGCCGTTCCGACCTTGGTAGTGTTTTGGATTATGTACGTTGTCGCTCATGCTGTCATCATTCCTTTCACGCTATTCTTTTTGTGGATCTCTGTCGCACGTTTATTAAGAAGCTCACGCTGATACTTAGCGGATTTATAATATTTCATTTTTGCTTTTTGTTTCTTGATGATTTCACGCAATACGAAGATCGCAAAGCCTGAAAGTACTGCATATGTAGCAAACGCTACTACCAAGAAAATTTCAATAGTTGTCATTAGTTTCTACCTCTACCTCAGTTGGTTTTTCTGGGAATAGTTCCCGGTTGAATTTGTTGATCATAAAATCTTGGGCCTTGTTGGATTCTTCCATTCGTCCGACAATTTCGGCCCAGCGTCCAATGCTTCCAGAGTGCGAGTGCACACGTCGCTCCAGTTCTTCAATCTTCTGTTGCTGGTCGTATGAGACCTTAATCATCACGACAGAAAACAGCAGGAAGAAAAACAGAAGCATCATTGTCATATATTTTAGTTTTTTAAGACTCATATTCTAATTACCCCATCATTTTTAAAATCTACAGCCATTTGATGTAACCGCTCTTCAAAATCGATATCAGTCAGTTTCATCAATTCGGCTTTTTCTTCGACCTTTAGCGGACGGTTGGCATCTTGCCAATCCATCATTTTCAATAATTTTTGAATAGGATTCATTTTTTCTCCTTCAAATTGTGTTATAATTATTATGTAATTCTTTGAAAAGTGCCTTTCTCAAGGTGCTTTTTTTATTTTTGTAAACTTCGGCAGAATCGTTGAACATCTTCCAAATTATAGAGATACTTCCCGCCTTTTCCTGATTGTTGAAATTGGAATTTCCCTTGATCTCTCCACTCTTCCAGCTTGGTTCTGCCCCATCCAGTTGCTTTCTGCAATGCCTTGATTGATACCCATGTGATTTGCCTACTAGCTCTTCTTTGGGCTTCTTCCATGGCTTTGATATTTAGAGATACGAGTTCTTCAAAGAGCTGATTGATATAGTTCTCGTTATGTGTTTGAGTTATTTGATTTAGAATAGGATATTGTGACACTCCCGTCTCCTTTCTAACTTTAATTTGTCTTTTGTTCTATAGCTCTTAAAATTATTTCATGAGCAATATTTTTAGTAAGCTTTTCTAATTTGATTAAAGCTTCTCTATAAGTCTCTGATTGTTCAATTAGCCAGTCAGATAACTTTATAATTTCATCTTCAAAATCCATCTTAAGACCGATGACCTTTCTATATTATTGTGTTAACTTACTATTGACATAAACGATTAAATAAGACCTCTTACTCCTTATGAAAATCGACTGTCAATTTATACGAAAGGAGGGAATCTATGAATTATATTAATGAAATGTTGCCTAATGAAGTAAGTTTCTTGTCATATCGTTTTTCAACTTCAGATGTAGATAGTGTTGATCCATCATCTAAGCCTGTTTTGAAATTCGCTACAACAGTAGATAATGAGAAATTTATTGATTTATTGTCTGTGCATGAAAATGGCTTAGTTCTATTAGTAAAAAGTGAAGATCACGAAGTTTGGTCTAATAGAAAGCCAATTTCCAAGACTGTTGATGGTAAACTTGTAATTACTTTTGGAAGTGAATAATCGAATCACTAAGTTTTACAATAGTTTTCCCATCTTTTGATATAAGGACTTGTTTTTTAACAAGTTCTTTTTTTAATTTTATTTTCATTTATTTCTCCTTATACAAATTTATTTTTGTTTGATTGTGCGGTCATTTTTTAGCTACTTCTTTTGCAATAAGTTCTTCTAAATCGGATTTATTAATTGTTATCTTTTCTTCAATTGTCATTTACATACTCCTTTGAATATCTTCTGCTTATCCTCTCTGAGCTATGTTAAAAGCATTCAAATCCATGATTTTCATCTTAGTGTTAGTGCTTGGCTCCCAAGTCATCCAGTAAGCAAGTGCTGCTTCTGCGAATTTCTTTGGTAGTAAATCATAGCGACTGATATTAAAATGATCCTTGAAATCAATCTCAGCTTGTCTGAATACTGATTGAGCGAAGATTTTATCAGCGTAAGCTGGACTGTCAATACCACCCAAGCAAGCTACTACACGAGCCTTACGCTTCTTCAGTAGTGATTGAGCATAGCTCGGATGAATCGGTTGCTCGCTCTTGAGATAGTCAATATCTTCCAGCATAGTAGCCTGTTGCTCACGCAATTTCTTCTGGCCGGTAAACAAAGCGATAAAGGCATCCTCGGACAAATCCTCACGGATAAATCCACCCTGCTTACGAATAGCTGGCAAGACCTCTGATGTAACCCAGCGCTTGAATTCTTTCGCTTGAGGCAATTTGCTAGATAAGATAAGAGAGTATAATCCTGATTCGTTGATGACTGTCTGATTTCTCATTTGACCTGCCGTCGCGATTTGCGACGTTAGCTTATCATCATCATCAACGTGTTTTGCTAGAGCATCTCTTGAATTTACATATCCAAGAATCTCTGCTATGTCTTTCCCGACAAACCAAGGCTCGTCATCGATTGTCAAAGTACGGACTTCCTGCCCGTGAAAATTAAAAATTTCGTTCATAGTGCTCCTTTCTTTTGCGGTTAAACCGCATTCTTGTGTAAAAAAATAATGTCATCAATAGACACACCAAAAGTAGTAGCGATTTGATAAGCTTGGGTTACAGTAGGTTCTGTTTTTCCGCGCTCCCAATTTCCCCAAGTATCAACAGAGACATCAATAGCCTTGGCGGCATCCGCTTGTCTCCAATTTTTTAGAGTTCTCAATGTTTTAAGAGTCATTTTCTGCATCTTACAGTCCTTTCTACATTTTTTATAATTGAGTGACTCAACTATGATTCTATTATAATGCGGTTAAACCGCAATGTCAAGTGTTTTTTGCGTTTTTATCGTATTTTTTTATTTTGCCCTGTTGTAAAATGAAGTGCAACACAAAAGACATGTTCATCTGATATACTAGAGTTGCAAAAAACAGTATAGAGG
>NZ_JAHZQQ010000067.1 GCF_019930045.1 Streptococcus australis | reverse complement strand
GTGTGAATACTTACAGTTTACCCCAATGAAACGCTATGAGTTTTTTTGTTGCACTATATTTTACAATTTATCATGAGAAAGAAATATCACAAATTATGCTATAATAGTAAAATCAAAGAGTTTAAAAGGAGCCTATCTTCCTAGAGGACTGACTACATAGAACAAGAGGTACTGACATGACTGCACAAAAAATGACTGCACAAGAGATTATCGCCTTTATCGGCAATGCAGAAAAGAAAACAAATGTAAAAGTAACCTTTGAAGGGGAATTGACAGGAGATCTTCCAGCATCCGTTGTAAAACTAGGCAATGTCCTATTTGGAGACTGGAAAGAGATTGAGCCCCTTCTTGCCAACTTAACAGAAAATAAAGATTATATCGTAGAGCAAGATGGGCGTAATTCGGCAGTGCCTTTGCTAGACAAGCGCTATTTGAATGCCCGGATTGAACCTGGTGCGATCATTCGAGACCAGGTGACCATTGAAGACAATGCGGTGATTATGATGGGAGCGGTCATCAATATCGGGGCTGAAATCGGTGCGGGGACCATGATCGATATGGGAGCTATTCTTGGTGGCCGTGCAACGGTTGGTAAAAACAGTCATATCGGAGCAGGAGCAGTCCTTGCCGGTGTGATTGAGCCAGCCTCTGCAGAACCAGTCCGAATCGGGGATAACGTATTGGTGGGAGCCAATGCCGTCGTCATCGAAGGGGTTCAAGTTGGTAATGGCTCCGTCGTAGCGGCAGGAGCTATTGTAACGCAGGATGTGCCTGAAAATGTAGTGGTAGCAGGTGTGCCTGCGCGCGTGATCAAGACGATTGACGAACAGACGCAACAAAAAACAGCACTTGAGGATGCCTTGCGTAACCTATAATAGAGGAATAAGAAAAGGAAGCTGGGGGATACCTCGGCTTCTTCTCAAAAGAGGAAGACTGATATGACACTTGATTTAGTAAAAATTCGGCGGGACCTGCATCAAATCCCAGAAATTGGACTAGAAGAATTTAAAACACAAGCCTATCTCTTGGAGCGGATCGCAGAAATCACTGAGGGCAAAGAATTCGTCGAGCAACGGACCTGGCGGACAGGGATCTTAGTTTTTTTGAAGGGATCCAATCCCGAAAAGACCATTGGCTGGCGGACAGATATTGATGGACTGCCCATTATCGAGCAAACTGGTCTTGATTTTGCCTCCCACCACGAAGGTCGGATGCATGCCTGTGGCCATGATGTCCATATGACGCTGGCCTTGGGCTTGTTGGAACAACTGGTCCACGTACAACCGAAGAACAATCTCTTATTCCTCTTTCAACCGGCCGAGGAAAATGAAGCTGGAGGCATGCTCATGTATGAGGATGGGGCCTTTGGAGATTGGTTGCCTGATCAATTCTACGGTCTCCATGTCCGTCCAGACCTAAAGGTAGGTGAGATTGCGACCAATCGTGGGACGCTCTTTGCAGGAACCTGTGAAGTCAAGCTGACCTTTAAAGGAAAAGGTGGACACGCCGCTTTTCCCCATGAAGCCAAGGATGCCCTAGTCGCTGCCAGCTATTTTGTCACCCAGGTGCAAACCATTGTCAGCCGCAATGTCGATCCTATCGAGGGAGCGGTTGTAACCTTCGGTTCCATGCATGCGGGAACGACCAATAATGTCATTGCGGAGACGGCCTTTCTGCATGGGACGATTCGGACTCTGACCATGGAAATGAACCTCTTGACCCAGAAGCGACTCGAGACGATTGCGAGAGGGGTTGCAGATGTTTTTGATATAGAGCTAGATCTTGAACTTAAGCAAGGGGGCTATTTGCCGGTGGAAAACAATCCGGACTTGGCAGATGAACTGATGACCTTCTTTGATCAAGCAGAAGATGTGACTCTGATTGATATCCTGCCCGCGATGACCGGAGAGGATTTTGGTTATCTCTTGTCAAAAGTGGATGGGGTCATGTTCTGGTTGGGAGTGGACAGTCCTTATGCCCTCCACCATCCTCAGATGAGTCCCAAGGAAGAAGCTCTGCACTTTGGGGTCAAAGCCATTAGTCCTTTCTTACAAATGAAAGCCAACCAATAAAGAAAGATGGAAATGAAAGCAAGTATTCGAAAAAGTGTGTTGAAGAAGATGAAAGGCTTGGAGCCGGAGAACAAGCGAAGGGTTGACCAAGCCTTGATACAGCGGTTGCGCTCCTTGCCAGCTTACCAAGAAGCAAGCGTTATGGCGACCTATTTGTCCTTCCCGCATGAAGTGGATACGAGTTTTCTGATTGACGCAGCTCAAGCCGATGGCAAGCAGGTCGTCATTCCGAAAACCTATCCAAAAGGACGTATGGAATTTGTGGCCTATGATCCGCAGAAGTTGAAACAAACAGCCTTTGGCCTCTTGGAACCAGAGGAGGGGAGCCAAGCAATAGATCAGTCGGAGATTGATTTGATCCATGTTCCTGGAGTAGCCTTTCAAAAGGATGGCTACCGGCTGGGCTATGGAGGAGGCTATTACGATCGCTATTTGGCAGATTTTGACGGAGCGACTGTCAGCACCATCTATGCTTGCCAAGAAGCAGACTTTTCACCTGCTCCCCATGATATCCCAGTACAGGAGGTTCTAGTGGATGAATCAACTATTTGATAAGAAATACCCAGTGACCAGTAGCTTACTTCTAGTAACAACCGGTGTTTTTCTATCCATGATGCTGGTTCGTGGCTTTGATTATGAATCGGTCCAAACTGTCTACGATTTTGGAGGAGTATTAGGCGCTCAAATCCAATTCAATCCCAGCCAAAGTTGGCGTTTATTTTCTGCCATCTTTGTTCATATCGGATTACAACATTTTGTTTTAAACATGGTTACCCTCTATTTTATCGGAAGAATCGCAGAAGATTTATTTGGCTCGAAGGCTTTTTTAGCCCTCTACCTCTTGTCTGGGTTGATGGGAAATCTCTTTGTGATGATTTTTTCACCTCTTGCTGTCGCAGCTGGAGCTTCTACCGCCTTATTTGGTATCTTTGGTGCTATTGCCAGTTTACGTTTTATCGCTCGGAGTCCCTACCTTCAGTACTTGAGCCAAAGCTATACTTCCTTGATTCTGATCAATATTCTCTTTAGCTTTATGCCGGGGATTAGTCTAGCAGGTCACCTAGGAGGTTTGGTAGGAGGAGGGATTCTAGCCTTTGTCTTTCCAGTATATGGGGAGCGCGACAGTGTGAAAAAGAGTTGGCGACGGACTGCTTTTCTCTTCTATGTCCTCCTCGCTAGTCTCCTATATGCCTCCCCAATTCTTTTTGGAGTCACTTATTAAAACGTAGTGAAAATGTAATAATTCTGAAAACTGAGTGAAGTCTCAGTTTTTTTGTATATATTTCCAAAAACATGCAAAGGAAGTCAAAAAGTTGCTAAAAAGCTGTATAAAGATACCGTAAGAAAGCGCTTGCAAAAAGGATTGAAAAGGAGTAAACTAACAATTGTAAATATCTTTCTTATCCATTCATAAAATGGATAAAATATTAAATAAAAGGAGATTTGCAATGAAAAAATGGTTGATTAAGCTCTCGTTAGTAGCGATGGCTCTCTTGCTTCTTCCGATTCAAGCTGTTGAGGCTTGCTGTGGTTTCATTATTGGAAGACAGTTGACCAAGGATGGCTCGACCTTGTTTGGTCGCACGGAGGATTATCCTTACTATCCAAACGGCGGAAAACACAACAAAAACTATGTTGTTGTTGATGCCAAGAATTATAAGGAAGGGGACCAAATTCAGGACGAATCCAATGGTTTCACCTATCCTCATGCTGCCAGCGAAATGAAATACACAGCTGCTTATGATTCCGCTCGTGGAGATGGTAGCAATGGTGCATTTGGGGAACATGGCTTTAACGAAGCGGGTGTTTCCATGACTGCCACTGTTACAGCAATTCCAAATAAAAAGGTATTAGAAAAAGATCCACTGAAAAAAGATGGACTTCCAGAAGCTGCTATGCTCGACGTAATCTTACCTCGTGCAAAAACAGCTCGTGAAGCAATCGAATTACTTGGAAAAGTTATCGAAGAAAAGGGATCAGCTGAAGGAAATACAGTTGTAGTTGCTGACCAAAACGAGACATGGTATATGGAAATTCTTTCAGGTCATCAATATGTGGCTGTAAAAGTACCTGAAGATAAATATGCAGTTTTTGCGAATACCTATTACCTTGGTCATGTCGACTTGAATGACACTGAAAATGTCATCGCCTCTAAAGATGTTGAAAAAGTAGCAAAAGAATCAGGAAGTTACAAGACTGATAAAGATGGCAACTTCCATATTGCTAAGTCTTACGGACCTGAAAAATATGCAGAAGGGGACCGTTCTCGGACTTATGCAGGGATTACAGTACTTGATCCAGAGTCTAAAGTGACTTACGAGGATGACGAATACGAACTATTCCGTTCTCCAACTAATCCAAATAAGAAATTTACTTTAGAAGATGCCTTTGCTATGCAACGGAATCGCTTTGAACACTTAAATGGTCGCTTCGTACCGGACGATCAAATTGGAGTGAAGAAACAAGGTGACAATGGCGCAAACGACACGGTTCGCAAGGATCAATACAAATATGCTTTAGGAAACGAAAACGTTATCGATGCCCATGTCTACCAAATCAATCCGAACCTTCCAAAATCATTTGGTGGTACAGTTTGGTTAGGAATGGGGCCATCACGGAACACTCCATATGTCCCATTCTATGGAAATGTGAAAGACACTTATGAAGCCTTTAAACCACAAACAGAAACCTATGATCCAAATTCTTGGTATTGGACTGTTTGGCATATTGACAACATGGCAATCAATAACCAAGATGTCTTTGGAAAATCAGTCCAAGATCACTGGAAAGCTCTTGAAAAACAATTGATTATTGAACAAGAAGCTAGTGATGCGAAATATAAAGCTTTGAAAGATAATCCGGAAGCTGCTAAAGCAGTAGAAGACGAAGTTACAGCAAATGCTCTTGCACTTTCTAAAAAACTATTTGAACACTTCAAATCTTATGAAGCAGATATGCATGCGCGTTTGATTGAGTTAGGTCGTAAAGATGATCCATATCGTGCCTCTAAGCCAGATGATTACAAAGACCCAGAACCAGAAAAACCAGTTCAACCAGAAAAACCGGTTCAACCGGACAAACCAGTAGAACCAGAAAAACCAGTTCAACCGGAAAAACCAGTACAGCCAGAAAAAACTCAGCCAATTCAAACGAAAGTCAATGAAGAAGGCAATCCAAATAACCGTTTCGGTTATGCAGCTACAAAAGATAAGGAATCTTATGTTTCTACTAAAGTTGAAATATTTGTGAAACCAGAAGAAAAGGTTCAAGACCCATCTGAAGCAGTTTCAGCTGGTAATGGCGGAAATGAGAACAATCGTTTTGGTTCGTCTTTCGAGAAAGCAACTGTTGAAACTTTCCCAAATACAAATTATTCTTACAATGTTCATCCTTAAACAATAAGAATTAAAAAGTGAATTGGACCAAGTCCAATAAAAAGAAAGAGGCTGGATTTTTTATCCAGTCTCTTTTTTACGAAAAAAGATTGACCATTGTAAGGTAGCAAAGCCCTTACATTATATGGCCAGTCTTTTTGTATTCTTTTGATTTGTAAATGATTAGTCTGCAGTTTGTTCAGATGCTTCTAATTTTTTCCCAAGGTCGATAATATATTGTTTAAGATCATTTTTGACTTGTGGGTGTTTCAAAGCATAGTCAATAGAAGTTTTCATAAAGCCAAATTTATCCCCCACATCGTAACGTTGCCCTTTAAATTCACGGGCAAAGACGCGTTGTGTTTTATTAAGGGTGTCGATCGCATCCGTCAATTGAATTTCATTGCCAGCACCTGGTTCTTGATTTGCAAGAATATCAAAGATCTCAGGAGTTAAGAGGTAGCGTCCGATAATGGCAAGGTCACTTGGTGCTTCCTCGGGTGCTGGTTTTTCTACAAAGGTTTCAACGCTATAAAGTCCGTTGATTCCTTCTCCTTGAGGAGCAATGACTCCGTAAGCAGAAACCTCTTCGTGAGGGACTTCCATCACAGCTATCGTTGATGCATGGGTTTCATCGTAGTCGTTCATCAATTGTTTGGTCAATGGCAGGGCATCGTCATTGGTGATATCCATGAGGTCATCTCCCAACATGACGACGAAAGGCTCATTTCCAACGAAGGCTTTAGCCTGAAGAACAGCATCTCCAAGTCCACGGGGATGTTTTTGACGAATGAAGTGGAGACGCATCCCTGTTGTTTCGTCTACTAATTTCAAAAGGTCATTTTTCCCTTTTTCTTTGAGGTTATACTCTAGTTCAAAATTTGAATCGAAGTGGTCTTCGATTGAACGTTTTGATTTGCCCGTTACAACCAGAATGTCTTCGATACCTGATTTGAGAGCTTCCTCTACAATAAATTGAATCGTCGGTTTGTCAACGATTGGTAACATTTCTTTTGCCAGAGCTTTGGTAGCTGGGAGGAAGCGGGTCCCCAAGCCAGCTGCAGGAATGACTGCTTTTCTAACTTTAGTCATGCGGTTTCCTTTCTAAAAGGTAGGATTTATGATAGGGTGGTTGACTTATTTCCACTCGTTTTCTTCTTTAAATTCATTGCTCATCATGTTGTGGATGGCTTCGCGGATATCTTTTCCTTCGTAGATGACTTGGTAAATGGCCTGTGTAATCGGCATATAGACATCCAATTCTTGCGCCAGTTCATGGGCGACTTTGGTCGTAGAAATCCCCTCAATGATCATCCCCATGTTGGCTTCAATGTCCACTAATTTTTCACCACGTCCGAGAGCATCCCCAGCTCGCCAGTTGCGGGAGTGGACAGAAGTTCCGGTAACGATCAAGTCACCGACCCCAGATAAACCACTATAGGTCAAGGGGCTAGCTCCGAGCTTAACACCAAGGCGCGTGATTTCAGCGAGACCGCGCGTGATGATGGCTGCTTTGGCATTGTCACCATAACCAAGACCGTGCAGGGCTCCAGCCCCGACCGCGATGATATTTTTCAAGGCCCCAGCAGTTTCCACTCCGATAACATCTGTATTGGTATACAGACGGAAGTAGTGGTTGCTAAAGAGTTCTTGAACATAGCGGGCAACTTCTAAATCTTTAGAGGCTGCTGTAATGAGAGTGATGTCCCGTACGATGGTCTCTTCCGCGTGACTTGGTCCAGAAACAACTACAACCTCACTGCGAAGAGAAGCGGGGATTTCTTCTTCAAGGATTTGGGAAATTCGATCATGTGTACCAGGCTCTAACCCTTTGGATGCGTGCATGACTGTTACAGGGTGATCCAGTGTTTCAGCGACTTGTTTAGCGACCAGGCGGGTCACCTTTGTAGGAACGACAAAAAGGATAGCGTCTATTCCGTCCAAGGCAGCTTTCAAATCAGTCGTAGCAGTGATTTCTTCACTAATAACGATATCTTTGAAATAGCGTTTGTTGGTATGATCAGTATTGATTTCATCGATTTGTTCTTGGATATTCCCCCAGAGACGGACTTCATGGCCGTTATCATTGAGGACTTGTGAAAGGGCTGTTCCCCATGAACCAGGACCCAATACTGCAACGGTTTGTTTTTCCATTGTATCTTCCATTTCTATGTCTATTTTTCAACAAGGCTAGGAGTCTAGCGCTTGCGCCTTCGAAACGGCCCCAAGTGAGCCTTGAAGGACAACTCTATTCTTCTCTCTATTTTAACATATTATAGGTAAAAAAACTTGTATGACTATCAATTGTTTTATGAAGAAATTTCATTCCCCAATTGTCAAGTCAAGTGCAACAAAGTCATTCCTCTGATTAAGCGAGTGTTCTTCCAGCTGTTTGAG
>NZ_JAHZQQ010000066.1 GCF_019930045.1 Streptococcus australis | reverse complement strand
TAGCTCAAACAGCTGGAAGAACACTCGCTTAATCAGAGGAATGACTTTGTTGCACTTGACTTGACAATTGGGGTTTATAAATAGTTATTTAAATTTTAAAATTTTAGACTTAGAAATTACTTGTTCAATTGGTATGTTTTTAGAATATGGAACGCATTTAGAAGAATAGCTCATATAAAAGGTATAGTTCAGAAATCTTCTAGTTAAAATAATAGATCAAATGGTGTAAACTTTTTGGTAAATATAGTTTAAATGGTGTATTTTCAATTGAAAATTATTCAAACTAGATAAAATTTTACTTTCTGTAATAGTAGGAAAACGTTGATTTTATGTGTATATTGAAACTTATTCAAATAAAAGTGTTTCTAAACTAACCTTAAGAAAGATAAGTACTATCAGTATATTTCTAATGCTACATTTTTATCACAAAAATTTAGACAATTTCATTTAAATGTAAATTATGTGTTTTAATCAAGGAAACTATAGAAGTGATCAAAGGTAAATTTTTGAAATTAAAACGAAGCATCAAATAATAGAAGAATAAAATTTACTATAAAAAAACCTCACCAGAAAAATTCTGGTGGGGTTTTTGGTGGGGAACCAATCAATTTTGACTGATTTTCAACATTTTATAATAACTGAAAATGCTGTTAAATCAACCATTTCACTTCAAATCATGTTTATAAATCATTCCCACTCAACAGTTGCAGGTGGTTTACTTGTGATATCGTAGACGATGCGGTTGACGTGGTCAACTTCATTTACGATACGAACTGAGATTTTTTGGAGTACTTCCCAAGGGATTCTGGCAAAGTCAGCTGTCATTCCATCGATAGAGGTGATAGCGCGGATAGCGATAGTGTAGTCGTAAGTACGGCCGTCTCCCATAACACCTACTGAACGAACGCCAGTGTTAACAGTGAAGTATTGCCAGATATCGCGGTCAAGACCAGCTTTAGCGATTTCTTCACGAAGGATAGCGTCTGATTCGCGGACTGTTTCAAGTTTTTCTTCAGTAATTTCCCCCATGACACGGATCGCAAGTCCTGGGCCTGGGAATGGTTGGCGCCATACGATGTGGTCTGGCATACCAAGTTCAGTACCTAGTGCACGAACTTCATCCTTGTAAAGAGTGTTGAGTGGCTCAATCAGTTCAAACTGCATGTCTTCTGGAAGTCCACCCACGTTGTGATGAGACTTGATAGTTTGAGCAGTATCTGTACCTGACTCAATGACGTCTGTATAGAGTGTTCCTTGAGCAAGGAATTTCACGTCTGTTAGTTTGCTTGCTTCATCATCAAAGACATAGACAAACTCGTTACCGATAATCTTCCGTTTTTGTTCAGGATCAGATACACCAGCCAATTTATCAAGGAAACGTTTGGCAGCGTCTGCTTTAACGATATTGAGACCAAACTTACCACCAAGCATATCCATAACTTGATCAGCTTCCCCTTTACGGAGAAGACCGTGGTCTACAAAGATACAGATCAATTGATCTCCGATAGCTTTTTGGAGAAGAACTCCAACAACAGAAGAGTCAACACCACCAGAAAGTCCGAGAAGAACACGTTTGTCTCCAACTTTTTCACGGATTTGTTTGATTTGCATCTCGATGAAGTTATCCATAGTCCAGTCACCTTTGGCACCACAGATATTTAAAGCAAAGTTACGCAAAATATCATAACCGTGAACTGAGTGGCGAACTTCAGGGTGGAATTGGATACCATAGATTTTTTTGTCAGGATTCTCAATCGAAGCATACGGACAGTCAGCAGAAGTACCTGTACGGACAAAGTCAGAAGGGATTTCTGTTACAGCATCACCGTGGCTCATCAAGACCAACTGTTTATCAGGTGTTCCCTCAAAGAGGGCAGAAGATTCAGCTAAGTTTAGCTCAGATTGACCATATTCGCGGTTACCAGCATAACCTGCCGGAACGACCTTCCCACCCAATTTATGGGTCAACAATTGCATTCCGTAACAGATTCCAAGGATTGGAATACCAAGTTCGAAAATTTCAGGATCGATATCAAAAGAACCTTCCTCGTATACAGAGTTTGGTCCGCCTGAAAGAACGATCCCAACTGGATTGATTGCACGAACTTCAGCTGCAGTAATCTTGTGGCTCTTCAATTCTGAAAAGACACCAATCTCACGAATACGACGAGAGATGAGCTGATTGTACTGGCTACCGTAGTCAAGCACGATGATTTTTTCAACATCATGCAAATCAGTTGATAGGTTTGTCATCTTTTCCCCTTCTTTTAGAAAATTCTTTTCCTCTATTCTAACACAAAAGCCCCTTCATTACCAATCAAGACTGACTAGGATTGAAGATTTAACAAAATTGCGCTACAATAGGGTATAATACACAGAAAGAGTAGCAAGATGATTCCAGCTTACATACAAATTCACGATCAAATTAAAGCCGAAATTGACCAGAAAATCTGGAAAATTGGACAACGCCTCCCTAGTGAGCGGGACTTGGCTGAGAAGTTCCAAGTGAGTCGCATGACCCTCCGTCAAGCCATTACACTTTTGGTAGAAGAAGGAGTACTGGAGCGCCGTGTTGGTAGTGGTACCTTTGTCGCTAGCACGCGCGTCCAGGAAAAGATGCGGGGGACGACTAGTTTTACTGAAATCATGAAGGCCCAAGGAAAAATACCTTCGACACAGGTTATATCCTACAAACGCACCATTCCTAGCCTTCAAGAAGTAGATAAGCTTGGTATCGACAAGACCGAAACCATCGTTCGAATGGAACGGGTTCGTTATGCAGATGGTGTACCAGTCGTTTATGAAGTCACCTCCATTCCAGAGAAATTTATCAAAAACTTCAAAAAAGAAGAAGTGACCAGTCATTTCTTCCAAACCTTGGAAAAACACGGCTATCGAATTGGCAAATCTCAACAAACCATCTACGCTCGCTTGGCCAAAGAAAAGATTGCTGAATATCTAGAAATCCCCAAAGGACAGGCCATCCTTGGTTTGACCCAGATTTCTTATTTTGATAATGGTGTCGCTTTCGAGTATGTAAAAAGTCAATATGTCGGCGAGCGCTTTGAATTTTATCTAGAAAATAATTAGATTTACATAATTTATATTACGTAATTCACAGGAGTCTTTCACCAGGAAGCATCAATCTTATTTTAAATCATTTGGAATCGGACCTCCTTGTTTCTTATGAAGCAAAATAGGTAAGTCCCGCTAGTCTTTGGCGGGCTTTTTTGATATAATGAAAGGTATGGAAATTGAGAAAACCAACCGAATGAATGCGCTCTTTGAGTTTTACGCAGCGCTCTTGACAGACAAGCAAATGAATTATATCGAGCTCTATTACGCAGATGACTACAGCTTGGCTGAGATTGCGGAAGAGTTTGGGGTCAGTCGTCAGGCGGTTTATGACAATATCAAGCGGACAGAGAAGATTCTAGAGGATTATGAGATGAAGTTGCATATGTACTCTGACTACATTGTACGTAGCCAGATTTTTGATCAGATTTTAGAACGCTATCCGGAAGATACTTTTCTACAAGAGCAGGTTGAAATTTTATCAAGCATTGACAATCGGGAGTGATTATGGGCAGTCTGGTCATTTATCAAGGAATACCTTGCAAACTATTAGTCGCAGAGGAAGTATTTCCTACTCGACTACAGATTATCTCGCCCAATGATATCTCCAAAGCTATGCAAATAGGTTTTAGCTGTTGGGGATATCCAAATGAAATCATGAAAGAAGTCACACCCGAAGAACTAGAATGTTTGCAACATTTCGGACGATATCCACTGAATTGAAAAAATAGGAGAAAATAATGGCATTTGAAAGTTTAACCGAACGTTTACAAAACGTCTTTAAAAATCTTCGTAAGAAAGGGAAAATCTCTGAAGCAGATGTCCAAGAGGCAACCAAAGAGATTCGTCTAGCCCTCTTAGAGGCCGACGTTGCCCTTCCAGTTGTAAAAGACTTCATCAAACGCGTCCGCGAGCGGGCTGTAGGTCATGAGGTCATCGAAACCCTCAACCCTGCCCAACAAATCGTGAAGATTGTCGATGAAGAATTGACAGCGATTTTGGGTTCAGAAACAGCAGACATTATCAAGTCGCCTAAGATTCCAACCATTATCATGATGGTCGGTCTTCAAGGGGCTGGTAAAACAACCTTTGCTGGGAAATTAGCTAATAAATTGGTCAAGGAAGAAAATGCACGTCCTTTGATGATTGCGGCCGATATCTATCGTCCAGCGGCCATTGACCAGTTGAAGACCCTTGGTCAGCAAATCAATGTCCCTGTCTTTTCACTTGGTACAGAAGTCCCTGCAGTGGAGATCGTACGTCAAGGTTTGGAGCAGGCGAGAGCCAACCACAATGACTATGTCTTGATCGATACAGCGGGTCGTCTGCAAATCGATGAAAAACTCATGGGCGAGTTGCGGGATGTTAAAGCCCTAGCTGAACCAAATGAAATCCTCTTGGTTGTCGATGCTATGATCGGTCAAGAAGCGGCCAATGTGGCGCGTGAGTTCAACGAACAACTCGAAGTGACCGGGGTGATCTTGACCAAGATTGATGGGGATACCCGTGGTGGTGCGGCCCTTTCTGTCCGTCAGATTACTGGGAAGCCAATCAAGTTCACTGGTACTGGTGAAAAAATCACCGATATCGAAACCTTCCACCCAGACCGCATGTCTGGTCGGATCCTCGGTATGGGGGATATGCTGACGTTAATCGAGAAGGCTTCTCAAGAATACGATGAGAAACGCTCCATTGAACTCGCTGAGAAGATGCGGGAAAATACCTTCGATTTCAACGATTTCATTGATCAATTAGACCAAGTTCAAAACATGGGACCAATGGAAGATCTACTCAAGATGCTTCCAGGTATGGCCAACAATCCAGCCATGAAGAACCTTAAGGTCGATGAAAGAGAAATTGCTCGGAAACGCGCCATTGTATCTTCTATGACCCCAGCTGAACGCGAAAATCCAGATTTGTTGAACCCTAGCCGTCGTCGTCGGATTGCTGCTGGTTCAGGGAACAGCTTTGTCGAAGTCAACAAATTCATCAAAGACTTTAACCAAGCCAAACAGATGATGCAAGGTGTCCTCTCTGGCGATATGAACAAGATGATGAAACAAATGGGGCTTAATCCAAATAATATGCCGAAGAATATGCCAGGTGGCATGCCTGATATGTCTGCCCTCGAAGGGATGATGGGTCAAGGCGGGATGCCTGACTTATCAGCTCTTGGCGGAGGCGCTGGGATGCCAGACATGAGCCAAATGTTCGGTGGTGGTCTCAAAGGAAAAGCCGGCGAATTCATGATGAAACGGGCGATGAACAAGATGGCCAAACAAATGCGCAAGAATAAGAAAAAACGGAAATAATCATTTCTAGCAAGGGCCTGGAACACACTGTTCTGGGTTCTTTTAGAAAATAGTACTAGAGGAAACATGTTTAAAAAACTATTTCAACAACTCGTTCGTTTCTTTGGAAGACTCTTTTCTTCGCACAGCAAGCCCTTTGAATTTCCAAAAGGGTCGAAGAAACCACCGATCAGACCGATCATCTTTGTACCTGGTAGTTCAGCCAGTATTCAGCGTTTCAATGGAACCATCCGCATGCTCCATCGCTATTCTAGAAAAAAGCAGAGTTTCTTAAAGATAAAAGTCAATAAAGATGAGTCTATAGAGATGGAGGGAAGACTGAATACAAAAGAACCCAATCCGATGATTGTGATTGGCTTTGAAAATAATCGCGATGGCTACAGCAATATCAAGCAGCAAATCGAATCCCTTAAGATCGCTTTAACCTATCTTCTTGACCACTATTATTTTACAGAGTTCAAGGCAGTCGGACACTCCAATGGTGGACTAGTTTTGACTGGTTTATTGGAAAGTGGCTTTTTAGAAAAGAAAAAACTGACTGTAAGCAAGCTGGTTATTATTGGTAGTCCTTACCGATTCAATCAAGTGATGTATGACGATTTTCAGACACGGAAGCATCGCTTAGAAAAAGAAGTAGAGGTCCTTAACTTTGTCGGTAGCTTTGCTGGGAAATCAGACGGGATCGTCCCTCTTTCTAGTGCTCAAGCAGCACAATCAATTTTTGAGAAACAAGCCTATACAGAAGTAAATTTAAAAGGACGCAAGGCTCATCATTCAGCTTTACCCACTAATCCAGATCTAGTGAAACAATTAAGTCTATTTTTGAATCTATAAGCAAATTACATAATTTCGGTTATGTAATTTTTATTTGACTCTTGCAATCCTTAAGTAAATATGGTACATTTTTGGTAGCGATTACACATACTTAAGGAGGATTTTATGAAAAATCCCAAATTATTAGAAACAATGAAAGATTACAAGGGGCGGGATGAGGTTCCGGCAGTTGGAATCAAGCCCTAGCAAACATTGCTGAACTTCCTGAATACAAGCTCGAAGAGCAAAATTTCAGCATTCCAAATGTTGTTTGTTATGAATTAAGCTTTAAAGGAACACGAAATGGTCTTGTTTATGCGCGAGTTGTTTTCCCAAAAACAGATCAAAAGGTTCCAGTTATTTTCCATTTTCATGGTTATATGGGCCGTTGTTGGGATTGGACAGACATGCTGGCTTATACACTAGCTGGCTATGGTGTTGTATCGATGGACGTAAGAGGTCAATCAGGCTATTCAACAGACGGAGATCGATCACCACTTGGAAATACTGTAAAAGGACAGATTATCCGCGGAGTTGTGGAAGGTCCAGATGAGCTCTTTTATAAGGATGTCTACTTAGATCTTTACCAGTTAATAGAAATTATTGCTAGCTTTCCTCAAGTTGACAACAGCAAACTCGCTAGCTATGGAGCCTCTCAAGGCGGTGCTCTGGCCCTGGTAGCTGCTGGATTGAATCCCCGAATCCAACGAACGGTAGCCATTTATCCATTCTTATCGGATTTTAGACGTGTATTAGAGATTGGGAACACCAGCGAGGCCTATGACGAGCTTTTCCGTTATTTCAAGTTCCATGATCCATTTCATGAAACGGAAGATCGTTTGATGCAGACTTTAGCCTATATAGATGTGAAAAATTTTGCCCACCGCATTAAAGGACAGGTTCACATGATTACCGGGCTAGATGATAATGTTTGTTATCCTGAGACACAGTTTGCCATTTATAATCGATTAGAAGGTCCAAAAGAGCATTTAATCATGCCAGAATATACACACGAAGCTATGAACGTTCATGTCAATGATCGAGTCTATAATTGGCTCTGTGGTAGCAAGATTCCATTTCAATATGTAGAAAAATAAGATACAGAAGAAAAACAATCAGTAGATCCGTGAGATTTGCTGATTTTATTGTGTTTAAAAGGTATACAGTATAGAAAGAAAACTAAAAGTTTATGTACAATTGACTAAACAAGACTTAAACCATTGATATAACTGAATTAGAAGCATAAAGTACATTATTTAAAAAGTGTACTTTATTTTTGTTTTGTACATTATTTTGGAGTGGTATTTTGTATGTTTTGTAGTACGTAATATTCTCTAATCTAAGAAATTGATTTGTACATTTTTTACTCTAATTGGTGTAGAAGAAGTGGTGGTTCAATTGTACATTTTATTTAAAATATTTATGGTTATAAGATTAGTATTTGAAGCATAAATAAAGTAGATACAGTGGTATAATAGTGTCAAAAGACTTTCAGGAGAAATGAGATGAGATCGCATACAGTTATTCTAGGCGCTGGTGCTACTATTGCAGCAATACCAGATGGTGATAAAAACGGCAAAAGTTCTTCAGTTATGAATGGATTGCTAAAAAAACTAAATTTAGAAGAAATTCTTGCTGGTGTTGAATTACAGACAAAGAGCGAAAATTTAGAGGATATCTACTCAGAATTATTTGAGAGAGAAGAGTGCTCCGAAATAGTTAGAAAGCTAGAAGAAAGACTCTATGATTATTTTGCTTCGTTGGAGTTACCTGATGAACCAACAATTTATGATTTTTTAATGATAAATTGCAAGAATAAGTGCAACATTTACTTGAACTCATCCTCTAGAGCTTCACAAGCAGTTCTGTAAGCTAA
>NZ_JAHZQQ010000065.1 GCF_019930045.1 Streptococcus australis | reverse complement strand
TTATGCTGTTTTTCGCAATTCTAGTATATCAGATGAACGTGTCTTTTGTGTTGCACTTCATTTTACAACAGGGCGAATATTTAAGGTTTAAAATGTAGGCCAATAAATTAGCTTATTAATTGTAAATAAATATGGAGGATTATAATGGGCAAGGATTTATTTAATGATCGCATTAGCAGATTCTCGATTCGTAAATTGAATGTCGGAGTTTGCTCTGTCCTTTTAGGAACACTCGTGATGGTTGGTACAGCTTCTAGCGTAGCAGCCGATGAAAACGCAGAGAACCCAGCAACTGTTGCAACAACATCAGAAGCGCCCGCAACTTTAACAGCTACTTCAGCAGCTGAAACAACAAGTACAGCTGCAACAACTTATGAAGCAAGCCCAGCTGTAACTTCAACAGCGGCTTCAACTAGTGAAGCAAGCAACACGAGTACAGCAGCTTCAGCAACATCAACTGCAGTAGCTACTTCCGAAACACCAAGCTTGGAAGCTGCTACACCAGAAAATAAGGCAGTAGAAGCAGCTTCAACAACTACAGATAAAAAAGAAGAAACAACCCTTTCAGCTGGACAAGGTGTAACTACTAACAATACTGTAGCAACGGAAGAGACAGCCAACACTTCTCGCCGTCGTACTCGTCGTGCTGTTGGTGACCCAAATGATCCAAACTTGATTGGCGATGACGTTGTAGATGCAACTTCAACTCCAAAAGTTGAAAAACCTGGCTTCACAACAGATATAAAAGCAGCGGATTTGGCGAGTCAAATCTCATGGTTGGACTTTGGGGATAAGACTAACTGGACAGGTACAACGACAACTTCAGATGGCAAACTTGCACTCCAAGTTGGTGCTACCTATACTAAGGAAATAATGCCAGGCTATGTAGTTACCATCAAGGTTAAGTCTTTGAAACCATTCCAAGCAACTGAACTCTATAAAAAACGTCTTGAAGAGCGAGGAGCAACAGAAGCAGAAAAAGCAACCTATGATCCAAATGCAAAAAATGGATATATCAACTCTATTAATGATCCAACAACAAAAGCTGCTTTTAATAATAAAGAAGAAGCAAAAGTAATTGCGGATCCACAAAATAGATGGACTGAAATCCGTAAAGAAGGGATCGACACTGGTACTAAACAAACTACGATTTCTTCAGAATTCAACGGTGGAAATATCGGTGTTCAGTTTGAAATTTCTGCGACCTTCCGCGGGAAAGCGGTCAAACCTGCTATTGTCATGGCGGATGGTGAGTCAGCTAACCCAGGTGAGTTAGTACTCTTCACTACAAACGGTTCAGGTTGGCAACATGTTGGGGAATGGTTAAAAAATAATAACCCAAATACGAAAAACTATGTTCCTCAAGATACAAATAACTTATTCGATCCTACAAAACCTAATAACGTTGTAAATATTGATGGAGTTAACATTAATGGACTTAACTTAAACCTTTTACGTAGAGCAACTGGTGTGGGTGAAGAAGGTAAAACTGTAGCGTGGAAATACTATGGAAGCGCAGACTTGAAGACAGGTGGTTTAGGAACAGGCGTATTTGGTCCTAACGTTTCTGCAAGCACGATTGCCGTACCTATGGTAATGACACGTGGCGCTTCTGAAATTGGATTATATATCGCATCTTCAGGTAAACAATCTGCTATGCTTGGTTTCTTCCCACTTGATGAAGGAGATGCGCCTGAATCATATGGTAAGGCAGTTCATTCAATTGCAACTGTAGATGGAATTACAGGTAAAAAAGTATCTCAACCTTATCTAGGTCACTTAAGCCCTGATATGGATGAAAACAATACGCTTGATTGGACTGGTGATGACAAGGCGACCACTGCGGATGAAGGCATCGACCAATTACTTCCAAATGATCTCAAAGGAAAAACCAATGAGCTGATCAAGATGGACCGGACACGTCCAGGTAATTACACGATTTCAGTGGAAGCTCATACGGATGGAGCAGCAAAAGCTAACATCTATGGTTGGATAGATTTCAACCAAAACGGAACCTTCGATGAAGATGAACGTTCTGATTTAACAACTATTACCCAAGATGGAACGGCTACGTTAAGCTTTACAAAGAGTAAAACCTATATTGATCCTAGTGTCAATGAATTGGGGGTTCGGATTCGTATCGCTAAGAATGCTAAAGAAATTGAAAGTCCAACGGGTATGGCCTTGTCAGGGGAAGTTGAGGACTTCAAGACTCAAATCACCCACCCACCAAAAGGGGAATTTAAAGAAACAACTGGCTTTCAAGGTGCAAAACAAACAGCTACTGTAGCCTTTACCGCTCGTGGTTTACAAGGGTATAGCCTGACAGAATCAGCAAAAATTGATGAAACAGTGGCACCATACATTGTAGATGCAAATGGAAACAAAGCTACTTTGGATGCTGAAGGCTACTATGTCGTGCCAGGCCAAGGTAAATATAAGATTACCGCAAATGGTAAAGATGTAGATGTGGAATTCATCCCAGAAGACCACTTCCTTGGAACAGCAGATGGTATCTCTATCCGTCGTACAGACAGCAATGGCTACGATACGGGTTGGTCAACAAAATTCCCAGCTGATGAAGCCAATGTAGATACTGTTTTGAATACTATGGATGGTCTTTATATCCCAACTGTTACACCAACGGAAATTGAAGGAGTTGATAAGACTTCAACAGATGTCCAAGGTGCTACACAAACTGGTAAACCTGTATTCACTGAAGGAGACAGCCGTGTACCAATGAACGATGATGTTGCAGCAACCTTCGATGATGGATCTACTTCTAAGACAGTTGATGGCGTTGGTACTTATACAGTAGCTCCAGACGGAACTGTTACATTTGTTCCAGACCCAAGCTTTACTGGTACTGCACCAGCAGTAACCGTTGTTCGTGAAGACAAGAATGGAAGCAAAGCATCTGCGACTTACACACCAACGGTGAACCCAGTCACTCTTATTCCAACAAATAAAGTTTCTGAAGAGATTCAAAATGTTCCTCAAACAGAGACTCCTACATTTGCTTTGAGTGATGATGAGACTACTCAAATCACAAGTAAGAAATTGATTGACCCTGCAACAGGTCAACCAACCGATGAAACAACAGTAACAGTAGCAGGTGAAGGAACTTACACAATCGATCCTACTACAGGAGCAGTAACCTTTACTCCTGAAAAAGACTTTGTCGGAACTGCAACTGGCGTGAAAGTCCAAGCGACTGCAACAATTACCAATGCAGACGGTAAGACTTCAACCATCACTTCAGATGCAAGTTACACACCAAAAGTTGTAGCAGCTGTTCCAACAGCTAATCCAGCTACATCTAAAGATATCCAAGGTGCGACACAAACTGGAACACCAACCTTTGCAGGAACAACTGTTCAAGTAAATGGTCAAGATAAAGCGATTACGATTAAAGATAACAGCTACACTCTTTTGGATAACGATGGTAATGAAGTAACAAGCACACCAACTTATGCTGAAGATGGTACAACTGAAATCGGTATTTACTCAATTGATCCAGCAACTGGCCAAGTAACTTTCACACCAACTGACAAATCTTATACTGGTAAAGTAACGCCAGTTAAGGTTCAAGCTGAAAGCTCAAACGGCATCAAGGTGGATACAACCTACACACCTGAAATTGTTCCAGTAACCCCAACAGCTACACCAGTTGAAACAACGGATATTCAAGGTGCTACTCAAACAGGTAAACCTGAATTCAAGGGTGGAACCGTAACAGTAGATGGCGTTGAGAAGACTGTTGAAATCAATGAAGATGTTCCAGCAACCTTCGATGATGGTTCAACTACGAAGACTGTCGACGGCGTTGGTACCTACACTGTCGCAGCAGACGGAACAGTTACATTTGTTCCAGAGAAATCATTCGTCGGAACTGCACCAGCAGTGACGGTTGTTCGTGAAGATAAGAACGGAATCAAAGCCTCTGCAACTTATACACCAACTGTGACACCAGTAACTCCAACAGCAACACCAGCTGAAACAACAGATATTCAAGGTGCTACACAAACTGGAAAACCTGTATTTACTGAAGGCGACAGCCGTGTGCCAATGAACGATGATGTTCCAGCAACATTTGATGATGGCTCAACTACCAAGACTGTTGACGGCGTTGGTACCTACACAGTAGCAGCAGACGGAACCGTAACCTTTGTTCCAGAGAAATCATTCACAGGTAAAGCACCAGCCGTAACGGTTGTTCGCGAAGATAAGAACGGAACTAAAGCTTCTGCAACGTACACGCCAACAGTAACTCCAGTCACACCGACAGCGACACCAGTTGAAACAACAGGTAAGCAAGGTCAAACTCAAACAGGTAAGCCTGAATTTACTGAAGGCGACAGCCGCGTGCCAATGAACGATGATGTTCCAGCAACCTTCGATGATGGTTCAACAACTAAGACTGTTGATGGCGTTGGTACCTATACAGTTGCAGCAGACGGAACGGTAACCTTTGTTCCTGAGAAATCATTCACAGGTAAAGCACCAGCCGTAACGGTTGTTCGTGAAGATAAGAACGGAACCAAAGCTTCTGCAACATACACACCAACCGTAACTCCAGTAACTCCAACTGCAACACCAGCTGAATCTACTGGACCTCAAGGTTTGGTTCAAACTGGAACTGTAACCTTTACTGAAGGTGATGAAGTAGCGCCAATCGACAAGAATACCATTACTCTTCTTGATGAAAATGGTCAACCAGCCGAATCAGTAGAAGCGAAATCACCAGCAGGTGATGTGATCGGTACATACACAGTTGATAAAGACACAGGTGTAGTTACTTTCACACCAACAGATAAATCTTACTCAGGTGATGTAGTTCCAGTTAAGGTTCAAGCAGCTGATACTAATGGAACAACAGTAGAAACGACTTACACACCTAAGATTACTCCAGTTGTCCCAACTTCTGAAGATGCAACATCGACAGATATCCAAGGTCAAACACAATCTGGTAAACCAACCTTCACCGAAGGAAATCCAAATGTTCCAATCGATGAGGATACTCCAGCTACCTTCGAAGATGGCTCAACTACGAAGACTATCGATGGTGAAGGAACTTACACAGTTGCTCCAGATGGAACAGTAACCTTCGTTCCTGAAAAATCATTCACTGGAACTGCTTCAGGTGTAACAGTGAAACGCGTGGATAAGAACGGTACTGAAATCACAGCGAAGTACACACCAACTGTGACACCAGTAACACCAACTGCAACACCAGTTGAAACGACAGATATCCAAGGTGCTACACAAACTGGTAAACCTGTATTTACTGAAGGCGATAGCCGTGTGCCAATGAACGATGATGTTCCAGCAACATTTGACGATGGCTCAACGACTAAGACTGTCGACGGCGTTGGTACTTACACAGTAGCAGCAGACGGTACTGTTACATTTGTACCAGAAAAATCATTCGTCGGAACTGCACCAGCTGTAACAGTGGTTCGTGAAGATAAGAACGGAACAAAAGCTTCTGCAACTTATACACCAACCGTAACACCAGTAACACCAACTGCAGAAGATACAACATCTACTGACAAACAAGGTCAAAAGCAAACAGGTACACCAACCTTCACACCAGGTAATCCAAATGTTCTAATGGATGATGATACACCTGCAACATTTGAAGATGGCTCAACTACGAAGACCGTTCCTGGTGAAGGAACTTACACAGTTGCTCCAGACGGAACCGTAACATTTGTTCCAGAAAAATCATTCACTGGAGAAGGTACAGGCGTAACGGTTAAACGTGTCGATAAGAACGGTACTCCAGTTACTGCTAAGTACACACCAACTGTGACTCCAGTAACCCCAACAGCAACTCCAGCTACATCAGAAGCACCTCAAGGTGTGGTTCAAACTGGAACTGTGACCTTCACCGAAGGTGACCTAGTTGCACCAATTGACAAAGATACCATTACTCTTCTTGATGAAAATGGTCAACCAGCAGAATCTGTAGTTGCTAAATCACAAGAAGGTAAAGAAATTGGTACTTTCACAGTTGATAAAGAAACAGGTGTTGTTACCTTCACACCAACTGATAAATCTTACTCAGGTGATGTGGTTCCAGTTAAGGTTCAAGGTAAAGATACAAACGGAACAGTTGCTGAAACAACTTACACACCGAAGATCACTCCAGTTGTCCCAACTGCTGAACCTGCAACATCTACAGATATCCAAGGTAAAACACAAACAGGTACACCAAGCTTCACACCTGGTAACCCTGCAATCCCAATGGATGATGATGTACCAGCTACCTTTGAAGATGGTTCAACAACAAAAGTTATTCCAGGTGAAGGAACTTACACCGTTTCTCCAGATGGAACCGTAACCTTTGTACCAGAAAAATCATTCACAGGAACAGGTACAGGCGTAACAGTGAAACGTGTTGATAAGAACGGTACTCCAGTTACTGCAACTTACACACCAACTGTAACACCTGTTACACCAACTGCAAGCCCAGCAGTATCTACTGATGTGCAAGGTGCAACTCAAACAGGTAAGCCTGTATTTACTGAAGGTGACAGCCGTGTTCCAATGAACGACGATGTTCCAGCAACATTTGACGATGGTTCAACTACGAAGACAGTTGAAGGTGTTGGTACTTACACAGTAGCATCAGACGGAACAGTGACATTTGTACCAGAGAAATCATTTGTTGGAACTGCACCAGCAGTAACAGTTGTTCGTGAAGATAAGAACGGAACAAAAGTATCTTCAACTTACACTCCAACAGTAACTCCTGTGACTCCAACAGCTGAGCCAGCAACATCTACAGACATCCAAGGTCAAACCCAAACAGGTAAACCAAGCTTCACGCCTGGTAACCCAAGTGTACCAATGGATGATGATGTACCAGCAACCTTTGAAGATGGTTCAACAACTAAAGTTATTCCAGGAGAAGGAACTTACACCGTTTCTCCAGACGGAACAGTAACCTTCGTACCAGAGAAATCATTCACAGGTACAGGTACAGGCGTAACCGTGAAACGTGTTGATAAGAACGGTACACCAATTACCGCTACTTACACACCAACTGTAACACCAGTTACACCAACAGCAGAACCAGTAACTTCAATTGGTAAGAAGGGTGCAACTCAAACAGGTAAACCAAGCTTCACAGAAGGTGATAGCCGTGTACCAATGAATGACGAAGTTCCAGCAACCTTTGAAGATGGATCAACTACTAAGACTATTCCAGGTGTTGGTACTTACACAGTAGCACCAGACGGAACAGTAACCTTCAAACCAGAACCTGAATTTACTGGTACTGCACCAGCAGTGACAGTGGTTCGTGAAGATGTGAACGGAACAAAAGCTTCTGCAACTTATACACCGACTGTTCTTCCAATCACTAAGTTTGTTGATAAAGAAGGTAAGGAAATCCCGGGATATCCTACAGTTGATGGAGAAGAGCCAAAAGCTGAAATTCCAGGTTACCGCTTTGTGGAAACCAAGAAATTACCTAATGGTGATACAGAGCACGTCTACGAGAAAGTTACAACTTCACACGTAGATGAAAATGGAAATCCAATTCCTGGTTATCCAACAGAAGATGGTGAGCAACCGAAGAAAGATATTCCAGGTTACGAGTTTGTGAAGACAATTGTAGATGAGAACGGTAATACTCAACACATCTACAAGAAGACGGTGACACCAACACCAACGCCGACACCAACTCCAACACCAACTCCGGTTCCTACACCAACTCCAACACCGACTCCAGATCCAGTTCCAACGCCAGATCCAGTTCCAACTCCAGATCCAAAACCAGTTCCAGAAACTAAGGAAACTAAATTCATCAATCCATCTGATGAAACAGCAGTTCTTCCTGAAACTGGTACTGAGGAAACTTCTAAAACTGGTCTTGCTATTCTTAGCGCTTTGACAGGTCTCTCATTATTCGGACTTGCTAAACGCAAAAAAGAAGACTAAGATCTAGGATTTGTCTCATTAAAACCGCGAGAAATCGCGGTTTTTTTGACGGATAAATTGTAAAATATAGTGCAACAAAAAAACTCATAGCGTTTCATTGGGGTAAACTGTAAGTATTCACACAAACA
>NZ_JAHZQQ010000064.1 GCF_019930045.1 Streptococcus australis | reverse complement strand
ATGCTGTTTTTCGCAATTCTAGTATATCAGATGAACGTGTCTTTTGTGTTGCACTTCATTTTACAACAGGGCAAAATAAGATAATTAAAAAAATTCTGAATTTAGGCTTGACAGCTTGAAAAATTTTCGGTAAGATAGTCAACATAAAAAAACGAAAGCAGAATCTTATGAAAAACACGAACTCCACATTGTTGAATCAAAACTTTTACTTTAGCTACTTTAGATAGTGTTTGTAGACATGAACTCATGGATGCAAACGAAACGAGCAATTTGTTTGTATCTATGTGGCTAAGATTTTTGATTGTGGTCCATATAGATGATATCTAAATGGACGGCAATGCTGGCATACTTTTAAGTTTGTGAGGAATATACCAACCGTTTAGAATCATCTAAACGGTTTTTTGTATTCTGTTTGAATGTTTTAGAGAAGGAGACATGTTTCATGAAAGTTGTAAAGAAGTTAATTGCCCCGGTTCTGGTAGTTGGTCTACTGATGACCTCCCTCTTGACCCTCCACCACTTGAAGACCTCTAAGCATCAAAAGATCAAGATTGGGATTTCCCAGTATATTACCCATAAGTCTCTTGATGCGACTCGAAAAGGCTTTGTGGAAGAGTTAGCCAAACAAGGTTATGTAGATGGAGAAGAGATTGAAATTGATTATCAAAATGCCCAAGGGGAGCAGCGAAATTTGAAAAATATTTCAAATCAATTGTCACAGGAAAGTGATCTTGTATTTGCCATTGCGACTCCATCAGCACAAAGTATCGCCAATACGAGCAAAAGGACCCCTGTAGTCTTTTCTGCAGTGACAGACCCTCTGGCTGCTAAGCTGGTCAAGAACTTGGATCAGCCTGGTGGCAATGTGACAGGAACGAGTGACCAATCTTCAGATGCCATTGCTACGCAAGTCGACCTGATTCAAAAGGTTTTGCCAACAGCTAAGACAGTCGGGATCCTCTATACGCAAAGCGAGCCCAACTCAGTCGTTCAAAAAGATGAAGCTAAGAAGGTCCTTGAGGCCAAAGGCTACCGTGTCGTAGAGAAGACCATTTTAGACAGTAATAATGTGAAAGCGGCAGCGGACAGTTTGATGTCAGAGGTGGATTTAGTCTTTATTCCAACAGACAACATCATTTCTTCTACAATGGAAACCATTAAACAAGTGTCTTTGAAACATAAGGTTCCAGTTATTGGAGGTTCGATTGAAATGGCCCAAGTAGGAGGGCTCTATACCTATGGGACAGACTACACTGAGTTAGGTCGTCAATCTGCCCGGATGGCGATTCGTATCCTGAAAGGGGAAAAGGCAGCCGAACTGGCAGTGGAGGCCCCTAAGAATCTAGAATTGTATGTTAACAAAGAGATGGCTAAGAAATTAGGAATTGATCTCTCTGGTATGAACGAAAAGAAATAGGAGATGGATGATGGATTTAGTATTATCAAGTTTATCTGAAGGTTTATTGTGGTCGATTATGGCCATTGGTATTTTCTTAACTTTCCGCATTTTAGATATAGCGGATATGACAGCAGAAGGGGCTTTCCCACTTGGGGCTGCAGTCGTTGCGTCCCAAATCCAAGCAGGGCAAAACCCTTGGCTAGCGACCCTCTTCTCGATTTTAGCAGGGATGCTAGCTGGATTGGTCTCTGGTCTTCTTCATACCAAGATGAAGATCCCAGCGCTCTTAACAGGGATTGTGACTCTGACGGGTCTCTATTCGATCAATATTAAGATCATGGGGGGTGTCCCTAATTTATCCATTGGAGATTCTAGTACCATTTTCAAGTCTGTGATGGGATTGGGTTTGTCCAATGAGGAGGCGGTCTTTGCTGTTAGTATTGCTTGTTTGTTATTGGTCTGTCTGATTTTGACCCTCTTGATGAAAACCCAGATTGGTTTGGTTCTTCGTTCGACTGGTGACAATATCCCGATGAGTGAAGCCAATGGGGTGAATGTGGACACCATGAAGATTTTCGGTTACATGATTTCCAATGGCTTGGTGGCATTGTGTGGGGCTCTCTTCGCTCAGACAGATGGCTTTTCAGACGTGACTTCTGGTACAGGGACCATCGTCGTAGGACTCAGTGCTGTTATTTTAGCAGAAGTCTTGTTCCATGATTTGACCATTGGAGGACGCTTGCTTTCGATTGGAGTGGGGGCAATTGTCTACCGCCTCATTATCCTCAATATCTACGAAATTCCAAACCTAGACCAAAACTTGGTCCGTTTGTTTAACGCTATTCTCTTGGCCTTGGTCTTGTTCGCCCCAGAAGCCCAGAAACGTCTCAAGATTCGTGGATTGAAATTAACCAGCAACTAGAAGGAGAAGATAAATGGCAACATTGTTAAAAATTGAAGATATCCATAAGACATTCGAAGCAGGTACGGTCAATGAAAACCATGTTCTCAAAGGCTTGGATCTGACAGTAGAAGAAGGAGATTTCATTTCTGTCATCGGAGGAAATGGAGCCGGTAAATCGACCTTGATGAATATTCTGGCAGGTGGCCTGCAAGTGGACCAAGGAGATATCCTTTTAGAAGGAAAATCCATTAAGCAGACTAGTGTGCGGAAGCGTGCCAAGGATATTGCGCGTGTTTTCCAGGATCCTAAGATGGGGACGGCTTCCCGCTTGACCATTGAAGAAAATATGGCCATTGCTAAAAAACGTGGAGCAAAACGGGGACTCAGTTGGGGGGTCAAAGAAAAAGAACGCGAGGAATTTAAAGCAGCCTTGAAGGAACTCAATATTGGCTTGGAAAATCGCCTCAAAGTGGACACGCAATACTTATCAGGGGGACAACGGCAAGCTTTGACCTTGGTCATGGCTGCCTTGGTCAAACCAAAACTCTTGCTACTGGATGAACATACCGCAGCGCTTGATCCCAAGACCAGTGAAATGGTCATGGAATTGACGCAAAAAATCGTGGAAAGCCATGATTTGACAACCTTAATGATTACGCATGATATGAACCATGCCATCGCATATGGCAATCGTTTGATCATGCTCTACCAAGGCAAAATCGTGGTCGACGTTAAAGGGGAAGAAAAGAAGAACCTGACGGTTGAAGACTTGATGCGCCTTTTCCATCAGAATAGTGGTGAAACCTTGGTGAGTGACGAATTGGTTTTAGGATAAACGAAAAAGGATGGAGATTCCATCCTTTTTATTGATCTCGTCTGCCACATCAAGCTAAAGCTGTTCCTTTTTCCCTAGTAAGCTAGCTGCGAGAACAAGGCTGAGTCCTGCTAAGAAGAGGAGGTATGAACTGAGTTCAGCATTCGTTTTTGGAAGTTGTCCTTGTGAAGCCTGGTCTTGTTTAGAGTTGGGAACACTCATCAAAGTATCACCGGCCTTCCTTGGACTAGTGTTCTCTGAATTTGGCTTGTATGGCTCCCTTCTTTCTGATAGAGTCGGCTCCACTTGTTCACTGGAGTCTGACTGGTAGACAATGGCATAGGTTCCTAACTCTTGTGCCATGAATTCAATCATGCCCTCTCGTAGTGTAAATGCTAATGGTTGGAGTTCTTGATTAGGAGTCAAGACATAGACTTGCTTCACTTCTTTTGATAGTGGAATTCGAACCAATACACTTCCTTTGACTGGAACTGGATTCCCTTCTTTATCCTTGAGTTGAAGGTTGAAAGCATCGTAGGTTTTGCCAAAGAGTCCTTGGTCAAGGACCTTTTGAATCTCTAAATGACTGTCACTACCAATCTCATTTTCTCCACTAATGACCTCTACCTGGCTTGCTTGGTCTTTCAGTACTCGAAGGACATATTCAGGTAGAGAGTGGTTAGCTGCCTCCTGTCCAGCAGTGCCGATTGGTTCTGTGTACTCAGGAAGGGTCACTACAGGAGGTTCTTGGTCTCCCAAATTTGTCACAATAGCAGGTAAGAGAGAGACGGCTGGACTAGTGATGGTCTTTCCTCGGATGGCATAGGCTGAGATGATCTGAGTTTGTTTTTGATGAGCAGTTTCTGGGATCGGCAATTCAACTTGCTGGTCCTTAATCGCTAACACTCGATTTCCATCTGATAGGGTGACGTGGGAATCATCGGTTTTCTTGAGGAAAACAGGATCTTTTTCCCCAGGGAAATGAAGGGCAATAGCATCCCACTCCCCAGACGGAAGTGTGAGGGTAATCGTCTGATCGCCTGCTTTTATTGGGGCCAGGCTTGGAGTATCTAGGGATACTGTTGACGGCTTCAGGATGTCAAATGAATCCAGAGAAATCATTTTTCTATCATCAGGAGAGTTAGGATCCACTGTCAGGGTAAGGATATGATCTCCATTGCTTAAGTTTGTATACTCGCCAATCAACACATTCTTTTCATAGTCAGCACTTGAGTAGAAGTCCAAACTTGGCATTTCTTTTCCATCTATGGTGACTAAGGCTTTTCCATAGTCAGAAGATTTTAAGCCGTAAATACGAATACCTGTACCAGTGAAAGGAATGGTTGCTTTGGCCTCTGAATACTGAGATGGATCCACGTTTTGGAGAGTCGCGTATTTTTCTGTCGTTTGATATAAGCCTGATTCGCTCCAGTCCTTGAACAAGGAGCCATAGTGGATACGAGAATCTCTGTCATCCATCTTTTCAACAGTCGCCCCTTGACCTGGATAGATTTTAAAGTAATCTATGGAAATTTTTGAGCGTTCATTCCCTCGGTTCAAATGCTCCTTCTTCACGGTTAGAGTCAGAAGGTGCTCTCCATCAGGAAGTCCTGTAAACCGACCGATTAGAGCACTTTTTTCCGTCTCTCCCGATGTGTGGAAATCCAGGTCTCCTACTTTCTTGCCATCGATTTGAACTTCCGCTAGGCCTAATTCAGATGATTTGAGGCCATAGATTTCAATTCCTCGCCCATTAAAAGTAATCCTAGCAGTGGCATCGTTGTCAGAATAGCTATCGACAGTTAGGTCAGCATATTTTTCAGTTCCCGCAAATAGGTCAGCATCCTCCCAGTTATGGAAGGCAGGACCGTATTGAACACGAGGATCTCTGTCGTCCATCAATTCGACAACTGGCTGGATTGACGCAGCTTCTGATGCTTGCCTTGAGCGCTCCCCAATCATGGCTCTAACAGTATAGCTATAGCTGTGAAGAGAATCAATGGAGCAGTCGATGAAATGAGTGACATTAGTTAGGAATTCCTTGACAGAAGAAGCGTCATTGCTTTCATCTTTGCTTTCTCGACGGATGACATAGTGGGTCGCATCTGTAACCGGATTGAAATCGAGTTCAGCTGTTACAGCATCTTTTCTCACAGCAGATAGGCGAGTAACCTGCTCTGGCAACTTCTCAAAGGTAATCTGATCCCCTTTTTGAGTGGCAATCTGAATCCGATTGCCCTTCAGAAGAGTTGGTTTGATTTCTTTCCCGTTAATCTTGACAATACTAGATTCGATGTCTGGATAATCGACCACTAAATCTCCCCCAGCATGGGAAAGAAAAGCTAATGACTCAAGATTTTTTTCTTTCCATTTCATGCTGACTTCGAAGTTGCCACGAGCGACTAGACCTGAAATTTGCCCATCTTTCCAGGCATCCGGAAGAGCTGGTAATGGAGCAATGTAGCCTGTGTGAGATTGAAGGAGCATTTCTACCATCCCGCTAGTGGCACCAAAGTTCCCATCGATTTGGAAAGGCGCGTGTGTATCCCAGAGGTTTTCTAGAGTTGAAGATTTAAGCTGTTCAGCCAACAAACGATGGGCACGATTTCCATCAAGTAGACGAGCCCAGAGGTTGATTTTATTGGCCTTGGACCAACCAGTCCCCCCATCTCCACGATGGTTTAAGGTTGCGCGTGCAGCCTCCAGGTATTCCGGCTGATCCTTGCTAAATTGAGTTCCTGGGAAGAGCCCAACTAGATGGGAAACGTGACGGTGATGGTTTTCAATTCCTTCATTAGTGAATTGAGGACTGTCTTCTTCGTACCATTCCTTGATTCGGCCCTCTTGGTTGATATGAAGTGGTTTGAGCTTGTCAAATTTAGTCTTCACTTCGGTAACTAAGTCTTGGTCGACATTTAGATGATTGGCTGCTTCCATATAGTCGTGGAAGAGTTGCCAAACTAGGGATTGGTCAAAGGTATTCCCAATTGTGATGGTTCCATGCTCTGGCGAGTAAGATGGAGAAGACACCCAACGGTCACTTGCCTGGTCGTAGTGCAGGAAGGAGTTCCAGAACTTAGCAGTTTCCTTAAGCATTGGATAAATCTTTTCTTTGAGATAGTTCTCATCCTTGGTGAATTTGTAGTAGTCATAGACATTCTGCATCATCCAGGCATTGGCAGCCGGAGACCAACCCCAATAATAGTCCCAACCTGGAGTGGTCCAGCCAAACGGTGTAGCTTGGGTGTGGACCAGCCAACCATTTTCTTGGCCTTCTTTGGACTCGATACCGGCATACTCTTTAGCAGCGATACGGCCATAGTAGCGCAGGTCATCGATATAATTGACCATTGGCTTAGCCGTTTCTGCGAGATTGCTCATATAGGCAGGCCAGTAGTTCATCTGAAGGTTAACGTTGAGGTGGTAATCAGCGTTCCAAGGTGGATTGTCTACAGCATTCCAGACTCCTTGCAAGTTAGCAGGAAGGGCATCAGTACGGTCACGAGACGAACTGATGAGGAGGTAACGTCCGTATTGGAAGAAGAGTTCCTCTAGTTCTTGTCCTTTTTCCGGATTATAGGTTTGGAGAGCTTCTTTTGTCGTTTGAGTAGACTTGCTACCGCCAAGATTTAGTTGAACACGGTTGAAGAGACTTTGATAGTCCTCGATGTGGTCATGTTTTAGAGTTTCATAATCTTTGGCCTTGGCAGCTTCAACGATAGATTTAACAGTATTTTCTACGTCAATATCCTTGCGATAATTGGTTTTTGGATTTTGAGCAAAGTTGGTCTTGGCACTGAGTAAAAGGGTCGCATAGCTAGCTCCAGTGACAGTCAAATAGCCATCTTGGGCAGTGACTTGTCCGTCTGTCTTGATTCCAAGATAAGAGGCAAATTGTAGACCATTGTCTTTGACAGTTCCCTTAAGTAAAATACCATTCGAATCAGTCGTAACCGCCCCTTGTTTATAATTCGAATATTCCCAAGAGTAATCGCCATTAGCAAGTAAATCTTCTGTTAAGCTATTCCAAAGGGTAAAATCGAGGGTCTTATCACCTTTTTTACTTAAATGGGTTACAGTAACATCGTCAGGATAGCTAGAGAAGGTTTCGCGTTTAAAAGTGGTTCCATCTTGGCTATAAGAAGTAGTCGTGATAGCTTGGGTAATATCTAAGTCACGATGATAGTCGGTAACATTTTCCAAGCCTTTCTTTTGGTTGTTAAAGACCATAAAGATATCACCAAAAGATAAATAACGACCATACTGAGCATTGTTTGGTCCCACTAGATTTTCTTCAGCTAACTGTTTCGCTTTTTGGCGGTCTCCAGCTTCAAGGGCCTTACGGATTTCTGCTAAGACCTTATAGCGGTCTTGATAGTTCCCCCCATTGTAATCGGTGCTATCCGGTTGCGGTCCACCAGACCAGAGAGTTTTTTCATTGTATTGGATTCTTTCTTCACCGATGAGCCCAAAAACTTTTGCCCCCATTTCTCCATTTCCGACTGGTAGGGCTTGTTTTTCCCAGCCATCATAGGAAGGAGCAGCTGGTTGATTGTAGGTCAATTGATAATCAGTTTGTTTGGCCACGGGAGTCTCAACTTTCATAGTTTCCTTATCTTTATTCGGCTCAATCGAACTAGTCGAACCGTCTGTATGACTACTTTCAACAGTTCTATCAGGAGTTGAGTTTCTTTCTTCAGAAATAGGAGCAATAGGTGGATTTTCTGGCTTGGATCCTCCAGTTCCGTCAGTCGGACTCTCTATGGCTGGGGCAGCTTCAAGGTGGTTGCTTTCGTTTTGACTTCCAACAATACTATCAGCACCTACCTGGTGTGAGCCGAGAAAAATGGCTCCTAGTAAAACAGAAGCCGTACCGACTGTTAGTTTGCGGATACTATAACGACAGGATTTTTCCAAAAATCTTTGGTCCATAGAACTCTCCTCTAGTTTTTTGAGACCGCTTACATTTTTAATTAAAGACAGTCCCTTCATATTTTATTTCTATCATATCCAATTTAATAGGGAAACAGGAAAATGTCAATAGCTTTTAGGTAAGATGCAAATTTGAGAGTGTTATTTCTTGAAATAGTAGAGAAATAAGAGATGAATGAGCTATTGTTTTGGGCTGAAAATAGTTTTCATTTTCGGATATCGTAAAAAAACGGTAGAGTCCATTCTCAACTGTCAGCGGAGTACTCTATTTTTGATTTCTTTTTGCATAGTCGACAAAATGAAACTTGTCTAATTTATGACAGCTTTCGGTAAACTGGAATTGCCGACCGTCTGCTAAGTAAACTTGGGAGCGGACCGATACAACGTGTTGGTCTTTTCCAAGATCCAGTAAGATTTTATCGCGATTATCGATTGGTGAGATCAAGATTTCTTAAGATATTGATAAATTGCAAGAATAAGTGCAACATTTACTTGAACTCATCCTCTAGAGCTTCACAAGCAGTTCTGTAAGCTAA
>NZ_JAHZQQ010000063.1 GCF_019930045.1 Streptococcus australis | reverse complement strand
TTTATGCTGTTTTTCGCAATTCTAGTATATCAGATGAACGTGTCTTTTGTGTTGCACTTCATTTTACAACAGGGCGAAAAATTTTCTTGAATATTTAATGGATATAAATCAATAGTGTCATATTTAATATTTGTATTTTTTAAATCTCGTATATATTTCTCTTGTTCAATATTATTACGATCAGAAATATTAGACACAAAATATAATAGTTTCTGAGCAGGTAAAACATACATCTCATCTATACTATTCTTCCGTAATTCATTAATAAGACTTGATTTTCCTGCTCCATTAGCTCCTATTATAACAGTTGTGGAATCCACTTTCGAAATAAAAGAGAACAATTTAATTACTTTAAAATTCTCTAAAATTTGAGGAAGCATAGAATCATACAGATAAATATCACCACCAAAACAATTGTAGATGCTTTCTAATAAATTCCCACGTAATGTTTTGTACCTTACCGTTACATCATTAGACAAAACTTCTTCATTCAGCTCTTCATTTATAAAAGAAATAAGTGTAAGTAGATGATTATCTACTCGATTATATAAATCTTTTTCATAATCAGCTACCTGACTTAAGTTATCTTGAAACCTTCCCTTTTCAGATTCTAATTTTGCAATTAAATCTTTTTTTGAACTATACATAACTCCTCCTTAAATAAACATATCTTGTAAGAGTTTCTTTTTGAGTGTTTCAAGTTGAGAAATTTTTTCTTGGTGAGCAGTGACGAGGTTATCAAGGTTAGAGAAATAGACGCCGATGGCTTGTTGTTCTTCGAGTGACGGAGGAATTGGGATCCGAATATTTGCGAAGTTTTCATAAAAAAGATATTCCCTCACACTCCCCTCCGTATTCCTTCTAACTTCTTTGTTGAACTCAGGTGATTTTATAAACAGTAGCGCGTAGTTGTTATTTATAGACTTATCTAACGAAAAAATAACATATAAGGAACTTACAATCACTGTTTCATCTAAATCATTAAATGCAATGGATCCGACATTTATACGAGCTGGATTATATGCAAACTCGTTTGGTTCAACTATCTTATATGAAGTTTTTTCAAGATTTTCTAAACGACTTCCATCGAATTGTTCCGATTGAGGAATCAACCCACTCTGGTTGCTAACAGAATATGCAGGATAATCATACCCTTTACTATTTGATTTCCCTCTTTTAGTACTTATGCTCTTAAATTTCTTTATTTCCCACTCACCTTCAAATCCATTCATACGAATCTCAGGAACTGGTTGCCCATCTTTCGGAAACATCTTGGAGAGCATGGTCGCCTTGAGAGATTGGTAGTTGGTGAGATTGTCCTTGTAGCTAGCAAGAAGGTCGTCGAGGGTGCGGAAAAGGGAGCCTATTGCGGATTGTTCCGCTAAATCCTCTGGAATTGTGATAGAAATTCTGGATAAATCTTTTGAATTGATTGCTGGATAACTAGTTCCTGTACACCTTTCTATTACCTTATTTACAAAACCTTCTTCCTGTAATCTTGCAAGAAGAAAAGCGCTATCAACTTTTGGTCGTAATTGAGCATATCCAGTAGAAAAAACATAATTATTTTCATTTAAATCAAATAAATAGTTATTCTTCTGATATGGTCGAACCATTTGATAAAAAACATCCCCTTTTTGTGCAACACGTTGAGCACGCGATGGTGCACTCTCTCGTGTTTCTTCTCTATAGGATACTAACTCCGTTCCTAAAACTGATTCTAAATCTATATATTTAAAATTTTCAGGCAACGATGATTTGGGATTAAATGTTGCAATCTTTGACAATTTCGTTTTAATCAAATTACTTGTATATTTTTTAAATCTAAAATTCGGTATAGAAATATCACTCATAAATATATATCCTTCCTCCTTTTTTAAGAGAAAATCTAGTCTTCTTTTTCCTTGAAATTCCCCTTCTTTTGAATAACTTGGATCGAAGATTTTTTTTATTTGTTGTCTTCAATCTATAAAGTTCTCCAAAAAATGCGTAAGCCATAATTGCTTTTTGTACCAACAAAAAACTAACATTTCTCTCATCAACTAATCCATGCATAAAGATATTTCTATTGAGGGGAAGGTTATCTTCTGAGTAAACACTCTCAATTTCTTTAAATTTCTTAAATAAATTAACTTCAATATAACCTTTTTCATGGTATTCTGATAAAAAAGTAATTTGAGAGACAAGTTCATTTAAAAAATCATCATTATTTGAGGCATTGACAAAATTTCTAAATGACTTTTGTGAAGTTTTTAATTCCGAAAAGTGAATTTTTTGCTCTTGAATTTGAATCTGTGAAAGTAAAAACTCAATTCTTTCTAAACAGAAAATCACCATCATTTTATACATTTTTAAACTTTCAAGATACTCTAATTGCACTATTTCCTTGTATGTTTTTAATGATTTAGGAATAAAGTCATAAACACCTCTTCCTCTTTGTTCATCTAAATATTCGAGATGTGTGTACAAATAGAAATCTGCTTCTGTTTGATTTGTTACATCAGATATAGGCGCAAATTCATCCAAAAACAGTAAAGGAGGGTATATATCAAAATGTAGGCATTTAGCAATTTTTCGCTTATTCTCTTCATCAAGTTGTTTTTGATAATCATTAAAATCAATATTCTTTAAAATATCACCAATATTTTTAAAATTATAGACTGATAATAAACTTGATAATTGTTTGCGAATCGGTTCTAAAATACTAGAATAATCAATTTTGGGAAGAGTTATATTGCTCAATGGTTTTGAGATATTCATAAAACTTTCCTGTATAATTTGATTTGTTTTATTAGAAAATACTGAGACATTACTATTAATACTTTTAGTATTCAGAAATCCTTGAAATGGTGCGATAACAGTAGTAAGAAGATTTGAGCTTATCTGACTAATAGAAAAACTAACATTATCACTTTTAGACTCTGTTTCACCTATAAATAACACCTTTTTACAATATTTATCAAAACTATTTCCAAGGATTTCATTAAATTCTTTTATTAAATCAATTGATCGATTTTCAATATCAGATTTCTCAAAATTATCTCTTCTAAAAACTTCGTTAATATAAAACTTTGACTCGTCTTTATCAAGTAATATTTTCTTTTTTTCTACAAAAGTTTCATCTGAGATTTTTACATTTGTATCCCTATGTAATAAAGTTAAATTACCTAATTTATTCTTGTAACAATCTCCGTTTTCAAAATCACTTTGGGGTATAATATGTTCCAACTGCCAAATCAATTTACCTTTATGATCTAATTCTGTAAAGTCTATTGATCTCCCATTATTTTGAAACTTCTCAATACTAATAAGCAAAAAACGAGTAAAATGAACATGCTTCCCGCTATAATAATTAACTCGTTCTCTCTGTTCATCCTCAACAAATTTCTGAATTACTTTTTTATAGTCATTCAATTTAAAGTAATTGTGCTTCTTTTCCTGTTCCTTAAAATATTTTAGAAATCCATTACCAAAAACTGTTTCAAAACTATCTAATAATTTATCCACGTTCTCTCCTTACCTCCCCACTCTCAGTGGTTCAATCACTTCTTCAATCAGTTGGGTATAGGCTTCTTTGATTTGTTTTTTGTAGCTGAGTGGGTTGAGGGCATCGGCTACTTCTGCTTTGTAGTCTTTGTAGCATTGGCTCTTGGTCAGCTGGCTTTCGCCGGCTTGTTTTTTGGCGCCTTTGCGGTAGTGTTGGATATAGTAGCGCAGCTCGTCGGCTCCTATATACCATTTTTTGGCAAAGCTTACGATATGGCTATCGATGATGGATTCGATCATCTGATCCAAGACTCCGGTGATGGATTGTCCTCGGTAGCGTTCGGGCTCTTCTTGGACTTGAGTCCAGAGGTTTTGGATGATCTCTGCTAGGCTTGGATTGGTTCGGTTCAGGCTCTCGATATAGCTGTCCACGGTTGCGATATCCTTGTCACTGAGTGCTTGCTCATCATTTTCCTCCTGCTGGATCATACTTTGGATCAGCATCAGGATATAAGCATAGTTGATCTCATCGACTTGGACAGACTCCAGCTCATAGTGGATATCTAGCTCATCTTCGTTGCCCACTTCTGGATCCCTGCTCTTGATCTCCGCCAGGATATTTTGATAGAGGCCCAGATAGGCTTCGAGCTGGCTGTCGCTGAGGCCTGTTTCCCGATAGATCTCTTCCTTATCGTACTCTGAGTAGACGCGGATCGAGGCTTGGTACTTGTCAAAGACCTGAAAGGCTTTAGCAACCTTGCGGAGCTGGGCTGTTGGGACCTGCTCGAGAGCGACTCCCCCTTCCTCAAAGTCTGTGACTTGGCCTTTAAACTCTGCCCAGGCTTTTAAGAAGTTGCGCTTCTCTTCTTCCCAGCTTGGGGCCAGGACCTCATTTTCTCCTCCATTGGAGTAGAGCTTGAGGGCATTGTCGACGGCTTCCTTAAAGGCTTGAGGTCGCTGGAAGGTGATGATATGGCCGAAGTGCTTCTTGTCATCAAAGATCCGATTGGTCCGGCTAAAGGCCTGGATCAAGTCCTGTGGGCGCATGGGCTTGCGATCGATAAAGAGCGTAGAAAGACAAGGTGCATCAAAGCCCGTCAAGAGACGATCGACCACGATGACCAGATCCAACTGCTCATTGCGGTAGAGGTACTTGTCCTGCTTTCTGGCCAGGCGATTATTGACATCAGTATTAAAGCCCCGCAGATCCGCTAGGCTAAAATGGGTACCAAACTCTTGGTTGTAGTCCTCCATGACCTGCTTCATGTGGTCTTGGTAGCCGATGGATTCTTCCTCATTTTCAGATACTGAGTAGGTGATGGTGAATTTTGGAAAATCCGGTAAATGCCGTTTGACCCGCTCGGAGACTTTGACCCGCTCCTTGCCAGCGAGAATGCTCTTGAGCAGATTATAGTAAGCCTGCGCTCGTGGGATGGACTTGACCGTCAAAATAGCCTCATAGCTCTTTCCGACCCCTTTAGGGATATTGAGCTGTTGCTGGCTCTTATTGAGGATGGCATCTAGAACCTCTAGCATGTGCTCCTTATCCTCATAGGCCTGGTCTGGGATCTCTTCTTCTAGGAGATCTGATATGATGGTATTGCGGTAGTCGACCTTAAAGCCCAGAACCGCTCCATCATGGATGGCTTCTTTGACCGTGTATTCATGCAGGCGATCACCATACTGTTGGTGGGTTGTCTGAGCCAGGTCTCCCACTTGTTTGCGTTTGTTTTCCTTAAAGATCGGAGTTCCAGTAAAGCCGTACCAGAGGGAGTTTTTGAAGTAGGCCTTGATTTCTTTTTGCGTCTGTGGAGTGACTGCCCGATGGCACTCATCCACGACAAAGGCCACACGCAAATCCTTGATCTTCCCAGCATCCCGCTGGTACTTTCCTTCTTCAAACTTGCGCATCATGGTCGTAATTTTCTGAATGGTCGTGACCACCACGCGCTTGTCATTGCCCCCTAGGCGCTTGACCAGCTCATGGGTATTGTCCGTCTCGTCGATGTCGATGACATCATTGGCCGCATAAGAGAGGAAGGAAGAAGTCGTCTGCTGGTCCAGGTCTCTGCGGTCGACGACAAAGATGGTCTTTTGGATGGCTGGGATCTGCAAGAGATTGCGTGCTACCTTGTAAGAGGTCAGGGTCTTGCCTGAACCGGTCGTATGCCAGATATAGCCCGACTCTTGGCGACGAGAGGCTTCCTGTACAGCCTCGATGGCATGGATCTGGTAGGGACGCAGGAGGATGAGGGCTTTCTTACTATCATCGATGACCGAGTACTGCATGACCATCTGGTGGGCCCGAGGGATGGAGAGGACCTCATGAGCAAAGCTGTTGAGATCGATCATGGGCTGGTTATCCTTGTCCACCCATTTGGTCAGGAATTGCTTATTTAGCTTGCTTTCACGCGCTGCTGCGATATAGCGTGTGTCGACTTTATTGGTCACGACAAACATCTGCAAGCTCGAGTAAATCCCCCGGAACTTGCCTTCACGGTCGTACTTTTTGATCTGGTGAAAAGCATCTAGAAAGGCTACTCGTGGACTCTTGAGTTCGATATGGATGAGAGGCAGGCCATTGATCAAAAGTGTCGTATCGAGTCGTCGATCCTGGTCTAGCGGATAAGCCTTGTCGCGTTCGACTTGATTGACCACTTCATAGCTCGACTTACCAGCTGCGATATTGTCCCGCCAGATGACCGCCAGACGGATGGTCCCTAGACTGGCATCCTCACGTTGAACTTCAACCTTGGCGATGCCATTTTCACCAGCAAGCCACTTGGCTGCTTCATAATAGCTGACAAAGTTGAGCTGGTTCTTGATCTGGCGCTTTTCTTGGTCGGTCAAGGGATGGTCCGCTAGCACAGCGACATTGTTTTGCGCCAGCTTATCAAAAAAATTGTCCCATAACTGGTCTTCATTCTTGAGATCCTCGCGGTAGGTCCACTGACTCTCTCCTGAAGTCAACTGCTGGATCAACTGTCTTTCGATCTCCAGTTCTGGAGTTGCTACTGCCTTCATCCGTCTATCCTTTTCCTGTACATAATCTCCTATTATTATAGCATGTTTGGGAAATAAATTAACGGTTTCAAAGCATTTTGTTGGTTTTTCGCGTAAAAAAACGAACCTATTCTGGTCCGTTTTTTCTTAATCTAATTGAATCCCTTTTTCTGCTAGATTGTCCAGGCATTCTTTAAGGTAAGCGTCCTGATGTTCGGGATAGATAGGGGTGCTCAAGGCTTCCTCTTCCAGCTCTGGATAGGCTGGGCAGGTCTTGCCTCGGTAGGTCGGCTCCCACCACTCTGGGCTTACCTTGTAGCCACGAGCGGTCATCTCCTCCATGATCAGGCGGTGATAAGCATAGAGGCAATAGGGCGAGTAGTCAAAGACATAGTTGACCGTCGCGTGCTTCTTGCCCCAGCCATTGCCTCGAAGGGCGCAGCATTCCCGGTGTTGGCCCAGGAGCTGGGGACGAGGGAGTTTGCTAATCAAGTCTTGGTGCCACAGTCTCATCTATTGACCTCCTAGTAGTGTCGAGTCTTGTAAGTAGCGATTAGGGTAGCGCTCAAGGAGAGTCTGGATTCCCTCGATCAGATCCTCTTGACTAGCTTGGCCATGCTGGTACTTCTCAAGTAGCAACATGAAGTCGGCCTTTTCCTCAGGAGTCGCCTGCTTTTTGAAATAGCCCCAGATATGCTGGAAGGCATTGGATACCTGGCCACGATTTTCCGGCAAGGCCAGCGCTTGCTGGATCAGGTCCTCGACATGACTGACCTCCACCTGGTCTTGCTTGAGGTATTCCCGGATCTCCTTGTAAATGTTGCTGGAATGACTCAGCACCAGGTATTTATTTTTCGCCCATAGGACTTGGCAGTGACGTTTTTGATCCACTCGTGTCTCCTTTTGATCTTCTCTATGAATAGTCCTCCCATTATACCATGGAAATGAGTAAAGTCATAAAAAAAGCGGACCTACTAGGCCCGTTTTTTCTCTCCGCTTTATCTATCAAAGGGAGGCTTTTAACTGTTCTATCTGCTCTTTACTTAAATCGGTGTACTGTTGGACATCTTCGGTGCTAAAGCCATTGGCCAAGAGCCCTTGGGCGATACGAAGGGTAGCTTCTTTTCTTCCTTGTTCTAAACCTTGTTCTAAAGCAATCTTGCCAGCTTCTTCCTTGGTTTCTTTGAGCAAGGTTTCCATACACATATTCCAGTTTTCTCTGAGGCGGATGCGTTCATCTATCATGTCTTTTTCCTCCTTGGTCCAATTGGATGGGATTAAAAGCGACTCTGCTTGTTCGATCACTTGATCTGGTTGATGGCTAAAGGGATGATTCCCGAAGAATTCTAGCCACTGTTGCAATGGGTCACTCACTTGAGTCCCTCTCCTTTCATTATACTTGTCCAATTCTAAAAAGGCAAGTCGCAATAAATTATGACGTTGACTCCCCTTACTATTAGCGAGAAGGGGACCCCCATGGATGGCATGACGCACTTCATACACATTGACAGGAGAAGCCTCATCAGGGAAAATACTCTTCTCCAAGATCGCAATCCCATAGACTGGAACCAGATCCTCGTACATATGATGAGTCTGGCCTATCTTCCGTTTCTTCCGGACATTTTCAATCAACTGGTTGGCCAAATAATAATAAAAACGATTGACAAAGTATTCCTGCTTCATGACTTGAATCTCAATAATGACTTCTAGGCCCGAATCTAATTTTGCTCGTACATCTACAGAAGTTTCAAATGGGTAATCTCCTAAAAAGCCTTGTTCATGAATTTGATTGCCTTCTAAGATTTCTACCGAGCGGATGGGTAAGTCTAGGACCTCTTGGATGAATTTTGCAGTGACATCTGGAATACTAAAAATTTTCTTTGCAATCAGATCCAGAGTGGGTGAAATATGGGGATGGCGTTTGCGCATCTTTTTCCTCCTTTTACATTCTTAATAAGGGAGAACCAACTCCTCCCACACTTATATCATTCGTAAAAAGATTCACTCCCACGAAAAAAAATATGAGACCAGCTCAGACATTAAATATAAACAGACTATTTTTCATAAAACAATCATTGATTTTACAAAAATGCCCTGTTGTAAAATGAAGTGCAACACAAAAGACACGTTCATCTGATATACTAGAATTGCGAAAAACAGCATAAAG
>NZ_JAHZQQ010000062.1 GCF_019930045.1 Streptococcus australis | reverse complement strand
TACAGAACTGCTTGTGAAGCTCTAGAGGATGAGTTCAAGTAAATGTTGCACTTATTCTTGCAATTTATCATATAAAATAGTTAGCTGACTATTTAAAAACATGAGCTCATTTTTTGATACAGTTAAGTAGTTCTAAAACTTTCCGCAGTGAGAAAAGTGCCTGAAACTATTTTGTTTCAGGCACTCGGGAGTTTTGAGACCTTAGGCTCAAAACTAAGTCATGGAACTTCTTGGAAGTTCGCTGACGTCCGTACTCACCTAAGGAAAGTTTCCAAGTAGATTAAATATTTTATCTGAAATTCTTTGGTTATTTTAACAGAAGAAATTTTAAAAACAAAACACTGGATTAGGAATGGCTAACAATTCCGATGATGGTATCCACTGCACGTTCCATGGTTTGAAGGCTGACGTATTCAAAGCGACCATGCATATTTTCGCCACCAGCGAAAAGGTTTGGAGTTGGAATTCCCATAAAGGAAATCTTAGAACCGTCTGTACCACCGCGGATAGGTTCGATGATTGGCGTAATGCCCAAATCTTCCATGACTTCCTTAGCTAGGTTGACTGGTGTCATATCTTTCTCGATGACCTGTTTCATGTTGTAGTACTGGTCTTTAAGTGTCAAGAGAACACGTTCGGCACCAAGTTCTTGGTTCATCTTGCTTGCGATGTCTTCCATCATGGCTTTACGGGCTTCAAAGTTCTCAGTCTCGAAGTCACGTATAATGTAGCTAGTATTCGCTTCCTCAACAGTCCCCTCGATATTCATCAAATGGAAGAAGCCTTGGTAGCCATCTGTTTTTTCAGGGCGGTCTTCTTCAGGGAGTTGATTGTGGAAGTCAATGGCTAACTGGAGGGCATTGACCATTTGGTTCTTAGCAGTACCTGGGTGCACATTGCGCCCTTTAAAGGTAATTTCAGCTCCTGCAGCAGAGAAGGTTTCGTATTGCAATTCACCAAGAGGACCACCGTCCACTGTATAAGCGAAGTCTACATTGAAATCTTCTGCATCAAACTTATCTGCTCCGACTCCGATTTCTTCATCTGGTCCAAAGCCAACTCGGATTTCGCAGTGTTTGATTTCTGGATGAGCATTCAAGTATTCGATGGCTGTCATAATCTCAGCAATCCCTGATTTGTCATCTGCACCAAGAAGGGTCGTACCGTCAGTAGTGATCAAGGTTTGACCTTTGTAGTTATGGAGGTTAGCAAAGTCGGCTGGATCAAGTGAATAACCAGAATCACCAAGAGCAATAGTGCCACCATCATAGTTTTCGATGACTTGTGGGCTGATATTTTCCGCATTGAAATCAGCTGTATCCATATGAGAGATAAAGCCAATCTTTCGGGTAAGACTTGGATCGTTTGCTGGCAGCGTTCCAATCGCAAAACCGTTTGGAAGATAATAAACATTTTGCAGTCCAACTCGTTCCATTTCAGGAAGAAGTACATTCTTTGCAAACTCTACTTGAGAAGCTGTACTAGGAGTTGTTGTTGAAGTCTCATCAGAGCGAGTGTTGACTTTGACATAGGTTAAAAAACGTTCTAATAATGTTGGGTATTTCATTTGTTTTTCCTTTTCTAGTTCTGTGCTTGTAAAACATATCGCTTGATAGCAGTAGCGACACCGTCTTCTTCGTTAGAAGTAGTAGTGACATCAGCCAAAGCTTTAATAGCAGCTGGAGCATTGCCCATAGCAACTCCAAGACCCGCGTACTCAATCATTTCAATATCGTTGTTCTCATCGCCGATAGCCATGACCTCTTGCCTTGGTATTCCCAAGTATTCAGCCAGTGCCTTTAAGCCGGTCGCTTTATTTACCCCCTTAGGAAGGATCTCAAATAGGATCGGTTGGGAGCGAATAGTGTGGAAGCGCTGGGCTAATACTTCTTCATAGGTTTCTTGAAAGACATCAATCTGCTCTATCTGATCAATAAACATCCCTTGGAAAATCGGTTGTGCCTCAAGAATTTCTTCTAGGCCAAGTGACACAGGGACTGCAGAAACAATGCTAGCATCCATTTTAGCTATTTCAGAAGGTTTCCGATTCAAAATGATATAGCGATTTAAATCGAATAAACTCAATTGAGGGTAAATCTCCTGAGTCAGTTGATCAAGATAAACCAAATCTTCTTCAGATAAGGCATTATAACTGATGACAGACCAATCTGATGATTTGACAGTTGTACAACCGTTGTTAATCACAGAGTAGGAGTGATTACTTTTGAAGCCAATTTCTTCAAAAATTGGACGTACACCAGAGAGAGGGCGACCTGTACAGATAACGACGTGTACACCAGCAGCTTCAGCATCCAAAAGAGCCTGCTTATTAGCAGGACTAATGGTTTTGTCTGGTGATAAAAGGGTCCCATCTAAATCAATAGCAACTAATCGAATCATAGCTCATCCTCCTTAGCTGGTAGAAAGCTAGCAATGACTTTTCCGATGACTCTCGGTTCCTCCTCTAAAGGAATAATCTTATCACTATACTTTTTATTGAGGGAAACGAGACGAATCCCTTGGGCTTCACGAAAGACACGCTTGATCAAGGTCTGCCCATCGTACTCAATAGCATAGATGGCACCAGCAGTATCGTAGAAAGTTTGCTTGATTAGGGCAACAGATCCCTTTGGATATTTAGGTTCCAGCGAGTCTGTATGAATCCAAAGTGCTAGATCATAAGCTAGTTTTTGATCAAACCAAACCAAATCTCCCTTTGAAGCACTTTGACTTGCAGCATAACTGTCGAAGACTGTATATGGTGTGTATTTCTTCTCGATACGTTTCCGTTCAGCCTGTAAAACCAATAAGCGATTAGCTTCCTCTAAGAGTGTATTTTGAAAATCTTCATCCAGTTGCTTATAGATAAACTCAATCTTAGAATCCTCCAAGGTATCTGGTTGACCATAACGTGGGTCTAGGTCAGAGATGGGAATTTCAAAGAAGCTAGCGATCTTTTCTAAGTTCTCACTGACTGGGAGAGAAGTGCCTTTCACATAGCCCGTTAAAGTACTAGCTGGAATACCGGTTGTACGAGATAAATCGACCTGTTTCTTATTTTGAACCTTTAATAGTTCTCTTATTTTTTCGGAAATAATACGCAAAGCCTCTTTATCCTGTGGGCTTGCTTTTCCACGTCCTCTTGCCAAGAGCTTCACCTCCTTTTACATTACAACTCATTATAGCGAATTAAATCGAAAAAGTAAACAAAAACCTCACATAAACAAAGAATTAATACAATTTCGATATAAATCATAAATCACTGGATTTGATTCCTTAAAACTAGCCAAGAATCGGCCTTTTTGTTATAATATACTGAATAGTTTTATAAGGATGAAAAAATGAATTTAGAAGAATTAAAGAAACGACAAGAGAAGATTCGGAACTTCTCGATTATCGCCCATATTGACCACGGAAAGTCAACCTTGGCGGACCGAATCTTAGAAAAAACAGAAACCGTTTCTAGTCGGGAAATGCAAGCTCAGCTTTTGGACAGCATGGACCTAGAACGGGAACGTGGGATTACCATTAAGCTCAATGCTATCGAGTTGAACTATACAGCTAAAGATGGGGAGACCTATATTTTCCACTTAATTGACACACCAGGACACGTGGACTTTACCTATGAGGTTTCTCGTTCGCTCGCTGCCTGTGAGGGTGCGATTCTCGTAGTGGATGCGGCTCAAGGGATTGAGGCGCAGACTCTTGCCAATGTTTACCTGGCTTTAGACAATGATTTGGAAATTCTTCCAGTTATTAACAAGATTGACTTGCCAGCTGCAGATCCAGAACGTGTGCGCACAGAAGTAGAAGATGTCATTGGCCTGGATGCCAGTGAGGCAGTCCTAGCTTCTGCCAAGGCTGGAATCGGGATTGAAGAGATTTTGGAACAAATCGTCGAGAAAGTTCCAGCTCCTACTGGGGACGTTGCTGCTCCCTTGCAAGCCTTGATCTTTGACTCAGTATACGACCCATATCGTGGAGTCATTCTCCAAGTTCGTGTGGTCAATGGTATGGTGAAGCCAGGCGATACCATCCAGTTGATGAGTAATGGCAAGACTTTTGATGTGACTGAGGTTGGAATTTTTACTCCTAAAGCAGTCGGCCGTGATTTCCTGGCGACAGGAGACGTTGGTTATATTGCAGCCTCTATCAAGACGGTTGCAGATACTCGTGTCGGGGACACTGTGACCTTAGCGACCAATCCAGCAACTGAGCCTCTTCATGGATACAAACAAATGAATCCTATGGTCTTTGCAGGTCTTTATCCAATCGAATCCAATAAATACAATGACCTTCGTGAAGCTCTTGAAAAATTGCAACTCAATGATGCTAGTTTACAGTTTGAACCTGAAACATCGCAAGCGCTTGGTTTTGGTTTCCGTTGTGGATTCTTGGGCCTCCTTCATATGGATGTTATCCAAGAACGCTTGGAGCGCGAGTTCAATATTGATTTGATCATGACAGCGCCGTCTGTTATCTACAAGGTTAACTTGACAGACGGAGAAGTGTTGGATGTGTCTAACCCGTCTGAGTTTCCAGATCCAACTAAGATCGCTTCAATCGAAGAACCTTATGTTAAAGCTCAAATCATGGTGCCACAAGAGTTTGTCGGAGCTGTCATGGAATTGGCCCAACGCAAACGGGGGGACTTTGTGACCATGGACTACATCGATGAAAATCGTGTCAATGTCATCTATCAAATCCCACTGGCTGAAATTGTCTTTGATTTCTTTGATAAATTGAAGTCTTCCACTCGTGGCTATGCTAGCTTTGACTATGAGTTGTCTGAGTACCGTCCATCCAAACTAGTTAAGATGGATATTCTCCTCAATGGAGATACCGTCGATGCCCTCAGCTTTATCGTTCACAAGGACTTTGCTTATGAACGTGGTAAGTTGATTGTTGAGAAGCTCAAGAAGATTATCCCTCGTCAACAGTTTGAAGTGCCTATCCAAGCAGCTATCGGTCATAAGATCGTGGCTCGTACAGATATCAAGGCCCTTCGGAAGAACGTCTTGGCCAAGTGTTATGGTGGGGACGTCTCACGGAAACGGAAGCTTCTTGAAAAACAAAAAGCCGGTAAGAAACGAATGAAAGCTATCGGTTCAGTAGAAGTACCACAGGAAGCCTTCTTGTCAGTTCTGTCAATGGATGAGGAATAAGCTTCTCTCTGAAATATTCGAACAAATCAAACGTCCCGCTAGGGACGTTTTTCTATCGGGCTAGACAAATAGTGCTTTAAAATCTAAGTAGAACGTGATAAACTAGAGGTATCAAAATCCATCACAAAGGAGAGGAAAGATGAAAAATAAATTCTTACTTGCGACCGTTTCGGTCTTTTCAGCTGTTGCTCTTGTAGCTTGTAGCACTCCTAAAAAAGAGTCTAGAAAACCATTATCATCTGAGTCTAGTTCCACTGAGGTGGTAAAAAAGAGTAAAAAATCATCTAGCAAAAAAACATCTAGTAAGGTAGAGTCAAAATCATCGGATGATTCCAAGAGTTCTGTCGAAACCAAACGGGTTGGTTCTGCCGATTATGGCTATATCGATATTCCAAGTAAGTGGATTAAATTTACAGATATAGATGGTGGAGACAGTATTCAATTTACGGATGGAAGTGCTTATAATATCGTTACCATGAACGGGTATACCAAAGAAAAAGCAAATGTCGGTGAAGGTGAAGTCTTCAACGCAGAGTTGATTGCGAACCGTATTGCTTACTATTGGAAAGACAATAAAGAAGTAGAGAAAATGTGGGGAGCTACAACCACTGTCTCAGGGAATGAAGCCTTGCAGCTCAATATTATCCTTAAATCTGGACAGTACCTCATTACTTGGGTCTTCCAAAAGGATGATAAGGTATACTTGATGTCTTTTGAAGGGGATCCAGAAACCTTGGCTCAATTTATTCCTTACATTGAGGAAACTTGGAGTTTGGATGAGAAAGGTCCAAATGCCTAATGCATTCGTGAGGAAGTTGCTTTCATTGTCACCAATTTTCAATTGCTGATAGATGAAATTTGAGAAGCTGTGATAAAGCACAGCATCTTGTAATAATCAACTTCTTATAGCCTGGTTAGCAAAGAATCTCTCAGGTTGTATATCCTTAAGAAAGCAGGGACTAATTCAAACAGTTCATCAGTTTGAATTAGTTCTTGTTTTTTGGGTCAGAAATTTAAATGGTCCTTTTAAAATAGAGTATAAGATGTTAGACTAGTGTATATAATCTATCATAAAGGAGAGAAATATGAAAAATAAGTTCCTACTGGCTTCAGTTACGTTTTTGTCTGTTGTTAGTCTTTCTGCTTGTACCAGTCCAAAGAAAGAGTCCAGTAAATCATCTGCAGCGTCTAGCTCCAAGAATGTGGTGAAAGAAGCAACAAAATCAAGTAGCAAGGTAAAGGAAGAACTATCAGATAATAGTGAGAGTCTCGCAGAAACGAAACGAATTGGATCAGCAGATTTTGGGTATGTCAATATTCCAAGTGATTGGGTAAAATATACAAATGAAGAAGGTGGAGATAATATCCAATACGCAGATAAAAACGTGGATAATGCGATTATTTTGAACGCTACTACCAGAGAAAGAGCGCGTGTCACCGAAGAGGAAGATTTTAATGAAGTGATGGCTCAAAGATTTGAGAATGACTTGAACGAAATAAATAAAGTAGTAAAATCGTGGAGATCTACTAGCAAAGTTGGAGGGAATGTAGCCACCCAATTAAACATGATTCTTAAGTCGGGTCGACATGTTACTTGCTGGTTTTTTCAAATAGATGGGAAGATGCATTACATTGCCTGTCTTGGAGATGAAAAAACATTAGCTCAATTAACCTCCTATGTAGAAAACACTTGGAGTCTTGATGGAACAGGTGCCGTGACGGATTAATGCAAAAAGATAGATTGATGAATCTATCTTTTTTTACGGCCTCTATGGTATAATGCTCTTATCCATTTAGCAATTAGAAAGTAGTTTATGTCTCAAGAAATTGACTTAGAAAAATACCATCAGTTAGCGCTCCAGAAACAAAAGGAGCACCGCAAGGTATTGGCGAATCTGAAAAAGAAGCCTCCTAAAAATCTAGATAAAATAGCCCAAGAGATTCACGATGAAGTCTTTCAAGAAATTGATTGTACAGCCTGTGCCAACTGCTGTAAGACCCTAGGCCCCGATTTTAAAGAAGCAGATATCACGCGCATCGCCAAGTATTTCAAGATGAAGCTTCCTGCTTTTGAGGCTGAATTTCTTCAAGTCGATGAAGATGGAGATAAGGTTTTTAAATCCATGCCTTGCCCTTTCTTGGGTGGTGATAATCTCTGTTCCATCTACGATGTGCGTCCTAAGGCTTGCCGAGAATTTCCTCATACAGACCGCAAGAAAATCTACCAGATCAACCATCTGACTATCAAGAATACCCTCACTTGCCCAGCAGCCTATTTATTTGTAGAAAAATTGAAGGATCGTTTGTAATGACATATACATTTTTACTTTTTGACCTAGACCACACCTTGTTGGACTTTGATACAGCGGAGGAAGTGGCCTTAACGCAATTCCTTCAAGATCAGGGGGTTCAAGATATCCAAGCCTTTAAAGATTATTACAAACCCATGAACCAAGGCCTCTGGAAAGATTTGGAGCAAAAGAAGATTAGCAAGAAAGACTTGATTAACAGCCGGTTTGCCATTGCCTTTGCTCATTTTGGTAGAGAGGTAGATGGTGAAGAGATGGCTCTTCGTTACCAGGACTACATTAGTCAACAGGGACAGACTTTCTCAGGAGCAGAAGACTTGTTAGCTAAGCTAGTAAAAAGAGGTTACCAGCTCTATGGTGCTACCAACGGCGTTACTGCCATTCAGCAAGGGCGTTTGAGGCAGTCAGCCATCACCCCTTATTTCAAAGAAATTTTCATCTCTGAACAATTAGGGACCCAAAAACCGGAAGTGGCCTTTTACGAAAAGATTGGGAACCTGATCCCAGGATTTGCTAAGGAACAAGCTCTCATGATTGGGGATTCTTTGACGGCGGACATCGCTGGAGGCAATGCTGCGGGGATTGATACTGTCTGGTACAATCCGGATCACAAAGAAAATACCAGTCCAGCAGTGCCGACTTATGAAGTGGATTCTTATGAGGCCTTATTGGCGCTCTTGCGAAAGAATTAGCCTAGTACGGATACCAGTTGCTTTCAGTTAGAGGTAAAAAGGAATTGACCTGAAAAGAAGGAGAGTGTAAACGGGGATAAATGATTAGAAAGAGTTTATTTTTTCAATTTCTTATTCGACTAGCTTATATCCTCCTATTAGCTGGTGCAGCTTTCTATCTGTTATGCTCATTGAATGGGATGGATTGGGACCAAGCTACTATCCAGGAAAGAAAAGGGTTTCGAGCGTGGATCATGCTTGGCTGCACGGTTTCTTTCATTCTCATTCGGCAAGTATTCGAATTTGTTCGTCTGATTTGTAAAACAAGCAGAAAAGGCAGAGAGTTTTCGCAGGAATGGATTGAATCAATCTCTTTGCAGGAAATAGAGAAGGAAGCGGAATTCAGAGAACCGGGGTTGAAATTACTAGTATATAAGGGCTATTTGATAACCTATCGATCTTGTTTCGACTATCTGAGAATAGATGAGGACATTTGGAAAATCCAACTTCAGAAATTTCAAAAGTATAGTTATAGTAGATACTCTGGTAGAAACAAATCACCTCTTCCTCCTAAGTATTTTCTTGTGTTAAGGGATTTTGACTACAAGGAATACTATCTCGCTATTAGCTATCAGAAAGAGGAGTGGCATCACTTTTGGTCCTATCTGATCAGGGAATATCCATGGATAGAGTGCAGCGGTGATGTGGAGGAACATCAAATATAAGCGTTTCTTTAAGAACCTGACCAAGCTTTGTTCAAATTTCATTCCATTACAAACTAGCTCTCGGGCTAGTTTTTTGGTATCGATAAATTGTAAAATATAGTGCAACAAAAAAACTCATAGCGTTTCATTGGGGTAAACTGTAAGTATTCACACAAA
>NZ_JAHZQQ010000061.1 GCF_019930045.1 Streptococcus australis | reverse complement strand
CTAGCTCAAACAGCTGGAAGAACACTCGCTTAATCAGAGGAATGACTTTGTTGCACTTGACTTGACAATTGGGGAATGAAAATTTTTCTCTACTAATTCAATTTTATCTTATATGAATTTCTTGGAGTACGTTAATAATTTGGAAATTCTTAATTTATTATGCTTCTTGTTCTTCTTTCACCAATTTTTGATCATAAACTCGGATGAATGGGAAATAAACTAAGAACGCTGCAACTGCACAAAGTAGTGCAACCAAAACTGCTCGAACATCCGCTGTTCCTAAGAAAGCACCTATCCCCACTGGAGTTGGCCAAGGAACTTGAGCGATTACCGGATTAATTAATTGCAGAGCGTTAGCAAAATAGTAAATAGTTGCAGTAACCATTGGCGCTAAGATAAACGGAATGGCCAAGGCTGGATTATAGATAATTGGTAAACCAAAAATCAAAGGTTCATTAATATTGAATAACGCTGGAACAATAGAGGCACGTCCAATCGCTTTAAGTTGTTCTGACTTAGCAGCAAATGCAATATATAGACATAGACCCAGAGTTGCACCTGATCCACCAGCAATAACAAACATGTTAGAAAACTCTCCAGCTACAGCAAAGTTCCCTCCAGCAGCATTTTCTGCCATGTTAGCAAGTGCGATCGGATTTACAAAAGCAAAGATAATATTTGCACCGTGAATACCTACAATCCAAAGAAGTTGAGTTAATAGATAAATAATCATTAGCCCAATCCATGAGTTAGTTAGATTCGCAACAAAACCAAATGGAATAGCAATAACTTTAAAAATATCTGTCCCCATAGCTACAAGTAAGCCATTGATGAAAATAACAACAAATGCAACTACAAAGCCTGGAATTAGAGCAGTAAACCCACGAGAAACGCCTTCTGGAACAGCTTCAGGCATTTTAATGACCCAATTCCGTTTAACACACATGCGATAAATGAGAACTGTGACAATAGCCATGATGATCGCCGTGAAAATACCTGTAGTACCAAAACGAGTAACACCATTTCCCATTGCCCAACCATCAGCAACTACGGCACCCTCTTCGAGGCTTGTCACAGCCTTCATCATACCTCCATCAAAAATGATTTGTGGAACTGTCATGATAAATGCCATTAATGCAAGAAGAGCACCATTAAGAGGATTCATATTTAACTCTTCTTCTTCTGCATAGATTTTAGTCAACTCATATGCTAATGAAAGTACAAAGTAAAGTGATAATGAGCCCATAGTTGCAAAGTTTGCAACCATATATAGTGACGTAAATTTATCAAATGAAGCAGAGAAAATATCTGCTACAATTGGCCAGAATGAGAAAGCTTGTGGCAAAATACTAAAGACCAAAAACATTGACCCTACAATAGTAAAAGGTACAGCTGCCATACCGGCTGCGGTAATAGCACGTACAACTTTAAACTGAGCAAGTTTACCCATTGGTCCCATGACGTGATTTTCAAGGAAACCAAACAATCCATTTTGCTGATCCATAAACAGACCTCCTTAATTAAACATAATAATTATTTACCTTTTCAAAAAAGAATAATTCAAAGCATATCGATTCTAACCAAAAGGTTATAAGTTTAGTGAGCTCTTTTCCAACTGAATAAATCGTTGATAAGCCTTATCTTTTTGTTGGTATATATCTTGAATTCTTCTAATGTCTAATAAGCTGATAACCAGCCCCAATAAAAGAACTATAAAGACAAAAACACGTGCTACTTGATTATTTTCGAAAATTGGAAAAAGATATGTGAACCAACTTGTCCAAGTTAGAACAAGTAATCCCGTTGAAATAACTGCTTGTAAACGAACAAACATTTGTGTTATTCCCAATTGCACACTCCGTTTCCCATATAATCGAAACTGCTCAACAGTAGCTAAGATAGAAAATACGACGAGTATAATAGGGAAAATCATGACAAGAGAAGGTCTAATAAATTGGATTAAAAGCCAATAAATATTGCCAAAAAAGAAGAGTGCGATTGAATAACGTAAAAGAAGAAATCGATTGAAAAAAGTATTTTTCAAAGCAGTCTCCCGACGTTGTCGTTCAATTTCTTGTCGTTCTTTTTTATCCATTTTTACCTCCTTGTGTAAATATACCTATTTAGCCAACTTTCCTATAAAGAACTAACATTTCCTTTGCTACTTCTAACAAAGTCATCGTTGTCATTAAATGGTCTTGAGCATGTACCATGATAATTTCAATTTTAATTTCTACGCCACTTGCATATTCTTGTAGTAGTTTGGTTTGTGCATGATGAGCTTCAAGAATTATTTCATTTGATTTATTTAATTGATTCTCTGCTTCATCGAAACTACCTTCCCTCATCTTAGCAAATGCTTCATGTATTTCTGATCTTGCATTTCCCGAATGAAGAATAATTTCAAATGCCGCGACCTGTAGTTCTTCTTGATTCATACGAACCTCCTATGTTATATTCTCAAATATATTAATAAAATCTTCAAAATTATTGCAAGCTATTAATTGATTTTGCAAGTCATCCTTCTCTGTTAGCGAAACAATCCTTTTAGTCACATCCGTCAATCCTTCATTACCATATATTGATGGCGATAAGAGAAAAACGAGTTGAACATTTGAGTTTTGATCGTCCCAAAGCAAGGGATCTTTACAAATAGCAACCGCTATCTTTACATCTGTTCCTAAAGCCTGGATCGGATGTGGAACTGCAATCTTTTCAGAGAAAACTACCGAACTTAACTCCTCACGTTGTTGAATACCGTGTAGTAAAGATTCTTTAAAATTATACGATTCACCTTCAGATAAACCATCAGCCATATTTGAAAGTAAACTATTCTTATCTTGATTGAAGCATATTAGAAAATTATCTTTACTAAAATACTGTTTAAAATCTGAAGCGCTCCTGTTAATCTGCGAGCTTTTCGTATGACTCGATACCTGCATCTGATCCATCGCCTCTCGAATTTGAGCAATTTCATCATTTTTAAGGAAGACGCTAACCGTAAAAACCGGCACCTGAAAATAAAGATTTGATAAATCTACAGCGGATACAATAAAGTCAATGCCTTGGATTTTTTCTTGATTCAACTCGTAATATCCTATTACGTCAACAACTTCAAGTCGATTACCAAATTCTGTTTCCAAACGATTTCTAAGCATTTGAGCAGCGCCGAATCCCGATGCACAGATAGCAAGAACAGAAAATTTATCATTTTCTTTCCGACGCTCTATAGCAGCTAAAAAGTGAAGACTCACATATGCTATTTCATCATCTGATATAGACACCTGAGAGAATGTTTCCATATTCTCAAGGATTTCTTTAGTCATAAAGAATATATCACTATAATTCTTTTTAACCTCATCTACCAAAGGATTATTGAGAGTAATTCGACTATCCAAACGAATTTGTAAAGTCATTAGATGTGTTATCAATCCCTCAAAAAGTTGAAAATCCGAAGAGAAATGATATATGTCATCTAAGCCTAAAGCCTGAAAAGTCTGGACTAAAGACCTTTTCATTTCCTCTTTAGAAATTTTCGTTTGAGTTTCTTGAGATAGTTGGCTTTTAGCCAATAAATGCAAAGTAATATAATCTACTTCTTGAACTGGAAATTCTTGATTTGAAACCTCACTTATCCTTGCGAGTATTTTCTTAGCAACTTTTCTTTCCGTGTCATTATTAGACATCTGGCAAGATAAATTTTTTATCTCAAATCCAGATTTGATGCGCACCATTGCTAGTGCTATATGAACAACCAAATTTTGTAAAACAAAATCTGATAACTTGAGTTTTGCATCTTGACACTCTTCTAAAACAATTCTAGCTATTTCTTCTAATGATAGTGTTTGATCAAAAAAGTTAGATTGAACATGATAGTGTAATGTTTTAAAAAATTGATTACCCAAAAAATAGTCCATAATGAAGCATCGTTTATCTCTTTCTTCCCCTGAAACATATACTCCCTTATTAGCTCTACTCTCAATCGATAAATCATACTCAGATAACATTCTTCGTATTTTTTTAAAATCATGAGATAAAGTTGAGCGACTAACATAAAGTTCATCAGCTAAATCATCAAAAAGAACCGGGACTTGTTCAAAGAGCAATTTGTTTAATATAAAAGCTAAACGATCATCACCTTTTGAAATGGAGGTTGTTGAATAAACTTCACTCAGTTCATAAGTTAACCGAAATTCTTGATATGCCTCTTGATTCTCAAAAAATAATTGGAATCCTTGTCCTTGCTTTGAAATCAGCTTAACACCCTGAATATTCATTGTCTGATCAATTAACTTGAGGGTATTACGAACAGTTCTATCTGAACAGGATATGTGCTCTGCAAGTTCCTTACTTGTAACAAAACGCTCCTTATGCTTTAGCAAGAATTGAAGGATGCTTTTCTCTTTAGAGTTTGACACAATCATGCCCTCCTAAAACTCATGTTTTACCTTCTCTTATAGGATATATCCACACCTAAATGATATACAATAAGCATAAGTTTCAAATACGAAATCAAATTTAAATTCTTATTAATTGTCTCGCATTAATGTGGAGATATTAAATCTATTTTAAAACTAGATATTTTCAAGAATTAAATTAGCCATTTTTTCAATTCCCATTGGAATTGGAATATATGCTTGAGGAGGTATTTGTACTACCGGTTTCCCTACTTTGTGACCTGCTTCTTCAAATTGCTTAAAATACATTTTAGTTTGAGGGCTAACTAGATATAAATCAAAGCCTCCCGTTGCAATAGCTTTTCCTCCCTCGGTAGCACTAACAGCATCTACCTCAATATCTTGACCTTTACCTTTAAGAAATTCCGTTGTTTTCTTCGCCATAAGTGATGAAGACATTCCTGCCGCACAAATAATTAAAGCTTTTGCCATAACATTTCTCCTTATTTCAATTCCAATCATCTATATATTTGATTGAGTAGTTTGTTATCTATAATTCTATTATAAATAAAAACGCTTACAATAACCATTCTTGTTTTTTCCTAATCGATACGGAAAAAAACTATTTATACTTCACTTTATATAGCAAAATAGTACCAGATAGCAAAAACGAAATACTATTAGCCAAAATTAAAGGTAAGTCACCAATATGAAGCCCATGAGCAAGCCATAAAGCAATGCCAATAACCTGCATAATATACATGCCTAAGGCAATTGATTCGGTATCTTTTGTTTTTACTACACGTACAACTTGCGGCAAAAAAGCAAATGTTGTTAAAATTGCTGCAATGCTACCAATCATATTTATTCTCCTATGTTTATTAAAGAAGCTGGGCTCATTCCCAGCTTCTTCGTTTTATTCTACCGTTGCACCGTTAGATGCAATAACTTCTTTATACCAATTAAATGATTTTTTCGGTGAGCGTTCATAACTTCCCTGTCCATCATCATCTTTATCCACATAGATAAATCCGTAACGTTTCCTCATCTCACCGGTACCAGCTGAAACCAAGTCAATACAGCCCCAAGGTGTATAGCCCATTAAATCAACGCCATCTTCAACTACAGCTTTTTTCATTTCACGAATATGGGCACCTAGGTAATCAATTCGATAATCATCATGAACCATGCCATCTACTTCAACTTGGTCTATGGCACCAAAACCATTTTCAACAATGAAGAGTGGTAAATGATAGTGATCAGTAAACCAGTTTAATGCATAACGTAATCCCTCTGGGTCAATTTGCCACTCCCACTCAGATGCCTGAACATAATTATTTTTAACCAAATCTTCTGTTTCAAGATAATCGAAATAAGGGTTATTCTCACGATGAGAATCGATAGCAAAAGACATATAGTAGCTAAATCCAATATAGTCTACTGTTCCTTCAAGTAAATCCTCTTTATCTTGATCTGTAAAATCAACTGAAATTCCTTTACGTTGCCAATACTTGAGAATGTGTTCAGGATATTTACCAAAAACGTGTACATCAGCAAAGTAATAACGTTTTTGCATAGCCTTCATAGCCATTAAAACATCTTTAGGATTACAAGTTGCAGGATAAATAGGACACATCGCAATCATACAACCAATTTGAAAATCTGGATTGATTTCATGACCTATTTTTACTGCTTTAGCAGAAGCTACTAATTCATAGTGTGCTGCTTGATACATGATAGCTTCTCGATTATCACCCTCCTCATATACAATGCCTGAGTTAGTAAATGGTGCAAAATCTTCCTGGTAATTGGCTTGATTGTTGATTTCATTAAAAGTCATCCAATATTTAACTTTATCCTTATAACGCTTGAATACAACTTCCGCAAAACGAACAAAGAAATCAATCAATTTCCGATTTTTCCACCCACCATATTCCGTAACCAAATGATAAGGCATCTCAAAATGAGATAAAGTAATTACAGGCTCAATTCCATGCTTCAAGCACTCATCAAAAAGATCATCATAAAATTGCAAACCTTCTTCATTAGGCTCTAACTCATCACCTTTTGGGAAAATACGTGTCCAGGCAATCGAAGTTCGGAAACATTTAAATCCCATTTCAGCAAAAAGTGCTATATCTCCTTTATAACGATGATAAAAATCTATTGCTTCATGGTTTGGATAATATTTGCCTTCCAAAACACCTGGGGTAATTTCACGAGCAACTCCATGGCGACCAGCTGTCATCACATCAGCAACACTGATTCCCTTGCCACCTTCTTGCCATCCTCCTTCAAGTTGATGAGCTGCAACAGCACCGCCCCATAAAAATCCATTTTTAAAAGTAGTCATCTTTTTTCCTCCTGGCTTTGATACTTTTATTATAAGCTTTACAATAAACAATGAAAATGTACTCTTTTTCCATAATATAACGGAAAAAAAGACTATTCTAAGCAACTATTACGTAAATCAGAAACTAATAATCAATGATTAGCACTTATTTGTACATTTATAAATGTACAAATAAAGTCACTGATATACTATATGTTTCAAATCATTAAATATAAAAATAGGAAAAGCATTTCGAATCTAATATACGAAATGCTTTGAATAGACGTAAGTGGATTTTAACGTTTACTAAATTGTGATGCTTTACGGGCCTTTTTCAAGCCTGGTTTCTTACACTCTTGCATTCTAACGAATTTCAAGGAGCTTTTGACCTAAGTCAATTTGACCACTTGCCAGTGTTTCTACTGCTTCATAGTCAGCCGAGTTGGTAACAATGACTGGTGTTACCACTGAGTAGCCTGCCTCTTTAATCGCTTCGATATCAAAGGTGAGAAGCAATTGGCCTTTTTTCACTTTTGAACCTTGGACAACGTGAGCTGTAAATCCTTTACCATCCAACTCCACGGTATCCATTCCTACGTGGATGAGCAGTTCAGCTCCATCATCTGTTGCTAAACCGATCGCATGGTTTGTAGGGAAGAGCAAGCGAATGGTTCCGTCTGCTGGAGCTACCACTTCACCGACAGAAGGCTCGATAGCGACGCCTTGCCCCATCGCACCACTTGCAAAGACGGCATCTGGAGTTTCTGAAAGCGGAACAACTTTACCTGTGATTGGGCTAGAAACGACTTGCTCTTTTACTGATGCCTTTTCTCCTTCTTCAACGACTGCTTTACTCTCTTTTTTAGCATAAAGAGTAGGGATTGGGATAAACATTTGGATGGCAAATGATAAGACAATCGCAAGCACTGTGCCAATAAAAGCAACAAACATATTCTTAAAGTTTCCATCCGGACTCACCAGTGAAGGATAAACGAAAATTCCCAAAGCTCCAAAAGAATACATTGTCATGTTAAAGAAGCCTACAAATGCACCAACGATACCAGATACAATACAGCTAATGATAAATGGAGTCCGCATAGGAAGGGTTACCCCGTAGATCGCAGGTTCAGTTACTCCAAAGATTGAAGAGATAAGTGCTGGCATGGTGATGGCCTTAACTTTTTCTTCTTTGGTCTTAAGATAGATAGCTGCTAAGACACCTGTTTGAGTGAAACATGGTAGGATTGCAGCTCCTAAAATCACTCCTGCTCCCTTTTGGGTTAATTCAAGGATAACTAAAGGTACCAATCCCCAGTGCAAACCAAACATAACCATGACTTGCCAAAGAACACCTAGTAGAAGTCCATAAACAACAGGATTAAAACCGTGAACTGCTGTCAAGAAAGAACCCAGAAGGTTAGATGCTCCACTCGCGATTGGACCAACCAAAAGGAAAGTGAGAGGAACCGACACAACTAAGGTTACAAATGGAACGACGAAAAGTTTCACTGTGTCTGGAGTTACTTTTCTCATGAACTTTTCAATGTGAGACGCAACCCAAACGGCTAAAATTGCAGGAATGACTGTTGATAAATAGCCACCAGTTGGCATGCTCAAAGGAAGCCCGAAGAAATTGGCCGCCCCCGCTTTTCCCAATGCAGTAACACTCGCTTCCAAATTTGGATAGACCAGAGCTGCTGCAATCGCTAAAGCTGTAAAGTCATTCATTTTAAACTTACGAGCCGCATTCACAGCAATCATCATTGGTAAGAACTGGAAGAAACCTTCACCAGCAGCAGTAAGAACTAAAGCAACTCCGTTATTGGTTGCATTCCATCCTAAAAAGGCTGTTAAAATTGCAACGACACCTTTAATAATCCCTGCCGCAGCCAAGGGACCAAGGAAAGGTTGGAAAATACTTGATACAATATCAATGAAGGCATCTAGTGGATTTTTCTTCATTCCATCCCCTTCATCAGCATCTACAGTGCCAGCCCCCTGTAGACCACCAACAGCTAGTACTTCTGTATAAACATCAGGAACATGATTGCCAATAACAACCTGATATTGGCCACCTGCCTGAACAATTGTCACAACACCATCTCGTTCCATAAGATAGTCTGTATCTGCTTTACTCTCGTCCTTAAGAGAGAAGCGTAAACGAGTGACACAGTGTTTAACACTAGTTACATTATCACGTCCACCGACGTGATCAAGAATATCTTGAGCTAATTCTGTATATTTAGCCATAAGGGATCCTCCAATTTTTTCTCGGTCATTTTTCTTAAAGATAAATTGCAAGAATAAGTGCAACATTTACTTGAACTCATCCTCTAGAGCTTCACAAGCAGTTCTGTAAGCTAA
>NZ_JAHZQQ010000060.1 GCF_019930045.1 Streptococcus australis | reverse complement strand
TAGCTTACAGAACTGCTTGTGAAGCTCTAGAGGATGAGTTCAAGTAAATGTTGCACTTATTCTTGCAATTTATCAATTATAAAAAATACACCGATAGCAAACACTTTTTTCTTCATCATTATCCTCCATTCTAATAAATAATTCATCACTTGTAAACAAGCGTTTACATAAATTATTATAACATAATTTGTATTTATTATAGAGATTCCTTTAAACTCATTTATAATTTTTCAACATAATAGTAAAACTCATATAACCATAATATATTTAATCAATAGATTAGAATAACAGTTATTATGAATTCCCTTGTATAGTACTCTTTTTGATAAGCTTCTAGTTCTTCTTGGTCATCCTTTACCATTCTATAAGTTCCAGAATATTCAGTTTTATACGTAAGCATCTCTTTTTTACTTCCAAATAGTAAATCACTTTTAGCATTCAGGTTACTCTTAGACTATTTTTCAAGATCTATTAAAGTCCTATGCAACATCAAATATTACATGTTTTAATCTATAGCTACCGTTTTGGTACGTCTCATAATTTTTGGAAGAGGATCCTATACATAACCTAGATCATTTCACCAGCGTCTGACCTTAATTCAATATATTCTCCTAGATCATCATAATCAACAAGAGAGAATATTCAAAACCATAACCTGAATGAAAATTTTTTTGCACTTTCCATCAAACATTCCTTTATTTACTCAAACACTTTCATCTGTCAAGGCCATTCCAAATGGCCTCCTTTCATAATTTCAGTATTATAGAGAATTTCCGCTTTTTGACTACCTTTTTCACTTTTTACCACATCATTTAGGTGACCGGCATTGACAAGTGCTTCAAGATTTTCATCTACTTTATCGCTTACTTTAAGTTTAGCCTCTGGTGGTAAATGCTGAAAATCAGATACATCAATTAACTTTTTATCGCTAGTTCTTAATTCAATGATTTCTTCATCCAAGCCATTAAAATCCATTCTTACGTCCCAAACATTGTCATAAGTTGGATAAGTAATATTTCCTATTGTTTCACCAACATATGCCTTATTTTGATTCTTATCATAAATAGAAAAAACAATATTAGCGCTGAACAGGGTCTGCCCATCCCCACCTTGAACAAAAATTGGTGAAAACTCTATTTTACTAACTCCTGAATAGTGTTCTTTGATATAAGTCGCCAATTGTTCTTCCAACAAACGAAATCCTCGTTTGTAAAGTTTCACTCCTTTGTCATCTAACACAGTACTCACATTGTATGGATCTTTCTGCTCTTCCATCTTTTTGTTAAGATACAACATACTTGCAGCAAACAAAATAGCAAGAACTAAGGCAAGCCTAAAGAGCTTCTTCTTCATTCCGCTCCTCCTTTTTGGAATTCCGTATTATAAACAATTTCAGCATTTGGACTTCCTTTTTCGTCCTTTACGACTTCTTTTAATTGACCATCTTCTACTAATAATTCAATATTTTCATCTGTACTACTTGCCTCTGTGAGTATAGCTTTCCTAGGTAAATGCTCCTCATTTGAAACGTCTACAGGTTTGCCATTTGAGTCCAGTAACTCAATGACATCATTACCATCTCCATCAAAATCAAGAACAATATGTGAAATCAATCCATAACTTAATGGAATAAATTTCTTGATTTTATCTCCCAGAGTAGCTTTATTTCCATACTTGTCATAGAGCGTCGGACGTACATAGGCATCTGAGAAAGTTGAACCTTCATCAGTAACGTAGATTGGGGAGAACTCAATCTTTTCGATCCCAGTATAGTGGTCTTTGATATAGGTTCCGATTTGCTCTTCTAGAAGTCGAAAGCCTCGCTTGTATAATCTAGTTGTTTTAGGTCCAAGATTCGGCTTCGTTATCTTGTTATAGACAAAGTAACTACCAGATAGGATTAAAAACAAAATAGAAATGATCATGACCCATTTTCTTCTCATCAGTTAATCCTCCTTCTGTCTACTCTTATAGTATAGCATATTTGTTAGCGTTTTCATCGTTATTCCTGCTACTTTAGTGTATGAATATTTGAAAGGAAAAAAAAATTAAAAGCATTCCATCATCATGAAATGCTTTTAAACTATTTATAAGACTAGTTCTCTTCTGTTTTGCCAGTCTTTTCTTTGTCCTCTTCTTTTTCAGCAGCACCATTGTTGACGGCTGACTTGAATTCAGAGAACATTTTTCCAAGCGAGTGTCCTAATTCAGGCAAACGCTTTGGTCCAAAGATTAAGAGGGCTCCCAGGATAATAATAATCAGGCCTGGTGCACCGATATCACGTAAAATTCCCATATTTATCTCCTTTTTTGTATGCGGTTATAGATGATGCGACTGATGCCCAGACTTACTTCGTAAAGCAAGATCAGTGGCACGGTCATTGCTAAATCACTGATAAAATCAGCTGGCGTCAGGACGACTGCCAGTACCAGCAATAGAAAGTAGGCTATCCGGCGGTAGCGACGTAACCAGTCTGGCGTTAAGATATGAATCGAGGTCAAAAAGGCTACAAGGACCGGCAATTCAAACAAGATACCCAAAGGCACTGTCGTATGAAAGATGAAAGCCAAGTAGTTCTGTGCCGTTAACTGGATGGTAAACTGGCCTTGTCCTAACGTTAAGAGTACCTCTAAGATAGCTGGACTAACTAGATAATAGCCGAAGAGTAAGCCTAGCAAGAAACATATCAAACTAGCGGGCACATAGAGCAGAATAGCTCCTGCTTCTCCTTTTCTTAAAGCTGGCTTTACAAATTGCCAGACTTGAAAGAGGGTGAAGGGCAAGGTAATAGTAAAAGCCATTAGAGCTGCCAATTGCAGGTAGATGCTTAAAATGTCATTAGGGCCAAGGACCAAGAGTTTCTCTCGAAATCCAGCCGTCAAATAGGCATAAAGCTGATCAGAAAACAAGAGGGCTCCACAAAAGACAAGGAAAAAACAAAGGATACAAGCGATGAAGCGTCGCCTAAACTCGCTTAAATGCTCTACAATAGTGAGCCTTCTATCTTCATTTTTCATGTTGCTTCACCGTCACAATCCCGACAATAAGAACGAATAGAACTTGGCAAGCAAGAACTTCCCAGCTCGGATAGATTCCCGCCCAATCAATGGTTGGGAAATTACTCAAGATATGATTTGGAAGCATATTGGTTAATTGGAGCGCGTGCAGGCTCACCCCTAGCATCTTAAAGGCCAGGGCATAAATCATCCAAGTCAGGATGAAGAAAATCTTATGTGGCTTGACCAGATGGCTTGCCTTGGTCATGAGAATAGCAAGAATAGCTAAAACTGCAAGTGCCAAGCCAATCCCTAGGAAGAAATCAAAGGAGCGAATACGAGGGAGGATCCCCACATAGAAAAGGATAGTCTCAGCCCCCTCACGGAAGACAGCTAAGAAACTGAGGGCAAACATAGAAATGAAACTGCCAGTTGCTGTCACAGCCTTCATCTGACTTTCCATGAATTGGTTCCATTTTTGAACGGAGGACTTACGATGTAGCCAAATCCCAATGACAATCATCATGCCTACTGCGATAATCCCTACTGCTCCTTCGATGACCTCACGGTTGGAAGCTGAGGTCACAGCTGGGAATAAGAATTGAAGAGCTACTGCAATGGCTGCACTGGCCAGGATTCCTAGAAGAGCACCTGCATAAACCCATTTCAAGCCTTTGAATAGTTTTGCAGACTTGAGAACGGTCACCAAAGCCATGACAATCAAAAGTGCTTCGACTCCCTCGCGTAAGAGGATCAACATAGCGTCAACCGCAGAATAGGAGGCGGTGGTATCAATAGCAGATAGATCACTAATCAGAGCTTCCAGTTGCTTTTGATACTTGCTTTCGTTCCCCTTGACCATGATGACAGGACTTTGACTTTCCACCCGAGTATAGAGACCAGGATTGGTCGTGCTGACATCGCCCTCGATCGTTGGCCAAATGGTAATAAATTCTTTCATAACTTGACTAGCTTGGCTAGTGTCATTGGCTTGGAAGAGGCTCAGAGCTTTCTTAAGGAGCTTGATCCCGTCTGAAAGGGTCAGATTGGAACTTGTTTCCTCAATCTTTTCCCCACTGATAAACTGATCCAAGACATTTTTTAGGTCATTGTAAGAAGATTGGATGGAGTCAAAGTTTGTAGGCTCTGTTTCGATCGCACTTCTCAAGAAGGAAATATCTGTTTCTACCTTTCCGTAATAAGCGGTACTGTGATCTCTGACAACCGCTTCATTCCGGGTCCAAGTGTTGTTTAAATCAGCGTAAGCCTTTCGTGTCTCTTGGAGATCCTTTGCTGTGATTGCCTCTTGTAGCTTCTCAAAGTAAGGCTGCAAGCGAGTTTCTAGCTTCTCCTTTTCAGCATCCAGATCGACTGGATTTTGCTCTTTTTCAAAGGCTAGCAAGGAAGTGGAGACGGTCACCAATTGCTTTTCTGTGATCTCGCCTTCCAAGTCCAGACTTTTCTGGACTTCTTTTCCTGCTTTGGAATCATGATTGGCTTTCTTCAGAAATTCTTCTTTTATCTCTGCGACAAGAATGTGAGCTTTTTCTTGATCCTTATCCCGAACTGCTGTCGTTGCATCTGTGATTTTGATAAAGAGATCACTATAAGACTCAGCTTGGACAGGGGTGACGATGAAAAAGAGACAGGCTACTAGGACGACTAATAATTTATTCAAATAAGTCTTGACCAATGTACCCTCCTTCCTTCACACCTCCGAAGCAGGCAAAGAGGCCACTGCCAATATGGGTCACATATTCATTCATCTTATCGTCTGCCCCAAGATTGGTTTGGATTTTCACAAAGCTGTCTGGATCCTTTTGAAAGGCAATAAAAAGCAATCCTGCATCAAACTGCCCCGTTTTCGGATCAATCCCATCAGAGTAAGAATAAGAGCGTCGCAAAATTGGCAGATCCACTTCTTTAGCCAAACGGACATGTGAGTCAACTGGTAAGAGGGAGAGGTCCACTTCGTCAAACTCGTTTTTCTTTCCAAAGGGTGCGCCACTTTCTTTATAGCGTCCAAAGGTATTTTCTTGCTCCTGGAGGTTTGTCCGGTCCCAGGTCTCTAGGTGCATGATAATCCGGCGGACAGCCATATAAGAGCCGTTTTTCATCCAGTCTTGACTATCAGCCCAAACGACCTTATCAAAATCTTTCTCTGTCGTAACATTGGCAGTCCCATCCTTAAAGCCGAAGAGGTTCCTTGGAGTTTCCATACGATCCCCAATAGCAGCAAATCCTGATTGGCTCCACTTCATGGTCACCTTGTTCCGTCCTTTACGGATCAGATTACGGACAGCATGAAAGGCCACCTGCTCATCATCTGCACATGCTTGGATAACGATATCACCACCCGTATACTGCTCTCTCAACTGTTCCTTAGGAAAAGCTGGCAGATCCCGGAAGAGTTTGGGACGTTTCTTCTCAAGGCCTAATTTGGTCAAAAAGCTAGCTGAAACACCAAAGGTTAGGGTGAGGCGGTAAGGATTTAGTCCGACAGTTTCCCCAGTGTCACTTGGTGGCAAGAGAGCGTTGGAACCATCCTTTTTGACCAGTTCGCCATTAACTAATTTCTGGCTATAATCTGTCCATTCTTTAAACAACTGAATCAATTCGTTTTTATCTGTCGTCCGGAGATCGAGCACCACAAAATAGATATTCTTCTGCATGGGCGTGGTAATCCCTGCCTGATGCTTGCCATAAAAACTAATTTCTTCTTGACCGTCTGCGATATTTTTGGAACCTTGTTCCTTATTAGCGAAAAAAGCAGAAGCACCGGATAGACCAAGTGCTAAGCCTGCTCCCCCAATACCTGCTTTTTTCAGAAATTCGCGACGATCCATCTTCTTTTCAAAAAATTTATCGTCTTTTGTCATTGTTATTTACCGTTTAAAATGATTCCCATTTGAGAGAGTGGTTCTCCCAATTTTGTTACTGCTTCTGCTAGTTCTTTGGTATCTTTTTCTGTTAGATCAGTATATGATTTATAGTTAGATTCATCTGTCATATGTTTGTCTAACAGATCATTCACCGCCTTGAATTCTGTTTCAAGGGTTTTCACTAGCTTGGCATCCTTCTTCTCAATAAGAGGTTTGAAGAGAGCAAAGATTTTTTCAGCTCCTTCAATATTGGCACGGAAGTCATAGAGATCTGTATGAGAGAAGATTTCTTCTTCCCCAGTGATCTTTTGTGTCGCCACTTCATTCAAGAGGTCAACCGCACCTGTCAACATCAAATCTGGCGTCACTTCTACTGTCGCAATCTTAGCTTTCAGCTCTTTGATATCCTTGACCAATTGCTCTGCATATTTTTCAGTACCCTCGGTTGTATTTTCTTCCCACAAGATGCGTTCGATACGGTGGAAGCCAGACCAACCTTCTTCAGATTTGTTTTCGTCAACATAGTCAACTAAACGGAAGTCAATCTTGACATCAGACTCTCCAAAACTTTCAGCGATCGGTTCAGAGCGTTCATAAGACATCCGAATCAAAGGATAGACTTTCTTGGCTTCTTCTAAATCACCACTTTTGAGGACTCTTTGAAATTCCTCTGTATCTTTTAACAATTGGTCGATTTGGCCTTGCACAAACTCCTTGTATTCACTTGTCGCTTGATCCAATGCTTTTTGGTCTTCTTTAGACAATTTCACTGTCGAAGAGGAACTATTAGTAGTTGTGTTTTTTGAAGATGTGTTGGCACAGCCTGCTAATAAAGCAACGGATAAGAGTGCTACTGCAATTTTTTTCATGAGTCTTTTCTCCTGGATTCGTTTTTTACGCAGTCTATTATAGCAAAGATTTTCTCATTATTCAACAATTGTCAGAAAACTTTAATAAAACAAATTAGAGGAGTAACTCTTTCACGCGACCAATGTCTGCCTCTTTTACTACCAGGAAGATGCTATCTCCTAGATAGAGGCGGGTGCTACCATGAACCGTACTGTTTTTTCCATTGTGCTGATGAGTTGTGATCAGGAGGTCTCTCGGTAGGTCTAAATCTCGAACCTGACGGCCTGCTATTTTCTCTGATACTGGAATTTCGATCAGGGTTAAGACATCTGAACCGCTGGTCACCTCAGGCATCATTTGCTCCAGCATGGCTTCGTAGACAGGGGCACCTTTTACTAGATCCATGGTAATGTAAGCTGTCAAAGTCACCAAGCCAATCGGCATCAAGGTTCGTATATCTCCTACCATTTCGGTCACTAGAATCATGGCTGTTAAGGGCGCTTTTGAAATGGCACTGAAATAACCACTCATTCCTAAAATGACAAACAAGGGGAGTTGATTAGAATGTATGAGACCAAACTGCAATAACACTGTAGCAACCAAGGCTCCTAAGACAGAGCCAAGAGCTAGAATCGGAAGAAAGATGCCACCAGGAAGACCACTACCGTAACTGATCATACTCCAGCTAAAACGAATAGCAAAATAAAGGAACAAGGTCTGGACGCTAAGAGGAATGTGGGCTAGGTCTAAAACTAAGTGGTGACCACCGCCCAGTAGATGAGGGAAATAGAAACCAATTGGTAGAATCAAAAGAAAGGCAAAGATGGAACGATAAGGAGGTGTTACATGAAGCCAGTTGCCTAGTTTTTCATAGACACGTCCAATATTTAAAACAGCTATTTCATAGAGATAGCCAGATAGTCCGAGAAAAATACCCATGGCAAGAAAAATCCAATAGCTGGATAAATCGATATGGGGGATGTGATCGGGCATGTTTAAAACAGGAGTTTGACCGAAAACGTTGAGAGAGACAAAGTTGGCGACCAAACTAGCAGCCAAGGTAGATACCCAGAAGACTCGAGAAAAGTGATGATAAACTTCTTCTACTACAAAGAGAAGACCCGCAATCGGAGCGTTGAAAGCTGCTGCCAAACCTGCTGCAGACCCACTTGCAATCAAGGCCCTTTCTTCTACTGGACTAAGAGCAAGTTTTTTAGACAAGCCCTTTCCTCCCATGGCGCCAAGCTGGATACTTGGACCCTCACGACCTAACATCAAGCCACTTGCAATTGCTAGGATTCCTAAAATGTATTTCTGCCAAAGTGTGGTCCACCAGTCTATTTGAAGTAATCCTTTTAATTCTGCTTCAACTTGGGGAATACCGGAGCCCTTTACGTTTTGGTTCTTTTTGATCAGTTGGCTTGCTAATAGAATAATAAAAAGATACATAGAGAGGATGATGATCCAATTGATCGGACTTCTTCCAAGATCTTTATATAACCCCTGAACAAAATGAAAGAAATGCTCAATAAAAAAACGAAAACTCGAGACGATCGCGCCAACTACGAGTCCCACTAAAGCACCTCTGCTAACCTGAGATAAAATAGATCTTGAGGTCGATTTAAATTCTTTTTGGATTTGGTGACTTTGTTTCATAAATTTTCTTAAACTCCAAGATTGATTGACTTTATTATACTATTTTTTACAGCTCCTGAGTATGAGATCATCAAAAAAACGCTCGAATGAGCGTTTTTTGGACAACATTATTTAGCAGTAAGTGCTGCCATTGTGATGTAGTTGTATGGTTTGTTGAAGTGTGGCAAGAAGAACAAGTCTGTCAAAGCCAATTTTTCAATTGTTACATGTTCTTGGATTGCCAATGAGAACATGTGGATACCCATTGAGATTGCAGCATCGCGTGATACCATTTGGGCACCAAGGATTTCACGACTATCTTGATCATAAACGATCTTGATAGCAACTTCATGGTTGTCATGTTTGATAAATTCTGGTTTTTGAAGATCGTTGAAGCCTGTTTCAACAGCGTTGTATCCTGCTGCTTTTGCTTTTTCAAGTGTCAAACCAGTTGAAACCATGTGAAGTCCATAGATAGAGATACCGTTAGAACCTTGAACACCGATTCCTTCAAGCTCATGTCCACAAGCATTGTAAGCACCTACGATACCAGTACGAACAGCGTTTGAAGCAAGAGCGATGTAGCTAGTGTCTTTACGAGCGTTGTCATAAACAGTCGCACAGTCACCAACAGCATATACACCTGGGATTGATGTTTCTTGTTTCTTGTCTACAAGGAAGGCACCGTTACGGAAGAGTTCGATCTTACCATCAGCAAGAGCTGTGTTTGGACGGAAACCAACTGCAAGGACAACCATATCTACATCAAATGTTTCTTTGTCAGTGATCAAGCGTTCTACTTTACCGTCACCTTCGATAGCTTTAACAGTTTGACCAAGTGCCAAACGGATGTTGTGGTCTTCCAAGTTTTTAGCCATCATTTGTGTGAAGTCTTTGTCATAGTATCCGTTCAAGACAGTGTCTACGATATCAACAAGGACCACTTCTTTTCCAAGACGTTCGAATGCTTCAGCAAGTTCAACACCGATGTATCCACCACCGACAACAGCGATACGCTCAAGATGTTTGCTCTTATCTTCAAGTTTGTTAATAACTTCTTCAGCATTTTGGTACAATTTAACGAATTGTACGTTTTCAAGAGTCGCTTTGAATTCACGATTACCTTTAACAATTTCAACACCTTCGATTGGTGGCAAGATTGGAGTTGAACCAGTTGCGAAGATCAATTTTTCATA
>NZ_JAHZQQ010000006.1 GCF_019930045.1 Streptococcus australis | reverse complement strand
TGTTTGTGTGAATACTTACAGTTTACCCCAATGAAACGCTATGAGTTTTTTTGTTGCACTATATTTTACAATTTATCGACTAAAAAATATAAGTCATTTTTTGAAAGTCATCTAGCTGTTTTATGTAAAACACTAGTTTATCTATATTCAAAAACCTCTATCATCGATAGAGGTTTTTTTAGTCGTTAAAAAAATTGGAGAGGTCCAATCCACCAAAAGGAGAGGTAGAAAAGGATTCTTGTTCGGTTAGGAGTTGCCGGGCCCGGTCTGATTCGAGAAAGGCTTCATAAACAAGAGCAGTCATCCGGGCATCTTCTAGACTATCATGCGATTTTCCAGCTACTCCTAAAAACTGAGCAACTGTATGGAGCTGCAAGTTTTTAATCCCATGGAGGTCAGAAGGGCGGCGTTTAGAAGCTTCTTCAAAGACATCAACAGCATATTGGTCTGTGAACTCTAGCCCATTTTCCGCTAGGATAGGGAGGTCACTCTTGATGGCATTGTATCCAATGAGGGGACTATCTGCAACAAAATCTCGGAACTCCGCTAGGACTTGCTCGAGTGGGGGAGCTTGGAGGATTTTATCAGATGTGATCCCGGTGAGGCCATTGATAAAGCTCTTTAGTGGTTTATCCGTATAGGCATAGGAATCATAGTGGGCAACTTCTTGGCCATCTGCAAAGCGGACAGCAGAAACTTGGATAATGTGGTACTTTCCTTCAAATTGATTAAATTCTAAATCAAAGGAGACATAGTGGCTTAATTCTTTCAAGGGAACTCCTTCATCTATTGGGTGTTTTTGGATTTTCTAATTATTGAGGGGAGGCAAAGGCATAGAAAAAACTGACCGAAGTCAGTTTTTAGCGACCAAAGACGCGTCTCCAGAAGCCTTTACTCTCTTGTTCTTGAACCTTTTCATTGGCTTGATCTAATTCTAATTTCAATGTTTCACGGTCATTCATAGCCTGAAGGGTTAGCTGTTGTTGTTGGTCGAGCTGTTTGTCTTTTTCAGCAATCTGAACATCTTTGACACGCAACTGCTCATCCTTTTTAGCTAATTGCTCATCTTTGGATTTTAGCTGGTCGTCTTTTGCTTTTAGTTGTTCGTAGAGACGGACGATTTCGGCATTTTTTTCATCTACCAAAATTTCCATCAATTCACGCTGTTTCACATCATCGCTGACGGGTTCGTCTTCAAAGATGGTTTTTTTGTAGATCTCTTCTAGCTTGATCAAGCCACTACGGGTTACGACGGTAACTCCCTTATCATTTTTTTCTGTATCTTCAGGATCTAGGGCCTTGACACGGTTGTTGACCGCTTGGCGACTAACTCCTAGAATTTCAGCAATTTCGCTGACTGTTTTTTCGATAGCCATAATATCCTCTAAACTCTTTTTCTATGAAATACTCTCTTAGATATTATCATAAGTAGGCAAGGCTGTCAAATCAAGCAAGGGAAGGGACGACAAGGAAAAAGCATGAAATTCCTTAATCCATCTTAGGAAGGGTTAATCTGGAGTTAGCCAGATCAATGGTGAGTTGGTAGTCCGTTTGGTCGCGGACAGTGATCTCGAAGTCGGTTGTATAAAGGACAAGACGAAGAGTAGTCCCTTTTTCCAGCTTGTAGATGGTTGGTTGGAGTTCAAAGTCGAATTCCATCCATTCCCCTGGGGTTACAGGTTCGACTTGTAAGAGATCATGACGGTTTTGAAGGTTGAGATAGCCCTTTGTAATCACCCGTTGACCGGCTTCCTTAAATGGCAACTCGGTCAAATTGTCTAGCATATGGTAGCGACCGTTATCAAGGGTGCGGACGGATAGGACAGCTGGATAGGGTTGGAGATATTTCTTGCTTCCTAGCTCCATGAGTTGGGCTGAGAGCAAGCCTTTGTTTGTGCTAGATTGGAGCCGCAGGTGAAGGCGAGCTTTTCCGTTGAGGTGTAAGTCTTCTGCGATCGGAAGATCGATGGTCACCTGTTGGGCCTTATCTTGGTAAAGATCAGTTAGGAAGGTTGGATAGGCTTTGCCATAGCGCTCATAATCTTCTGTCGCATAGCGGTTTTGGATGACTCTCTCACCATCTCCCAGTGGGAAGGTCCGCTGGGCTGTTTGATTGCCAAAGTCTTCCAAGGAAGTCCAACTTTGTTCCCCTGTATTGTCCTGCCAGATGACGGTTGGCAATTCATAGCTTGAATCATAGCCCAGTAATTTTTTAGAGAGGAGGGCATTCATACTCTCACGGAAGTCAATGGACTGCCAGTTGTTGAGATAGACATGGGCTCCATTGTGATAGAAGAGGTGTTTCTTGATGTTGGCTGGAAGGGCTTGGAACATTTGGTATACATGGAGGGGCTTGACATTCCAGTCTTGGGAACCATGGGTGAAGACGACCTCTGCCTTGACTTTGTCTGCCTGAAGGAGATAGTTGCGGTCATGCCAGAATTGGTTGTAGTCCCCTGTTTTGCGATCCAATTGCTTCTTAACCTCTTCCAAATCAGCGACATGGGCTGCATGGTGGCGGAGATAGTCTCCAGCCCGAAGGGCACGTGAATAAGTCAACTCAGCAAGCGAATCAAAATCCTCTCCAGGATAGCCGCCAGGACTCGTCACGAGTCCGTTTTCCCGATAGTAGTTGTACCAAGAAGAGATACCGGCTTCTGCGATGATAACTTCTAGGCCATCGACACCGGTGGTAGCCAGTCCATTGGACATGGTCCCTAGGTAGGACAAGCCCGTCGTAGCAACTTTGCCGTTAGACCAATCGGCCTTGACTTGGCGTTGGCGACTGTGGTCTGTAAAGGCCCGGCAACGGCCGTTGAGCCAGTCGATAACATTTTTATAGGCCTCGATTTGACGGTAATCTCCATTGGTCATCAAGCCTTGAGAGTCCTTGGTCCCTAAACCGGAGACGTAGAGATTGGCAAAACCACGAGCGAGAAGGTAGTCATTGAGGGTATAACTGGAGTTGATATGAGTGAGGGTTTCTTCAGCCTCAGAGACTAGTTGAGCTGAACCGACAGGATCCACCAATTCTAATTGAGGTTCTTCTACTTGGATGGTATGAGGTTCTTTGACCTCGAGGTCCACATTCATATTATAGAGAGCCTTGTCGCTAGCCTTGTCATTGGTTCCTTGGTGATAAGGGCTGGCAGTCATGACGGCTGGGATTTTTCCTTCATAGCGTGGGCGAATAATATTGACCTTGACCAAATCTGGAAGACCATCCTGGTCGCTATCAACTCGACTCTCCACATAGACCACTTCACGGATTACATCATGGCAGTTAAAGGTAGCTAGACTTTTTCCGTTGAAAAAGTGGTAGCGATTGTCCTCGGGGATCAAGCCATCGCTGACCAACTGCTCAATTAGTAAATTCCCTTTGACTGTTCGAGTATTGAGGAGGTGATAGAGGTTCTCAACCAAGTTTCCATACTCAATCGGAATTTGGACTTCTTTTAAGAAGCTGTCCGTATTTTCAAAGTCAATAAAATAGCGGAAACCGAGCAATTGGAGGGCCACTGTGTAGAAAATATTTGGAGACCATTCGCGGTCAGATTGGAAATAGCTCAGGAGATCTGTTTCAGCATCCGCCACTAGGTTAGAGAGAGGATAATCTGTATTTTTGTAGGTGAAATAAACCTTGCGAACAAACCATTCAAACAGTTCTTTCTCTGTAAGATGAAGGGGAAGGTCAAACCCGATTTCTTTCAGTTCCTTTAGAATGTCTGCTTGGTCGACTGGTAGATAGCTATATTGATTGAATTTCATAGGATGCTCCTTTTATCAGCTTCACTGTTTCTTTACTTCTTATATTATACTTGATAAAATAGTATTTGTCTAAAGACCTTTCATCTCTGAAGGAGGGTGTCATGGTGAGAACATTATCTGTTGAAGAAGTTGCAAGAAGACGGACTTTATTGTTTGGGGTTCTTGCCGTCATTTTTGGGATCCTCATTTTTCGAAACGGCGTTGGTTTCACCAAATTTTCCTTGGATCTATTAGCTGTTTACTTTTTAGTCGATGGACTAGGAAGCTTTCTTCTTCGCTTTATGTTGCGTCGCAAGTCTATTTCCTATAGCCACTCTATTTGGTTTATTTTTCTTTCACTTGCTTTGAGCTGGCTGAATCGATTGAGTAGTCTGCCCGTAAACTTAGTTGTGATTTGTTTAGGGGCATATCAGTTGGGGACTGCCATTGTCTATGGGATTACATTTTGGCTTTATAAGGCCAATCGGGTAAAAGGAGGCTGGCTCTATTTATGGGATGCGCTTTTAAACGGTGGGATTGGTCTAGCAAGTGTCTTGGGACCAGGTTCAGATGGACACTTCCAATTTATCCTCTTGGGGGCTTATCTGGTCTTGTTGGGGATTTCTAATATTCGAGATGGTATTTTATTTGACAAAGACCAACAAGGCCAAGAGTTAAAACGTCGCTTTCGTATTAGCCTACCGGTTATCTTTGCAGCCTTTATCCCAGCTGAGGAGTTAAAACGGTTTAACCAGTTTCTTCAAAAAGGGAGCTCGGCGGGACACACAGGCCCCTATCGGCTGGTGAAAAAAGAAGAAGAGGCAAGGGAATTAGAAATTTTGGTTCATACTTCTGACAGCAACTTATTTGGAGCGATTGGGCATGTAGATATTTTTTATCAGGGGAAGGTCATTTCTTACGGAAGTTACGATCCCTTTTCAGAGCGTCTGTTTGGGACGATTGGGGATGGCGTACTGTTTAAAGTGGATAAGGAACCATATATCGAACTATGTAAAAGAGAGAGTCACAAGACGCTGTTTGGCTACAGCCTATCCCTTACCGAAGAAGAGAGTCAGGCAGTGGAGAAGCGTCTAGCTGAAATTGATCAGTTGTTAGAACCTTGGGATCCACCTAGGAGGTTACAGGAAGATGGTCAGCCGACCTACGCTTACAAATTGAAATATGATTTAGGGGCTGAATTATATAAATTTACTTCTTCGCGTTTTAAATCTTATTTTATTCTATCTACGAATTGCTGCCTGTTAGCAGATTCCATTGTGGGACAGGCGGGAACGGCTGTATTAGATGTGCGTGGAGTGATTGCACCAGGGACCTATCAGGATTACTTAGAATACGAATTTGAAGCTCCAAACGGGCGGGTCCATACACGAACAGTATATTAAGTAAAGAAAGACAGATTCAAAATTTTGAGAAATCTGTCTTTTTTGCACAAGATTTCTTGTAAAAAAAAAGAAAATCTTTTAAAATATAAAAGACTTGGAGGAATTATGTGCATAAATAAGATTAGTAGTATTTCACCTGTATTAAAAACAAACAATCGAAATGTCAATCAAGAATTTTTTGAAAAGGTCTTAGGAATGAAAACCCTGTTGGAAGATGGGGCTTTATTATCCCTTGGAGATCAATCGAAGACAGATCGCCTCTATTTAGAGGAATCCCCTAGTATGAGAACCCGCAAGGTGGAGGGTCCAAAACGCCTGGCTTGCTTAAAGATTCGCGTGACCAACCCACAAGAAATTGAGTGGCTTCTGGCTCGGGGGCATCAAGTTGATCGCCTCTTCAAAGGAAAAAATGGCTATGCCTTTGAAGCCCTTTCGCCAGAAGGAGATCGTATCTTGCTCCATGCGGAAGAGCAAGTGGACAGTTTAACTGAAATTGAGGAAGCTCCAGATTTTCAAGCGAATGAAGAGTTTACAACCTTGACGGAGTTTTTCGTAGAAAAGATGGTGCTTCGTGTACCTAATGTAGAGACTTCTACAGCTTTCTATCAACAACTACCTGGCTTAGAAGAGTATTTAGACTTAGAAGCATCAGATGGTCCGGACCTCACACTAGCAAATGGACAGACTTGGGACCTTTGTCAGGTCAAGGTCATTCTAGAGCCATTTGTAGCAAGTGAAGTAGCCTCCTGCTTTGGAGATCAGGTAACTTTTGTACCAAAAAGGCAACAATTTGTCTTGGTTGAGGATCCAAGCAAGATTGAATGGTGGTTCGAAGCTTAAGCAAGTCTTTGGCTGATTGAAATGAGTGAAGAAAAATGGAAAAAATCATCCAAAAAATTCAAGAGCAAATAGGAGCAGGCATCTACCCAGGTGCCTCTCTTGCGCTCTATCAGAAGGGAAGCTGGCAGGAGTATTACTTGGGACTGGCTGATCCAGCCAAGCAAGAGCCAGTTGTAGCCGGCTTGACCTATGATTTGGCCAGTGTGAGTAAGGTCGTCGGAGTTGGTACGGTTCTTGCTTTTCTGGTCCAACAAGGGCAAATCGATATCGATCGCCCCTTAGCTTCCTACTATCCGGATATGGAGCAGGCAGAGGTGACCATCCGTCAGCTCTTGACCCATACTTCTGGGCTGGATCCTTTCATCCCCGGACGAGATGACTTGGATGCTAAAGGACTAAAAGAAGCCCTGCACCGTTTGAAGCTCAAGGACAATCGCCAGTTCCACTATACAGATGTCAATTTTCTTTTGTTGGGCTTTCTTCTGGAGAAGTGGTATGGTCAGGATTTGGCCCAGATTTTTCAGGAGCAAGTCTTTGCACCTTGGCAAATGAAGGAGACTACTTTTGGCCCGGTTTCTCAAGCGGTGCCAACCCTTCGTGGCGTTCCAGCTGGTGTCGTCCATGATCCGAAAGCGCGTGTACTGGGAGTCCATGCCGGAAGTGCTGGTCTGTTTTCAACTATTAAAGATATGGAAATATTCTTGGAGCACTACTTACAGGATCCTTTTTCAGAAATCCTCTCCCAGAACTATGCCTTAGAGGAAGGGAAGACGCGCTCTCTGGCCTGGAACCTGGAAGGAGACTGGCTGGACCATACAGGTTATACAGGAACCTTCCTTCTCTATAACCGCAAGCTCCAATTGGCAGCTATTTTCCTATCCAATCGGACCTATGAAAAAGATGAGCGGGCCCAATGGATTATAGATCGGAATCAACTCATGGAGCTCATCAAAACAGAAATGGAGGGGACCGGCAAAAATCCTTCCTAAGACGGAGAAAGAAGCGTGGTTTAGCCATCGCTTTTTTCCTTTTTTTATATTAAAATGGAAGGAGAGAAGATTGTATCTAGCAATCTATAGCAGAAAAGAATGAAGATAACTGAGAGACGTATGACGAAATCGATAGGTGTCGGCCAGGCACATAGCAAGATTATTTTAATAGGAGAGCATGCGGTTGTTTATGGCTATCCAGCCATTGCCCTGCCCCTCCTTCACATTCAGGTCACTTGTCAGATTGTACCTGCGGAGCGTCCGTGGGTCCTTTTTGAGAATGACAGCTTATCGATGGCAGTCTATGCTTCCTTAGAGTATTTGGGGATCGAGGATGCGGCCATCGCTTGCAGGATTGACTCCATGATTCCAGCTCAGCGGGGGATGGGATCCTCGGCTGCTGTCAGTATCGCGGCAATTCGGGCGGTCTTTGATTACTTCAAGCGAGATTTGAGTCAAGAAACCTTGGAAATCTTGGTTAATCGAGCAGAAATGATTGCCCATATGAATCCAAGTGGGCTGGATGCCAAGACTTGCCTAAGTGATCAGCCGATTAAATTCATTCGCAATGTCGGTTTTAGTGAGTTAGAAGTTGATTTGGGTGCCAAGCTGGTCATTGCAGATACAGGTATCCATGGACATACCAAAGAAGCCATTCAGAAAGTCAAGGACTTGGGAACAGCGGCACTTGCTAGTTTCCATGAAATCGGGCTTCTTACCGAGCAAGCAGAAAAAGCCCTTGCTCAAAAAGATGCTCCCACCTTGGGACGTATCTTAACAGACTGCCATCATCATTTGCAGGCAGTGGGAGTGAGTTGTCCAGAAGCCGATCAACTGGTGGAACTAGCCTTAGCTAGTGGAGCCTTGGGAGCCAAAATGAGCGGTGGTGGGCTCGGTGGCTGTATCATTGCCCTTGCTGCAGACCAGGAACAAGCAGAAATCATCGCAAAAGAACTAAGAAATAAAGGAGTGAAGGAGTTATGGATCGAAAGCCTGTAAGTGTAAAATCGTATGCCAATATCGCCATTATTAAGTATTGGGGCAAGGAAAACAGTGAAGCCATGGTGCCATCAACTAGTTCCATTTCCTTGACCTTGGAAAATATGTATACAGAGACGCGCCTCAGTCCTTTAGGTCCTGAGGCCAAGGCCCATGCCTTCTATATTGATGGGGTCTTCCAAAATGAAGCGGAGCAGGCCAAGATTGGAGCAGTCATCGACCGCTTTAAACCAGAAGGGGAAACAGGCTTTGTGCGGGTTGATACCAGCAACAACATGCCGACAGCTGCAGGACTTTCTTCTAGTTCCAGTGGTCTATCTGCCTTAGTAAAAGCCTGCAATCGCTATTACCAACTGGGGATGACGCAGGCAGAACAAGCTCAAGTGGCTAAGTTTGCCTCCGGTTCGTCTTCCCGTTCTTTCTTTGGCCCTTTAGCGGCTTGGGACAAGGATACCGGAGCGATCTACCAGGTGGAAACAGATCTCAAACTGGCTATGATTATGTTGGTGTTAAATGACCAGCAAAAGATTCTTTCTAGTCGGGAAGGGATGAAACGGTGCACGGAAACCTCTAGCAATTTCCAAGAATGGATTCGCCAGTCAGCTCAGGATTACCAAGATATGCTGGCATACCTGAAGGACAATGACTTTGAAAAAGTAGGGGAATTGACCGAACGGAATGCTCTTCTCATGCATTCTACAACCAAGACTGCTAGCCCAGCCTTCTCCTATTTGACGGAAAAAAGCTACGAGGCCATGGATTTCGTGCGCTCTCTTCGTAACGAAGGAAAACGGTGCTACTTCACCATGGATGCAGGACCGAATGTAAAAGTCCTCTGTCTAGAAGAGGATCTGGAAGAGTTGGTTCCACTTTTTGAACAAGACTATCGTATCATTGTTTCCAAGACCAAGGATCTAACCCATGAAGAATAAGAAAGCAGTTCAAGCAGGTGGGAAGCTGTATATCGCTGGGGAATATTCTATCCTAACCCCGGGACAAACAGCCATTATTCAGTTTATTCCCATTTACATGCAGGCAGAAATCCAACCAGCATCTACTTATCGGGTTCAGTCGGACATGTTTTCCTTTGCGGTTGATTTGACTCCGCAGGCAGACTATGCCCTGATCCAAGAAACCGTGCATCTGATGAATGCCTACCTCCAGTCACAAGGAGTGGCACTTGCTCCCTTTGATTTATGTATTGGGGGGAAATTTGAGCGAGAGGGTAAGAAATTCGGAATTGGCTCTAGTGGCAGTGTGGTCTTGTTGACCCTCAAAGCCATGGCAGCTCTTTACGATTTTCCCCTGTCAGCAGATTTGCTCTTTCGTTTGGCCTGTTTGGTCTTGATTCAGCGTGGAGACAATGGCTCTATGGGAGACCTAGCTTGTATTGCCTATGAAGACTTGGTTAGCTACCGCTCTTTTGACCGACGGGCACTGGCTCAGCAATTACAAGATCAGGATTTAAACCAAATCTTAGCCCTGGATTGGGGATATGAAATCCACCCTCTTGCTCCTCAGTTGTCCTATACTTTCTTGGTGGGCTGGACCCAGGAACCTGCTATTTCAAGAGACTTGATTAACCAGGTTCGTTCAGCTATTGATTCTGTCTTCTTAGAGGGGACGGAGCAGGCTGTACAAGACCTTTTAGTGGCCTTTCAAGATGCAGACCGAGACTTGGCCTGGTCTTCTATCAGTCGGGCTAGTGATTTACTTCGATCTCTCAATGAGGTGATTTATACCAAAAAATTGGCCCAATTAAAGAGGGCAGAAGAGGGACTAGAGGCCATTGCAAAATCCAGTGGCGCTGGAGGAGGAGATTGTGGGATCGCCCTCGCATTTGATGAGGCTGCTGCCCAAGAAATCGTCAGACGCTGGCAAAAAGCAGGGATTGATTTATTATATGCAGAAAGGATGGGAGAGTATGACGACCAACCGAAAGGATGAACATATTCGCTTGGCCTTGGAGCAAACTCCGGGTTACAATAGCTTTGATGAGGTTGAGTTGATTCATTCCTCTTTACCAACTATCGATTTAGATCAGGTGGATGTGACGACCCATTTTGCAGGCCGTGACTGGGACTACCCTTTTTATATCAATGCCATGACAGGTGGTAGTGCCAAGGGAGGAGAAATCAATCGAAAATTGGCTCAGGTGGCAGAAGCCTGTGGCATTCTCTTTGTGACGGGTTCCTATAGTGCAGCTTTAAAGGATCCCCAGGACAGCTCCTATCGAGTCAAGGACCTTTATCCGGACCTTCTCTTTGCGACCAATATCGGGATTGACAAAACGCTTGAACTGGGCTTACAGACCATTGAGGAGACCCAGCCTCTCTTTCTCCAACTGCATGTCAACCTCATGCAGGAGCTTCTCATGCCCGAAGGGGAACGAAGCTTTAGAAACTGGCAAGACCATTTAGCAGACTATGCAAAGCAACTACCAGTGCCGTTGGTGCTAAAAGAGGTCGGTTTTGGTATGGACGCCAGAACTATCCAAAGAGCCATCGAACTAGGTGTCAGGACCGTTGATATTTCTGGTAGAGGCGGGACCAGTTTTGCCTATATCGAAAACCGTCGAGGAGGCAATCGTTCCTATCTCAATGACTGGGGACAAACAACGGTTCAAGCCTTGCTTGGAGCTCAACCATTGATGGATCAGGTCGAGGTTCTCGCCTCTGGTGGCGTTCGTCATCCTTTGGATATGATCAAGGCACTGGTTCTAGGAGCCAAGGGGGTCGGTCTTTCTCGGACCATTTTAGAATTGGTAGAGACACAGCCGATTGAAAAGGTCATCGCCCAAGTCAATGCTTGGAAAGAGGATTTACGCCTGATCATGTGTGCTCTTTCTTGTCAGACACTTGCCGATTTGAGAAAGGTTCCCTACCTTCTTTATGGCCGCGTAAAAGAAGGATACGAACAAATCTCCTCTATTCATGATTAACTTTAGGAAACTAGCAAAAATCCCTCCGTGTAAACGGAAGGATTTCAGATTGAAGATAAAGTAATTTTAGAAACTTTCCTTAGGTGAGTACGGACGTTAGGTGAAATTATCCAGTGGATGATTTCAGCAATCCAGGAAGTTCCATGACTAATTAAGATACGAAGGGCGTTTGCGGATAAAGTCAAAATAGGAAGTTTGACGCAGAATCTTTAGATTCTAGGAGAACTTATCTTTTTGACACAATCCGCAGCCCGTGTTCAATTAGTTTTGAACCCCCCTCGCTCTTTAATTTCCGGGCTCAGGCTAAAACAGTTTCCCAAACTGTTTTACTCTCAAAACTCCCGAGTGCCTGAAACACAGTTGTTTCAGGCACTTTTCTCACGGCGTAAAGTTTTTCATCTTCTTAAATGACTAAAAAATGAAAGTTATTTTTTGAAAATCATCCAGCTGTTTTATAAAAAAATAATAGTTTGTCTGCATTAAAAAATCCCTCCGTGTGAACGGAGGGATTTTTTAATTGCTTTGACGAATGTTCTCTAATATAGCTTGGGCTTTTTCCAGGTTAAAGGGTTTGTCTTCTAGCAGGGCTTGGACCACCGGAGCTACCTCTGACGGACTAGCGCCAGCAAGTAGGGCAAGTGACTTAGCTTGGAGTTTCATATGCCCATGCTGAATACCGGTGCTGACCAAGGCCTTAAGCGCTGCAAAGTTTTGAGCCAGGCCAACGGAAACAATGATCCGCGCAAGAGTTTGGGCGTCGGGATTTCCAAGTAGGTCATGAGCCACTTGGACACTTGGATTGAGTCCGATGGAGCCTCCCTTGGTAGCGATAGGCATGGGAAGGGTCAGCTGGCCTTTTAGGACTTGCTGATCTGGATGAGCTATCCAATTAGATAGTCCTTGAGCTTGTCCAGATCGACTAGCATAGGTATGGCCACCCGCTTCAATCGCCCGCCAATCATTCCCAGTTGCCAAGACGACAGCATCGATGCCATTGAAAATTCCCTTGTTGTGAGTCGCTGCTCGATAAGGATCAACAGCCGCTAATTGACTGGCCAGAGCTATTTTCTGAGCGATTTCGGCAGCTTCTTTGGGATCGCGACTGAGGAAGCGGTAGTCTATGTGACAGCTTGCCGTGACCAGGGCATCTGTAGCTAAGTTAGATAGAATAGCCATTAATCCTTGCCCCTCGGATAAATCTTCTAAAGGGTCGACCAGGGCTTCCAACATAGTGTTGAGCATATTAGCCCCCATGGCCTCTTTTGGATCAACGGATAGGTAGCAAATGAGAAAGTCACCTTTCACCTCTGTCCAGAGATCTCGTGCCCCACCTCCCCGTTTAACGATGGAAGGATAGGCTTGATTGGCCAGTTGGAGCAGTTCTTCTTTAGCTTCTGCAATCGCCTGACTGGCCTTTTCTTTATGGCTAACGTCATAAAGAGCTACTTGACCGATCATTTGACGCTTGTGAACCTGGGTCTGAAACCCACCTGAGCGCTTGATTAGTCCAGCAGCGTAAGAAGCAGCAGCGATGACAGAGGGTTCTTCCGTCACCATTGGGACTTGGATTTCCTGACCATCTACCTGGAAGCCAGGAGCCAGACCAAAGGGTAAAGCCAAGGTGCCGAGGACGTTTTCGACCATTTCATTGGCAAGAGAAAGGGGCAATGTGTCATTGTCCCTTACTGTTTGTAGACCTTCTTCTGAGAGGAGTCCGGCCTGAACCAGTTTCTCGATGCGCTCTGCTGGACTTGCTTTTGAAAAACCAGTTAATTTAACCATGGTGTTCTACCTTTACATAGGTTCGTTGGTGTTCGTTGATTTCTGATAAGGCATAAGTTTGATCTTGGTAACCTTGGAAGGTTTGATTGCCTTCAGCATCTAATTGTGCCTCTTCGAAGAAGATCTTCTCATATTCGGCAATCGTAAGAGCTTTTCGCTGATCCAATTCTGCCATACGATTTGGATGGAGCATTCGCTCATATCCTTCGACCAAGTGAGCACTAAAAATCTCAGCGACTGCACCACTTCCATATCCATAGAGGGCGATGCGATCGCCAGCCACTAGTTGAGGCTGATTCTCTAAGAGAGAAAGCAAACCTAGGAAGAGGGAACCCGTATAGATATTCCCAACCTTTTGGCTGTAGAGAATGGATTGTTCAAAATTGTATTGCAATTGGGCTTGTTTCTCAGGAGAAAGACTCTTGTCAAGAATCTTTTTTAAGCCCTTTAGAGCGAGCTTGGGATAAGGCAAGTGGAAGCAGACCGCCGCAAAATCATCCAAGGTTAAGCCAGTTCGTTTTTGATACTCTGTCCAAGTTGTTTTCAAGCAATCCAAGTACTGTTGGGTCGAATAAATCCCATTGACAAAGGGTGTGCTTGAATAGTTGGGACGCCAGAAATCCATCACATCACGGGTCTGAGCTACATTATCATCATTAAATGCTAGGATACGTGGGTTCTGCGTCACCAGCATAGCGACAGATCCAGCTCCTTGAGTCGGTTCTCCAGGGGTGTCGATCCCATATTTTGCAATATCGCTGGCAATGACCAAGACCTTGCTCTGTGGGAACTTTTCAACATGAAGTTTAGCATAGTCCAAAGCGGCCGTTGCAGCATAGCAGGCTTCCTTCATTTCAAAGCTCCGAGCAAAGGGTTGGATTCTTAGGAGACCGTGAACGAAAACAGCAGCAGCCTTACTCTGATCAATTCCTGACTCGGTCGCTAAGATGACCATATCGATTTCTTCTTTTTCTTCTTCGGTTAAAATACTATGGCTGGCACTTGCTCCAAGTGTGACGATATCCTCTGTAATAGGGGCAATACTCAGTTCTTTCAATAAGAGCCCTTTACTGAGTTTTTCTGGATCAGTTTTTCGAGCAGCCGCTAGCTCACTTAAGCGCAAGACATACTGGCTGGTCGCAAATCCAATCTTATCAATACCGATTGTCATAAATAACCTCTTTTAATTTGATATCTACTAGTATATTTCGTTACTATTTTACCATATTTGAGAGCAAAACTCCCTTGAAAAAGCCAGAACAGAATGGAAATCATTCTTAGGACCGAGTTTTGCAAGAGGATTTTTTGAAAAAAAGAGGGCGAAAAACAAAAAAGCCATCCTTAGATGGCTTTTCAACTCTTATGCTTGCTTATCTTTTTTAGGATTGCTCATGATTCGTATGAAGAGTTCTTTGCATTTGTCTCTTAGAACTTTTTCGTAGAAGACGAGTATAGCGATGTCCGCAATCAGAAAGATCAAGGTCAGATAGAACAAGTCAAATGAATTGCGGGCATAGTAAGTCGCTGATAGATAGGAGGAGAAGGCTCCTAGAATCACCCAAGGAAGATACTTGATATACTTGTTTACCATCGTACAGTACCTCACATACTTTAAAGGATTTGTTTTTTTCACTATCATTGTACTCCTTTTAATCAAAAATGCAAGCGATTACATAGATAAGTTTTGAAAAACCAATGCTAGTTGGCATTGGTCATTTTTCTTTTTTGATGGCGTTGGTAAGAATGGTAGAGTTTCAAGACGACAGAGCCGCTAGCCATCCCGATAGAGATGACCAAGGCTAGAATAACAACCAAGGTTACACTGGTCATGGCTTGCCGATATTGGCCACTAACAAAGAAGGAGGTAGTCCGATAGGAAATATATCCAGGAACCAGGGGAGCGAGAATAGCCAGCATAAAGACAACGACAGGCGTCTTGTAGATGATACTTAAAATTTGACTGATACAAGAACCGACAATGGCGGCGATAAAAGTCGCGATAATAACATTGGTAGGTCCTTTCAAGATATAGTAGAGCAACCAAATAGCCATCCCTAAAATTCCTCCAGGGATTAACATGGAACGTTGCACGTTGAGGACGATTAAAAAGGTAATGATGGCAATCAAACTCGCCACGGCTTGGATTAAAAATTCGATTAGATTCATGATTCTATTTCATAAGGACAAGAGCGACGGTCGTTCCGGCACCAAGGGCAAGGGTAATGAGCAGGGTTTCAAAGAGTTTACTCATCCCAGAGTTGAGGTGGTTGTTCATCAGATCCCTGACGGCATTGGTCATGGCAATCCCAGGAACGAAAGGCATGACACAACCCGCAATAATGAGATCGGTATTGGAAGGAAAACCACTATAGCGGGCCCAAATATGGGCCAAAAAGCCAAAGACAAAGGCTGCCGCAAAAGCAGTGGCAAAAGGGATGCGCACGTATTTCTCAACTACTAGAGAGAAAGCATAGGCAAAGACAGTCGCAATACCTGCTCCTATCGCATCATAAAAATTCCCGCCAAACATAATGGAGAAAAAAGGAGCACTTAGAGTAGCCGCAATGGTTAACTGTAGATTGGTATAAGGCACTGCCTTCTGCTTCAATTGGATCAAGGCTTGGTAGGCTTCTTCGAGATTGATGTGCCCAGAGACTAATTGGCGAGAAATCTGATTGACATCACAGACCTTCTCGATATTGTAATTGGTCCGCAGGATCCGCTTCATCCGCGTGATATTGGCATTTTCGATTGAAAAGAAAATAGCGACTGGCATCGCTAAGGCATTGCAATCATCGATTCCTTGAGAATGAGCAATCCGGATCATGGTATCCTCCACCCGATGGATTTCAGAACCACTCTCTAAAAGGAGGGTTCCTGCCAACATGAGGACGTCAATCACGCGGTCCATATCTTTAGACGCTTCCATTGTTCTTCCTGTTCTGTTAATAGATTGTCTCCATTATATCAAAATTTCACTGATTTGTACTAGTGTTACCACGGATTTAGTCAAGACAGGACAAGAAAAAACCAGCCGTTTCCGACTGGTTTGAAAAATCTATTTGAATCTTAGCTCAAGGCATCATCCATAGAAAGAACTTCGTGGAAGACACGTTGTGTCAATTCAGTTTTTTGTTCTGGAGTGAGGTATTTAGTGTTTACACAGTATCCAGAGATACGTACGATAACATCTTCACCGCTCATGATCTTTTCGTAAACGTCTGACAAGTCCATAACGTTCAAGTTAACGTGTTGTCCACCGTTTTCGAAGTATCCATCAAGGATAGTTACCAAGTTGTCTACTTGTTCGTCACGAGTTTTACCAAGAGCACGAGGTGACACTTGAGTAGTGAGTGAGATACCGTCAGCTGCGTAACCAAAGTCAAGGCTAGCAAGTGAGTTCAAGTTTTGCAACCATCCACCTTTAGCTTTGTTAGATGGGTTAGCACCTGGTGAGAAGAATTCCAATTTGCTTGTGTTCACAGAACCATCTTCGTTGAGGAATACCCCTTTGTGGACTGGTGAGTTACCAGTTTGTTTAGAGTAAGCAACGTTAGAAGTGATGGTAAGAAGTGACACAGTTGCTTCAGCGTTCTTGTAAAGTTTGTGGCTGCGAAGACGAGTAGTGTAAGCTTCGATCAACCATTCTGCCAATTCGTTAGAACGTGGGTCATCTTCACCCCAACGTGGGTATTCACCGATTGTTTCGTAATCGTAGATGTAGCCATCTTCGTCACGGATTGGTTTAACAGTAGCGTATTTGATTGCTGACAAGGTATCAACAGTGTTAGCGAAACCACAGATACCGAATCCCATGTTTGCGCGTTGGTGAGTTGGCAAGAAGGCCATTTGAACTGCTTCGTAGTTGTACTTATCAGTCATGTAGTGGATGATGTTCAAAGCATCTACGTAAGTGTCAGTCAACCAGTCAAGTGATTTTTCGAAGTTTGCTTTAACTGATTCGAATTCAAGAACTTCGTCACGGATAGGATCGATGTCAAATACTTTGTAGTCTTTATGAACGTCGTCGTAACCACCGTTCAAACCAGTAAGAAGAGCTTTAAGAACGTTTACACGAGCACCGAAGTACTGGATGTTGTGGCGTTGTTCTTCGTTTTCTGGGTCAAGTGGAGATACACAACATGAAATACAGCTCATTTCACCGTATCCGTCTTTAGCCATTGTTGTAACACCTTCGTATTGGATAGAAGAGTGTTTGTGGCTCATGTGCATACAGTAGCGACGGAAGCTGTATGGCAATTTGTCAGTCCAAAGAACTGTCAAGTTTGGTTCTGGAGAGTTACCGATGTTGTCCAAAGTGTTCAAGAAACGGTAGTCCATCTTAGTAACACGGTGACGTCCGTCGTTACCCATACCAGCCATAGAAGTTGTGATGAAGGTTGGGTCACCTGAATACAATTGGTCGTAAGCTTTTGTACGAGCAAATTTAACTGTACGAAGTTTCATAACGAAATCGTCAACGAATTCTTGGATTTCAGACTCAGTGTAAGTACCACGAGCCAAGTCACGTTCAGCGTAGATATCCAAAACGATTGGCACACGTCCAAGAGAAGTAGCAGCACCGTTGATCACACGGCAGACAGCCATGAAGGCGATGTTTGTCCATTGGATTGCTTCTTTTGTATCGAAGGCAGGACGACGTACGTCTACACCATAAAGGTCACCCAATTTAACAACTTCTTGAAGTGCTTGGTATTGAAGGTTTACTTCTTCACGAAGACGGATTGATTCTTCATCGATTTCAGTAATCGCGTTCCAGTCGTTTGCTTTTTCAGCCATCAAGTAGTCAGCTCCGTAAAGGGCCAAACGAGCATAAACCCCGATGATACGTCCACGTGAGTAAGCATCTGGAAGACCAGTTACAGTGTGAGCGTGACGTGCACGACGGATGTTTGTAGTATAAGCACGGAAGATACCGTCGTTAACTGTTGTTACATATTTAGTGAAGATTTCATGCACAGCTGGATCTGGCTCATATCCATTTTCTTTCAAAGTAGTTTCCGCCATACGGATACCACCACGAGGCATGAAGTTCAATTTGAACAACTCATCGTTTTGGATACCGAAGATGAGTTCGTTTTCTTTGTCGATGTATCCAGCTGCAATATCAGCGATAGATGTTGGACGAGTATCGTATGGGAAACGAGTTTCTTCGTAGTGCGCTTTTGTTTCTTCAACAATCTTTTTGATGTGAAGAGAACGTTCAGTTGGTCCAGCTAGGAAGCTTTCATCTCCATCATAAGGAGTGTAGTTAGCTTGTACAAAGCGTGAGACGCTGGCTCTTTCTTTCCAGTCTTCCCCTTGGAAGCCTTCCCAGGCTTTGTCAAAAATGTCTTGTGCTTCAACAACTGTTTTAACAACCATGTTTAAATCCTCTTATATCTTTCTAGCAACAAATCTGTTGCACTTACAATAGTAGTATACCACATAGAAATCGGTTTCACAAAGGGAATGGCAAAAAGATTTTGGATTCTTTTATAATACAGAAGGGAATATATGGATAAACTGTATTATATTTTTGCCTTGGGAGAAGTAAAAATTAGTAGGAAAAAATCGGTGATAGGGATATAATGAAAGAGGAGGTTGCCCATGCTCATATTTCCTTTAGTAAATGATACGAGCCGTAAAATCATTCATATCGATATGGATGCCTTTTTTGCGTCCGTTGAAGAGCGCGACCATCCTGAATTGAAGGGAAAGCCTGTCATTATTGGCCATGATCCCCGTTTGTCTGGCGGAAGAGGAGTGGTGTCGACTTGCAATTACGAAGCCAGAAAATATGGTGTCCATTCGGCTATGAGTTCCAAAGAGGCCTATGAACGGTGTCCTCAGGCAGTTTTCATCTCTGGCAACTACGAGAAGTACCAGGCTGTCGGTCTCCAAGTCAGAGAAATATTTAAACGTTATACCGATCTGATTGAGCCCATGAGCATTGATGAAGCCTATCTGGATGTGACCAACAATAAGCTTGGTCTTCAATCTGCTGTCAAGGTAGCTCGCTTGATTCAGCATGATATTTGGAATGAGTTGCATTTGACTGCTTCTGCCGGAGTTTCCTACAATAAGTTTCTAGCAAAAATTGCCAGTGATTACCAGAAGCCTCGGGGACTGACCGTCATTTTACCCGAGCAAGCTCAAGGCTTTTTAAGTCAGCTGGATGTAGCTAAGTTTCATGGTGTGGGGAAACGGACAGTGGAGCGACTTCATGATTTGGGAATTTATACAGGTGCAGATCTCTTAGAAGTGCCGGAAATGACTCTCATCGATCACTTTGGTCGCTTTGGTTTTGATCTCTATCGAAAGGCTCGGGGGATCCATAACAGTCCAGTCAAGAGCAATCGCATTCGCAAGTCCATTGGGAAGGAACGCACCTATCGAAAATTGCTGGTGGCCGAGGATGATGTGCTAAAAGAACTAGCCAACCTATCTGAAAAGGTAGCGAACAGTTTGGCCAAGCATCAGAAAATTGGTAAGACCTTGGTGCTCAAGATTCGTTATGCCGATTTTACGACCTTGACCAAGAGACGAAGTTTAGAGGAAGCAACCAGAGACCCAGAAGTCATTCAGAGACTGGCCCAGGAGCTCTATCAGAGCCTAGAGAGTAATCCCTCAGGTATTCGCCTTTTAGGGGTGACCCTCACTAATTTTTCTTCCGAGTCTCAGGAATCTCATGAAGGATCTCTAATAGAAGAAACCCCGTAGGTATACTTGACCTACGGGGAATTTTTAATTAGTTTTTGAAGAACTGTTGAATTTCTTCCTCTGTGAGGCCGATCATGGGATCAATAGTCAAGTAATTGTCCTCTGTCAAATGATAGCCTTGTTGAGAAGGTTGGGAAGCAGGTGAGTCAGAGTGGTTTTCAATTGAGACAGGCTCCCTTTGGGGCTCAGCTTTTTTAGCAGACTCTTTCAGGTTTTCAGTGCTGGATGAAGAAGAGTCAGAGTTTTGAGGAAGCCCATCTGAAAAACGCTCAATCAGATAGGTTTTGCGAGCAGTTCCAGTATTCTTTGTCGCAAAGTCAAATGCGGTGTATTCTCCTAGGAGAATGAGCTTGCTTTTGGAACGGGTGATGGCCGTGTAGATCAGATTGCGTTGGAGCATGCGCCGACTCTGATTGGTCAGAGGAAGGATGACCACAGGAAATTCGCTTCCCTGTGATTTGTGGATACTCATGGCATAGGCCAGGCGAATCTTGTACCATTCATTGCGGGGGTAGACCAATTCATTGCCATCAAATTGGATGGTGAGTTCATCTTGCTTGGATTCGGTATACTTAGCTGGCAAAAGGTCGGTAATGTAACCAATATCTCCGTTAAAGACATTGCTTTCGGCATCATTGACCAGGTGGATGACCTTGTCACCATTTCGATACTGGCAGTCCAGTGATTGAAAGAATAGAGCATCTGTTTCTAATGGATTGAGAAGCTCTTGCATGAGACTGTTTATTTGATCAATACCTGCAGAACCTCGATACATCGGAGCGAGGACCTGGATGTCTCGAGCCGGAATGCCGTTGCGAAGGGCAGCGCTGGTGATTTTTTCAATCATGGGAGCGATGAGCTCACTCGGCGCTTCAAAGTAGGAACGATCAGGTTTTTTCTCTGTGAAATCAGGAGGCAGTTGGCCTTTGCGAATCTGACTGGCCAAAGTGACGATGGTCGAATCCTCACTTTGACGGAAGATGTGTTCCAGTTTGACTTGAGGGATGCTGGGAATCTGTAGGAGATCGGACAGGACTTGTCCAGGACTCACAGAAGGGAGTTGATCCGCATCACCAACGATTAAGAGTTTGGTATTGGAGGAGATGTTGCTGAGAAGCTGATTGGCCAGCCAAGTATCCACCATAGAGAATTCATCGACAATGATAAAATCCGCATCGAGATAATCGTCCAAGTGACTCGTGTCGTCGTCTCCCGTCATTCCTAAGTGACGATGAATGGTGGCGCTCGGAAGGCCCGTCAGTTCACTCATTCGACGGGCTGCTCGACCAGTTGGAGCAGCTAAGAGGATTGGTAATTGAGATTTCTTGCGAAGGTCCAATTGGTGCAGGCGGGCATAGGTCCCGATGATCCCATTGATAACAGTTGTTTTCCCCGTTCCTGGTCCACCTGTAAGGACAAAGACCTTTTGCTGGATGGCTTCTTGGATAGCCTTCCGTTGGATGGGGTCGTAGTGAATGTGGAGTTCATCTTCAATGTCATCAATCGTTTGTTCGATTTTTTCTGGGTCGAAAGATTCTTGCTTTCCTTTTTCTAGCAGGCGACCGATATGGCTTCGGATCCCTTCTTCCGCAAAGAAGAGGCTGTTGTTGAAAATCTTGGTGTCAATGTTTTGCACCTTGTCTTCTTCGATGAGACTGGCCAATTCTTGGGCGATGCTGGCTGGATCGAGCTCGACTGGACGAGAAGCTTCTAAGAGTTGGATGGTGGCCTGGAGCAATTCTTTGGCTTCGACGTAGGTGTCCCCTGTTTCTAAGGAGAGGGTTAAAAGACTATGGACCAGTCCAGCTCGAAAGCGTTCAGGTGCATCACTGGCTATCCCTAATTCTTCTGCTAATTGGTCAGCAATCTTAAAGCCCATTCCTTGAATATCTTCGACCAGTTGATACGGAGCCGATTCGACGATTTGCAAGGTTTCTTCCTTGTAGAAATCTTGGATTTGGAAGGCTAGTTTATTAGGGATGCCATAGTTAGCAAGTTGGGCGAGGACTCGTTCCGTACCATAGTTGAGCTGTAGTTTTTCGACAAAGGCCTCGCGATTCTTTTTAGAAAGTCCGGAGATAGAGGCTAGCTTTTCAGGTGCTTGCAGAATTTTATCAATGGTATCCTCACCATAGAGATCCACGATTTTTTGGGCCGTTTTGAGTCCGATCCCTTTAAAATGATCGCTAGAAAAGTATTTCACCAAGCCTTTGCTAGTGGGTTTGGCTCGTTCATAGCGATTCATTTGCAACTGTTGGCCATATTTCGGATGATGGACCAGCTCTCCCCAGAAGGTATAATCTTCCCCTTCGACGATATCTGCCATCGTTCCAGTAACGATAATTTCAAAGTCATCATAGTCCTCTGCATCTGTATCATTGATATCCAACAATAAGATACGGAAAAAACTACTTTGATTTTCAAAAATGACCCGCTCAATGGTTCCTGAGAAATAGTATTCCATGCAGAGTTTCCTTTTAAGTAAAAGTCTGAGAGAGCTTATCTCTCATGAAGATATTGAAAGAGATTGGAACAAGAGTCCCAACCTCATCATGGGTTAATACGTCTGGAATGGAAGGAGCGGCCAGAGGCGAAGGACAGCTTCCCCTTTGATTTGTTCCTTTTTGAAAGCCCCCACCTGGCGGCTATCTTTTGAAACGATTCGATCATCACCAAGGAGTAGATACTCATCATCCAAGAGCTTTTTCGTGAAGGTCGCACTTCCATCTTTATCAACGGTGAAAGCTTCGGCTATCTGTGCCATTTGGCGGAAGAGCTCTCCATTTTCTTCAAACCCTTTTCCAGTGTAGGTGGACTGTAATTTATCTTCTTTAAACTTCTTGATGTATTCCTTCAAGTAAGGTTCATCTGTCTTCTTTCCGTTGATATAGAGGGTATCGTTCTCGTATTGAATGGTGTCACCTGGAAGACCGATAACCCGCTTGACAATTTCTTTGGTCTTTCCATTCTCTGTTTCACTAGCAACTACGATATCAAAACGGTCGATAGGCAGTTTATTGATAACGAGAAGGTATTCACTGTCTGCCAAGGTCGGATCCATAGAATGGCCATCGACACGGACAGGCGTCCACAGATAAATACGAGAGAGAATAATGACTCCAATAATGAGGCCGAAGAGCGCCCATTCTTTCAGGAAAGAACGGACTGGATTAGTTGATTTTTTTGAATGTTTCATGCTTTATCTTTCTATCAATTTTTTTGCTTTTTCTGTATTTTTAAAATGAAGTTTGGCACTGTAGTCAAGGGCTTGAATGCCATAGGCCTGTAATAGTTGAGCAGCTACCTTATCTGAGGGCGTACCAGCTCCACTAGGAAGGGTATAGCCGAGTTCTTGACTCAAATCTTCCAGATTTTGGAGGAAGAGGTCACGGGCAATAATGGAACTCACAGCTACTGCCAAGTATTTTCCTTCGGCCTTCTCTTCTAGGGTGACGACTTGTGGGACCTGATTCGCTTCTGCTTGAACATAGCGATCATAGTTTTTCTTGGTCGTAAATGCATCGACTACAATCTTTTGAGCTTTTGCCCCTTGTTGCAAGAGCAAAAAAATGGCTTGATTGTGAAGAGCAACCTTGACAGATACCGCATTGTAGCCAGAGGCGATGACCTGATTGTATTTTTTAGGTGTCAGCAGTAAGGCCTGATGCGGGATTTCTTTTTTGAGGATCGTTGCGAGAGCTCGAATTTTTTGATCATCTAAGGTCTTAGAATCCCCAACTCCTAGACTTTTTAAGCGGGCATGTTGTTCCGGGCTGACCAGTGAAGCTACGACGGCAAGCCCTCCAAAGTAAGAGCCGTTTCCGACTTCATCCGTTCCGATTAAGGGAAAGTCTTGTCCTGGGCTTGCTTGGTCTATCGAATCTTGTTGGTAACCGAAGAAGGCAGCATAGCGCGTCGCCTGACTACCTTGTAGGACAACCTTTCCTGATGTGTAAATCGAAATGGTTGCACCAGGTGCCTTGAAAAAATAACGGATATATGGATTTTTTGAAGGTGCCAGGTGGTCTTGGTACTGACGAACAAATGCTTGGATGTCCTCGTTTTGAGGGGACAATGTAATTGTTTCCATAGCCCTTATTGTATCATAAAAGCTAGATGAAAGGCCAGAAAAAGACCAGCCGAATTTAGTCTGAAAGAACTTCTTTTAGGCTTGCTTCAATTGCTTGAGGATCAGTTTTTGAAGAGAAGCGGTGGATGACTTGGCCTTGGCGATTGATCAAGAATTTGGCGAAATTCCATTCAATGCGGGAGCCCAAGGGACCACTAGCTTGTTCTTTTAACCATTGGTAGAGGGGGCAGGCTTCTTTCCCATTGACTTTTATTTTTGCAAAGCGTGGGAAGCTGGTTTGGTAATGGAGGCTACAAAATTGATTAATCTCCTCCGCACTACCCGGTGCTTGGCCCATAAATTGATTGCATGGAAAGTCAAGGATTTCAAATCCTTGGTCATGGTAGCGCTCATAGAGCTCTTGCAATCCCTGGTATTGAGGCGTCAGACCGCAACCAGTTGCTGTATTGACGATGAGGAGTACTTGGCCTCGATATGCTTCAAGGGAGAAGGGGCTCCCATCTTGGGCCATTACGGTGAAATCATAGATAGTCATTTTACACGTCCTTTCCTACTTTCTCTATTGTATCACGCTTGAGTCGAAAAAAGTTAAACCGTGGCCCTAGTGTCCAGTATTTCCTATGGGAAGGGGATTTTCCTACTGACAAGCGGGCTAGATTTTGATATAATATCGTGAGGTGATTTTTTATGTCCAGCTTAAATAGATACAAATTTACTTTCGGTAATAAATCGCTGACTCTTACAACTAATCATGATAATCTCTTTATGGAAGAGGTTGAACGGGTCGCGAAAGAAAAATATGAAGCGATTAAAGAACAAATGCCAGCTGCTGATGATGAAACCCTGGCCATTTTACTAGCAATCAATAGTTTGTCAACACAATTGAGTCGTGAGATTGAGTTTGACGATAAGGAAAAAGAATTGGAAGATTTTCGTCGCAAGGCCCTAGATGGCCTGGTCGGTAGATCATCTAATTAAGGGGAGTTGCATGTTTTCAATCCTGATTTTATTCATCCTAGCTTGGAGTTTTTATATTGGGTATTCACGAGGGATTTTGCTTCAGGGATATTATTTTTTAACCATGATTGTGGCCATGTTGGTCGCAGGATCAGGCTATCAGTCCTTGGCAAAAACCATTAGTCTATGGATCCCATTTTCGAGTGCAACACAAGCTTCAAAAAGCTATTTTTATGGTGCAGATCAACTCTTTCACTTAGACAAAGTTTTTTACGCTGGTTTGGCTTATTTCATCTTGTTTGTTTTAGTCTATGCGATGGGTCGAGTGATTGGACTTTTTATTCCCTTAATTCCAACGCCTGAAAAATGGGAGGATTATCCGTTTCAGATTGCCAGTGGTGTGTTAGCTGTACTGGTGACCTACTTTGTTCTACAAATGGGATTCACGATTTTGTCAACCATCCCCATGGCGGCCATTCAAGATCGACTCCATGGAAGTTTCCTCATTCGATTTATGGTGCAGTATAGCCCCCTTACAGCAGGCCTCTTGAAACAACTTTGGGTTGTAAAAATCTTAGGTGCGTAATCACTTCTCATCATGTCTAACAGTTCATGAGAGATATTATAGAAAGGAAGGGGAGGCTCAGACCAAAATCAGCCTCCTTTTCTGTTGTGGAGAAACATGAATCAAAAAATTCTCGAAACCTTAGAGTTTCAAAAAGTCAAAAACTTAGTAGAGCCTTATTTGCAAACGGAGCAGGGCGAAGTGGAGTTGCAGGAATTAGCCCCACTTGCTAAAAAAGAAGCAATTGAAACCGCCTTTCTTGAAATGGCGGATATGGCTCAGATCTTTGTGGAGCATCCGCACTTTAGCGTGCCCACCATCCAAGAAATTCGTCCAGTGACCAAGCGTTTAGAACTAGAAACATCGCTCAATATCGATGAATTGTTAGCGGTGAAGAAAGTCCTGCGCGTGACCCACGAATTGCGAAATTTTTATGATGAATTAGAAAATGTCCGCTTGGAAAAACTGGATCGGATATTTGAAAATCTAGTCGACCTTCCACAGTTGCAGGGAAGTCTCCATGCCATTAATGAGGCAGGATTTATTGAAAACTTTGCCAGTGAAACCTTGGCAAAAATTCGTCGACGGATTCAAGAGAATGAACACCAAGTGCGAGACATTCTGCAAGAATTGTTGAAGACCAAGTCCGAAATGCTGGCTGATCAGGTCGTAGCGAGTCGGAATGGACGAAATGTCTTGCCAGTCAAAAACACCTATCGGAATCGGATTGCCGGTGTGGTGCACGATATTTCAGCCAGTGGAAATACCGTCTATATCGAACCTCGGGCGGTCGTCAATCTTAATGAAGAAATTGCCAACCATCGTGCAGATGAACGCTTCGAGATGCTCCGGATCTTGGAAGAAATTTCAAACCTCCTTCGTCCTCATGCGGGGGAAATCCGAAACAATGCTTGGCTGATCGGTCATATTGACCTCGTTCGGGCCAAACATCGCTTTTTACAGGACCGAAAAGGGACTATTCCAACCTTGTCAGATCAAGGGGAGATTCAGCTCTTGCAGGTTCGCCATCCCTTGATTGAGAAGGCTGTTCCCAATGATATCCACTTTGGCAAAGACCTCACAGAGATTGTGATTACCGGACCGAATACGGGTGGGAAGACCATCATGCTCAAGACCTTGGGACTAGCCCAATTAATGGCCCAGTCGGGCTTGCCAATCCTAGCAGATGCTGGGAGTAAGGTGGCTGTCTTCACACAAATCTTCTCTGATATCGGGGATGAGCAGTCGATCGAGCAAAGCCTGTCTACCTTCTCTAGTCACATGACCAATATTGTCTCTATTTTGGAGCAGGTCGATGAGGAATCCTTGGTCTTGCTGGATGAGTTGGGAGCTGGAACGGATCCTCAGGAAGGGGCTTCACTGGCGATCGCCATCCTAGAAGATCTCCGCTTACGAGGGATCAAGACCATGGCAACCACCCACTATCCAGAACTTAAGGCCTATGGGATTGAGACCCTGGGTGTTCAAAATGCCAGCATGGAATTTGATACGGACAGCCTGCGTCCGACCTATCGGTTTATGCAGGGGGTACCAGGACGTTCCAATGCCTTTGAAATCGCGCGTCGTCTAGGCTTGTCAGAAGTGATTGTTCGTCAAGCGCAGGGGTTGACCAATCAGGATCGGGATGTCAACCGCATCATTGAAAAGTTGGAAGCTCAGACCCTAGAAAGTCGCAAACGACTCGAGTCCATCCGAGATGTCGAACAGGAAAATCTAAAATTCAACCGCGTCCTCAAGAAATTGTACAATGAGTTGACCCGAGAGCGGGAAACAGAGCTCAACAAGGCGCGTAAAGAAGCGCAAGAAATTGTAGATCTTGCTCTAGCAGAAAGCGACCAGATTTTGCAAGGTCTCCATGCCAAATCGCAACTCAAGCCCCATGAAATTATTGAAGCCAAGTCTCAGTTGAAGAAATTGGCCCCAGAAACGGTCGACCTATCGAAAAACAAGGTCTTGAAACAGGCTAAGAAAGCCCGTACTCCAAAAGTCGGAGACGAGATCTTGGTCATCAGCTATGGACAAAGAGGAAGTCTTACCAAGCAGCTCAAGGATGGTCGCTGGGAAGCCCAAGTGGGTCTGATCAAGATGACCTTGGAAGAAAAAGAATTTAATCTGTTAAAAGCTGACAAAGATGCTTCACAACCGAAAAAACGCCAGGTCCACGTCGTCAAACGTTCCAATGCCAATGGACCTCGGGCTCGCTTGGACCTTCGTGGCAAACGGTATGAGGAAGCCATGGAAGAATTGGACAGCTTTATCGACCAAGCCCTTCTCAATAATATGGCCCAAGTCGATATCATCCACGGTATCGGAACTGGGGTCATCCGGGAAGGAGTTACCAAGTACCTTCGTCGCAATAAGCATGTCAAAAGCTTTGAATACGCTCCTCAAAATGCAGGAGGAAGCGGAGCGACAATTGTGACCTTTAAATAAGCAAAGAGTCAGTCGTGCCTTTTAATCAGGCACGCTTTTTGCTATAATACAGTCAGTTTAAACGGAAAGAAGGAAAGCATATGACCCCTAATCGTTCGTCGGATTCTTGCACCACCATACTCGTCGGAAAAGATGCCAGTTATGATGGTTCAACCATTGTAGCTCGCACGGAAGACTCTCAAAATGGAGTGTTTACCCCTAAGAAATTTATTGTTGTTCAACCTGAGGACCAGCCTCGTCATTATCGGTCGGTCCTATCCCCTTTTGAGATAGAACTGCCTGACAACCCTGTTCGTTACACAGCTGTTCCAGATGCTATTCCTAAGGATGGTATCTGGGGAGAAGCAGGGATTAATCGTTATAATGTGGCCATGAGTGAAACAGAGACCATTACGACCAATAGCCGGGTCTTGGGTGCGGATCCTCTGGTGGAAAGTGGCATTGGGGAGGAAGACATGCTGACCTTGGTTCTTCCTTATGTCCAGACTGCCCGAGAAGGAGTGCTTCGCTTGGGGAAAATCTTAGAGGAATACGGAACCTATGAGTCTAATGGAGTGGCTATCAGCGATGTCCATGAAATCTGGTGGTTGGAAACTATCGGAGGTCATCACTGGATGGCCCGCCGTGTGCCAGACGATGCCTATGTGACCAATCCCAATCAATTGGGAAGTGATCGCTTTGAGTTTGATCGCCCAGAAGAATTCTTGTGTGATCCAGATTTGAAAGATTTTGTGGAACGCCATCACCTGGCCTTGGATTTTGACGGTTCGTCCTTTAACCCTCGTTATGCTTTTGGGAGCCAACGAGACAAGGACCGCCATTACAACACGCCACGGGCTTGGGATATTCAACGATTCCTCAACCCAGAAGTGGAGCAAGATCCTCGTTCCTTCTTCCTTCCTTGGTGTCAAAAACCTTACCGCAAGATTACGATTGAAGATGTCAAATATGTCCTCAGCAGTCACTACCAGGATTCAGCCTATGATCCTTATGGTTCAGAAGGAGATAGTCATAGCCGTCGGACCTTCCGTACCATTGGCATTAACCGGACCAGCCAGACGGCCATTCTTCAATTGCGGCCAAATCGTCCTCATGAGACAACCGGGATTCAATGGATTTGCTATGGGTCTATGCCCTTCAATACGGCGGTTCCATTCTTTACCCAGGTCGATACGACACCGGATTATTTTGCCAATACGACAGAAAAAGTGACGACAGATTCCTTCTATTGGACCAATCGGATCATTGCTGGTCTGGCAGATGCCCACTATAGTCATCATGTTGGAGATTTAGAAGATTACCAAGAAAGCACTATGGCCCTTGGGCATGCCCGGATTGGACGAGTGGATCAAGCCTTGGCAGCAGGACAAACTGTTGACTTCGAAAGAGAAAATCAGGAAATGAGTGATCAGATTCAAGAAGCGACGGATCGCTTATTGGACAAGATCTTGTTGGATGCTAGCAACCTGATGACCAACCATTTCTCTTTGAGTGACTAGTTGAGTTAAGCTGTACTATTTTCATGATATTTTCTGAAAACATTGACCTTCTTTTCAAATTGTGCTAAAATAGAACAAATTGAACATCATACCGGATGAAGTTTTTCAGAAGTAGGGCCTTCCTATGACTGTGAAATGGACGGAACTCTGGAGAGACCGTAAAGGCACCGAAGGGGCAAGGTAGAGCATTCTACTCAAACTCTCAGGTAAAAGGACAGAGCAAAAGATAGAAGCCTTTTTGGTTTTTATTTGGAGCACCAGAGTACATGTTTTGACATGTGCTCTTTCTTTTTCTCTTTGGATGATTGCTTGGATGATGTGGAGGAAGTGGATGGCTATCCCTTTCTAAAGCTAGACAAATGATAAAAGGAGAAATAGATAAGGATGACAAATTGGTTGGCGTTTTTTAAACAAGTAGATAATGTGGTCTGGGGGGCTCCCCTTTTGATCCTCTTGGTGGGGACTGGGATTTATCTGAGCTTCCGCTTGGGCTTGCTTCAAGTTTTTCGTTTACCCCAAGCCTTTCGGCTCATTTTTACAGAAGATCAAGGAGAAGGGGATATCTCTAGCTTCGGAGCCTTGGCAACAGCCTTGGCGGCGACAGTTGGGACAGGAAATATTGTCGGAGTAGCGACAGCTATTCAGACAGGAGGTCCAGGTGCCCTCTTTTGGATGTGGATGGCGGCCTTCTTTGGGATGGCGACCAAGTATGCAGAAGGTTTGTTGGCCATTCGCTACCGGACCAAGGATGACAATGGTCATATTTCAGGAGGGCCCATGTACTATATTCTCCATGGGATGGGAGAGAAGTGGCGTCCCCTTGCCATCTTCTTTGCCCTGGCAGGTGTCTTGGTGGCTCTCTTTGGGATTGGAACCATGACCCAGGTGAATGCCATTACGGGCGCTTTGAAGACTAGTTTTCAACTTTCCCCACAAGTCGCTAGTCTGGTCATTGCAGGAATCGTTTCGGCTGTCATATTTGGGGGAATTCATTGGATTTCCAAGGTTTCCGAAAAGGTGGTTCCTTTTATGGCAGCAGCCTATATCTTCGCGACAGTTTACATTATTGTCTTGAATATGGACCAAGTGCCGACCGTTCTATCCCAAGTTTTCCAAGGTGCTTTTACAGGAACCGCGGCTATCGGTGGTTTTTCTGGAGCCTTGGTGAAAGAGGCTATTCAAAAAGGGGTGGCGCGTGGAGTGTTCTCCAATGAGTCAGGACTAGGATCGGCGCCGATTGCAGCAGCTGCAGCGAAGACGGAAGAGCCAGTGGAGCAAGGTTTGATTTCTATGACTGGGACCTTCATCGATACCATAATTATTTGTAGCCTAACTGGTCTAGCTATTTTAGTATCTGGCCAGTGGACAACAGTGGGGCAAGTTGGGAGTGATTTGACCCAACAGGTCTTTATCTCGACCTTTGGCCACATCGGTGGGATCATTCTGACTCTTTGTTTGGTCTTGTTTGCGACGACGACCATTTTGGGTTGGTCTTATTATGGTGAACGCTGTGTCGAATTTTTGACGGGTGTCAAACTCATTCCCTATTACCGTCTTCTGTTTATCCTGATGGTGGGGGTAGGAGGCTTTCTTCAGTTGGAGTTGGTCTGGATCATTGCCGACATTGTGAATGGTCTCATGGCCTTGCCGAATCTCATAGCCTTGTTAGCCTTATCGCCTATTGTTCTAAAGGAAAGCAAACGATATTTTAAGAAAAAGAAATAGACCAGATCGTGTGATCTGGTCTTTCTGTCTTAATAGCGTTTTTCTTTAGGCCAATCTTTCATTTCAGAAATGGCTGTAAAGAGGACGTCTGTTGATGAGTTGAGGGCTGTTTCACAAGAATCTTGGATGACGCCAATAATGAAGCCTACACTAACCACTTGCATAGCGATATCATTGTCGATACCAAAGAGGCTGCAAGCGACAGGTATCAAGAGGAGGGAACCACCGGCTACTCCAGAAGCCCCACAGGCTGAAACAGCTGCAACGATACTGAGGACCAGGGCAGTCCCAAAATCGACTTGAATGCCTAAGGTGTTGACAGCAGCTAGGGTCAAAGTATTAATGGTAACGGCAGCTCCGGCCATATTAATAGTAGATCCCAGAGGGATAGAGACCGAGTAAGTATCAGGGTTGAGACCTAGTTCCTTACAGAGCTTCATATTGACAGGGATGTTAGCAGCAGAGCTTCTAGTAAAGAAGGCAGTCAGTCCACTGACTCGTAGACATTTGAAGACGAGCGGATAAGGATTTTTGCGAATCATGATGTAGACAAAAATCGGGTTGATGACTAGAGCGACGAAGAACATGGTGCCAACCAAGAGGAGTAAGAGGAGGCCATAGCTCTTGAGCCCATCAAAACCTTGTCCTGCAATCGTTGTATAGACCAAGCCAAGAATTCCAAATGGCGCAAGGTTAATGATCCATTCGACAATTTTGGAAGTGATATCTGCCAGGGTTTGAAGGAGGTCCTTGCTATGCTCGCTGGCTTCTCTCATAGCAACACCAAAGACGACGGCCCAGGATAAGATTCCGATATAATTGGCTTGAATAAGGGCGTTGAGAGGGTTGTCCACGATTTTTAAGAGAAGGTTGCTGATGACTTCCCCTAGTCCATCGGGAGAAGTTCCCTCAGCACTGGTTCCCGTTAAAGAGATGGTAATAGGAAAGAGATAGTTCACCAGGACCGCTACCAAGGCTGCCGCAAAAGTTCCCAAGAGGTAGAGGGTAATGACTGATTTCATATTGGTTTGGGTTCCCTTTTGGTGCTGGGAGAGGGCGTTAGCGACTAGAGCAAAGACTAGAAGAGGAGCAATTGCTCGCAAGCCCCCTACAAAGATTTCCCCTAATAGACCAATTGCAGATGCTTTAGGAAGTAGCAGAGCTAAAAGGGCTCCAACGAAGATTCCGATTGCAATCCGCTTCATCAGGTTGGTTTTGTTCCAAGTTTGAATGAGTCGTTTAACCATAAGGACCTCCTTTATTGAAAGTTTACCGTCCATTATACGATAGTTAAATCTTAAAATCAAGGTGAGTATAGGAGGAGGTTACTGGTTCTAAAGGTTAAAATCTGATATAATCAAACCAGGAAAAAGAGAGAAGGAGAGTGATAGAAGGTATGAAAAACATTTTTTCTCGCTATATCAGTCAGTTTGATTGGACCAAGATGATGGATGAATTGGTTTCGAAATTGATTTCCTTAGCTATCTTATTCGTCTTATTTTTACTTGCAAAAAAACTAATCCATAGTTTGGTGAAACGCATCTTGAAGCCTTCTCTGAATTATGTAGGGCAAGACGAAGCGCGTAGGAATACTATTTTAAGGCTGGTAGAGAGTCTGTTGAATTACTGTCTCTATTTTATCCTGATTTACTGGATTCTTTCTATCTTGGGCTTACCAGTCTCCAGTCTCTTAGCAGGTGCAGGAATTGCCGGAGTTGCCATTGGGTTAGGCGCACAGGGGTTCTTATCGGACTTGGTCAACGGGTTCTTTATCCTTCTGGAACGTCAGTTAGATGTTGGAGATACCGTTCGTTTGACCAATGGTCCGATTACCATCGCTGGAACCGTCTCTAGTGTGGGCATTCGGACGACCCAGGTGCGAGATGCAGATGGGACCTTGCATTATGTACCCAATCGCAATATTATGGTTGTCAGCAATCTTTCTCGGGGTAACCAGCGCGTCCTCATCGATATGCCGATTTCTGCTCAAACTGACCTAGACAAGATCTATCAAATCTTCCAGCAAGTCAACGATGAACAAGCCCAGAAACATCCAGAAATCTTAGATGGTCCAACGATTCTAGGCCCTCAAATCGAAAAGGGGACGGGTCGCTATTCCTTCCGCGTCGCCATGATGGTCCAGTCGGGAAGCCAAGTGGCCATTTACCATCTTTATTACAAACTCTATCATGATGCACTCTTACAAAATGGGATTGAGATTCCGACCACTTTCTCTGTCACACCATAACAAAAAAAGACCTATTGGTCTTTTTTCTTATTCTAAAATAAGCATGCCATCTTTGACAGCGAAAGGATCTTTCGGATTGATCCGATCGTAGAACATAACGCCATTGATGTGGTCAATTTCGTGTTGGACTACCATGGAGTTGTAGCCTTTGAGTTTGATACGGTGCTTTTCTCCGGTCTTGTCATAGTAGTCTACCGTTACGCGCGCGTGGCGAACCACATAACCAGGAACATTACGGTCTACAGAGAGACAACCTTCGCCATCTCCTAGAGCCGCATCTTGGACTGAGTGGGAGACAATTTTAGGATTGTACATGACTTCTTGGATGGAGTAGGCTTCTTTTGGAGGATTTCCTTCTTCGTCCTCTGGATTTGGGACGAGAACGGCAATGATGCGCTTAGAAATGTCCAACTGAGGGGCGGCGAGTCCAACTCCACCTCGGAGACCCAATTTTTCTGCCATGACAGGATCCTGTGAATGGTGCAAGAACTGCATCATTTTTTCCCCTAGGATGATGTCTTGATCTGACAGTGGGAAAGTGACCTCTTCAGCGATAGCACGTAAAGTTGGGTGGCCTTCGCGAATAATATCATTCATATCAATTAGATGGGCAGCTTTTGTAATGGTTTCGATTGCAGACATGTTCTCATTCACTCCTTTTTTCTAGAAACCATCATATCATAATTCCTTCTAGAATGAAAGTTTCCCAATTGCTTGATGGGTTAACAAACTAGACGGACTGTAAAGTAGAAAAGGAAAGAATCCTAGTCCGGTTCATGGTATAATGATAAGAAGAATGAAGGAGACAAGCATGCGTCTAGATAAATATTTAGTGGACTGTGGAGTGGGAAGCCGGACAGAGGTCAAGCAAGTCCTCAAGCAAAAAAAGATTCAGGTCAATGGAAAGGTGGAAACCTCTGCCAAGGTTCATATTGATCCAGATAAGGATCAAGTGACCTATCTGGGAGAAAGTTTATTCCATGAAGAGTTTGTTTACTATCTGCTCAATAAACCCAAAGGGGTCATTTCAGCAACGGAAGACGAGCACCATCAAACAGTCTTGGATTTGCTAGATGACACGGCCAGACACAAGGAAGTCTTTCCTGTTGGACGGCTAGATATCGATACCCATGGCTTACTCCTCTTGACCAATAATGGTAAGTTGGCTCATGCCATGCTCTCGCCTAAGAAGCATGTGGACAAGGTCTACCGTGCTCAAGTAGCTGGAATCATGACCCAGGAAGATATCGACCGCTTCAAAGAAGGAATAGAATTGAAGGATTTCACCACCCTGCCAGCGGAGTTGGAAATATTGGAGGTCGATCAAGAAGCTAATAGTTGCTTGGTTCAGATCCGCATCGCTGAAGGAAAATTCCATCAGGTCAAGCGCATGGTCGCAGCTTGTGGCAAAGAAGTCACCGATCTCGAGCGGATTTCCATGGGGCCATTGAGCTTGGATCCTAGTCTCGAATTGGGGGAGTGGCGTAGATTGACAGCAGAAGAAATAAAGCTCTTAACTGACTTTCGGGTCAACCTATAATGAGAAGTCATTGTAGTCTTGGGTTTGAAGAACTCTGTTGGAAAAAGCAGAAGTGTTTGACAGAAAGATGAAATCTTGGTAGAATGAATAGGTCGAATAGACAACTAACTCTTTCTTGGTAGCAGGCTATGCCAAACCTGCCACTCGGATAGAGCATAAAGAAAAGGAGCTTATCATGGCAATCTCAAAAGAGAAAAAAAATGAAATCATTGCACAATACGCACGTCACGAAGGTGACACTGGTTCAGTAGAAGTACAAGTTGCTGTCCTTACTTGGGAAATCAACCACTTGAACGACCACATCAAACAACACAAAAAAGACCACGCTACTTACCGTGGTTTGATGAAGAAAATCGGTCGCCGTCGTAACTTGTTGGCTTACCTTCGTAAGAACGACGTGAACCGTTACCGTGAGTTGATCAACTCTCTTGGACTTCGTCGTTAATCATGATGCTAAGGGCGCCAAAAATCCGTATGAAAATAGGGAAACGACACAGTGTTCGATGAACACAAGGAGTTTCATCTTTTTCACTAGGATTTTAGCCCGAGCTCAAAACAGCTCTCTAAATTCAGAGGGCTGTTTTTTTTGCCAAGTGCTTAGGCCGTGTTCAATTGAATACAAAAAAGTTAAGTTACTCTATTGTAGAGTAGCTTTTCTTTTTCACTAGAATTATAGTATAATCTCCGGCTGCGGTTCCTAGCATCGTAAGGTAAAATAGACCAGATCTATCTCCCTTCGGGGAGATTTTTTGTTTTCAGAAGAAATCTAGTACAATCTTCGGTTTGTCGCTTTATCTAGAAACGTTTTATCCAGCAAGAATGGAGCCCTCTGAACTCAGAGGGCTTTTTTGTTATCTTTTTTCGGACAAGATTCATTATTCTGAGTAAGTCGTTTTGTTTGACAGATGTAATTAACAGAGTTACAATAGACACATCTTAAGAAATAGAGGTTATCGATATGATTGATATTACATATCTAGATGGTGCAAAACAAGAAAGAGTCATACATTTTGATTCCTATGAAGAATTTGAACGCTCCCAACAGACCTGCTTGATCGGTGTAGCGGATTACTATCCCGTACAAAAATTGACCTATAATGGGCACGAACTCAATTACCATGGAACTTACGGAGATGTCTTCTTCTATTTGATGAAGCAAGACCTCGATCAATACAAAAACTAAAGGAGAAAAACAATGGCAAAAGCAATTACAGATGCAACATTTGAAGCAGAAACGAAAGAAGGATTGGTCTTGGTAGACTTCTGGGCAACCTGGTGTGGTCCATGTCGTATGCAAGGACCAATCTTGGATAAATTGTCTGAAGAACTTTCAGAAGATGTCTTGAAAATCGTTAAAATGGACGTTGATAAAAATCCAAATACAGCGCGTGCTTTCGGCATTATGTCTATCCCTACTCTTCTTTTCAAAAAAGATGGACAAGTGGTTAAACAAGTTGCTGGTGTTCACACTGCAGAACAAATCAAGGCCATTGTGGCTGAGTTGAGTTAAAAGCATAAGCACTCCCATTAATAAAATGGGAGTGCTTTTTTATATGAGATAAATTGCAAGAATAAGTGCAATAGTTAGTATTGAAAAGATTGAATGGCCTCTTTCAACTCATCTTGTAAAAAGTCTCTCTGATCAAGTTGAATATAGACTTCTAACAGACAGGATCTAAGGTTGGAAAATTTATAAAAATCTCCCCTCTCCTCTATTGGAAAGTCAAGCGTTTTTATCCAAGAAGCTACTTGTTCTTGCTCGATTTTCCCTTGCAAAATAGGTTCATAGAGCACTCTAGCTAAACGCCAATCCTCATCATCGGTAAAACGAATTGAAATTCTTTTAAAGATTTGTACAAGTATGTTCAATCCTTCGTGAACTTTGTTATTAGGAAGGTCTGGATGACAAACTACTTCTGTTAAAAGATCAGCTCCATGCGCAAAAGCGTGAACCCAACCATACTGGCTGGAAAAACCTGTTGTATCCTTTTCTTTTAAAAGATAGTGTAAGCCTTGATCCAGTAAAATATATCTTATATCAGCTTTTAATCTTTGATAAAAAATCGATTGTTGGTTGGCATCTGCAGACAAGAGATTGGCATAAATCAGTGCTCTAAAAGAACGATCAAGTGTCGATAGTCCAATCTTGTCAATCTCTTTTTCTACTCCTTCATCGGATATAATCGTCTCAGCAATGAAATGAAATTGTTCTTGTGTAAAGAGTTCTTCTTGAATTCCTCTAGCCAAGCTTGTAAAAGCAAGATCATCGCGAATTTCTGGTGAAGGGTCTCCTAAATGTTCCAGCAACCACTGGATTTCTTCTCGACGATAGCTTGGTTTTTCTTCTGTCACTTTACTTTGTAATTCTTGATACATCCTTAGCACCTCTGCATTTTTACTAGCTTATTTTAGAGTTAGCTGTAGAGGAGTTTATTCTCCCAATTCTGCACTGTAAGCAATGATTTGATCCACAGTGTCTGAAAGGAATTGGATGGTATCGCGGAGTGGTTTGTCAGTGGAGATATCTGCTCCGATGATCATGGCTGACTCAAGTGGGGTCTTGCTGCCACCTGATTTGAGGAGGTCTAGCCAATCTTTAGCTCCGTTTTCGGAGTTCTTCAAATGTAGGTAACCGGCTGTTGAGATAACTAGGCCAGCTGAGTAGGTGTAGCTGTAAAGTCCCATGTAGTAGTGGCTTTGGCGCATCCAGGTCAAGGCTGCATCGTCATCGATTTCAACAGCGTCTCCCCAGAATTCGGTCAAGACTTCCTTCATGATGCTGTTGAGCTTGCTAGCGCCGAAGGTACCACCTTCTTCAATCAGGGTGTAGACCTTGCGTTGGAAAGCCGCTTCCAACAAGTGGGTGATGAAGTTGTGGAAGTAGGTATCTGTCAAGCGGTGAGCTAGGGCAAAGCGTTTTTGACGAGGATCGTCAAACTGGTGTTCCAAGTAGTCGCTGAGGAGGAGCTCGTTAAAGGTAGAAGGAGCTTCCACATAGTAGGTCGACATGTGGGCGTTGAAGTAGCTTTGGTTGTTATCTGAGAAGATGAATTGACCAGAGTGTCCAATCTCGTGGATCAGGGTATAAACATCGCTCATTCGTCCTGTCCAACTCATCAGGACATAAGGATGGACGCGATAAGGGTCAGCTGCATATCCACCTGAATCCTTGCCTTCATTAGCAGCAAAGTCGACCCAACGTTCGGTTTGGTAGCGGGCAATTTCGCGAGAATATTCTTCGCCAAGAGGTGCCACAGATTTCATAACCAAGTCATAAGCGTCATCAAAGGTGACATCTGGGTTAAGTGCACTGTCCAAGTCCAACTTCCAATCAGCAAAGGTCATTTTTTCAAGGCCGTTGACCTTGGCCACGTGTTTGAGGAATTTTTGAGCGACTGGAGCGAATTCCTTCATGATCAGGTCAATCTGACGGTCAAACATGGCACGATCCACTTCCTGCTCAGCCAAGAGATAGTCAAAGACGGAGTCGTAGCCTCGCATGTCTGCGATTAGTTTTTCAGATTTGACTTGGGCTAGATAGGTGGCAGCAGCTGTGTTTTGGTGATTGCGGAGACCTTCTGAGAAGGAACGAAAGGCTTTTTCACGGACTTCTGCATTCTCATGGTTTTGATAGAAGTTTTCATAGGTGACAAAGCTATTCTTGTAAACTTTTCCATCTACTTCAAAATCAGCCATTTCAAAGTCGCCCGCCCGCATCTTGGTATAGATGTCTTGCGGTCCGTAGAAGACTTCACCAAGGTTAGTCAGAGTTTTTTCCACGTCAGCTCCCAAGTAGTGAGCTTTTTTGATTTTAGCCTGACGAATGGCAAAAGTGAGGTGAGGGAGTTGTCCGAGACGTTCAAGGACCTCCTCATCCGCTTCGACTAAGGCATCATCAAAGAAAGAGAGTTCGACGCTGGCCCAAGTTTCGAAATCCATCCCTGCTTGGGCAATTTCTGCAAAAGCTTCATCCCCAAAGTCCGTCGTTTGGGGCATAAAGCTGTAGTTACCAATGTGGCTGAGTTGGATCTGAATTTGTTCAAAGATGGCAAAGGCAGCTTCAAAGTCTTCAAAAGTGTGGAGCCTACCCTTGTAGTTACGGACGAATTCATTAATTTCCTCGCGAGTCTTTTCGATGGCACGCAAGAAGTCTTCCTGGTCTTGGTAGAGGGCTGTGAGGTCCCAGAGTTCCTTCTCAGGAAATTCAGAGCGTTTTTTTAATTCCATAGTGTTCTCCTTTTGATCAAATAACTATACTCAGTATAGCAGAAAAGAGGACAGAATGATAGGCGAATGGGGGATCTTATCAAAGTCTGCTTTATCCAATGAGAAAACAAGGATTTTCTAGCATTTTTACTTTCTTTTGGTATAATAAAATGGAGAAAGTTTTAGGGAGTATATGATGAAAAAAATCTATAAAGTTAGCTTGATAGCGATGACGTTGTTAACCCTGGTGGCATGTGGGCCTAAGCGACGTCCTAGGACGCAACCTTCTACAGTTCAGAGTGAAGTAGCAGATGGGAAAAGTTCCAAGAAGACATCGTCTGGGCATGCGTATTATCAAACAGTTCTTGAACGTTATCAGGCTTACTCTAGGGCTATCGAGGCAGGTGATAGTGCAGGTCTAGTGGCTAAACTAAAAGAATTTGAACCCGCCTCAGATGAATACTCTTATGTATTCAATCTTCAAACCTTAGGAACTAAGGCGATCCTTTCCTATGTATTTATGGATTTGGACAAGGATGGGAAGGATGAGCTTGTGCTGGGTGATGGTCAGTCTGTTTCTGCAATCTATTATTTGAAGAATCAAAAGCCAACACTCCTTCATACTGCCTTTGTAGCTTCTGCTGGAGGATTTCGTTCTAGTCTGCAGTTATTTGATGATGGATCGGTTATCTATGCGACCTTTTCATCTCTTAATCCGGAGATGGATTTGACCTATTATAAATTTCAAAAGGGAGGATTGGAAGTTTTAAAAGAGGCACAAATAAGGATAGGTGCCAATCAGAAGGCAGAGCAAGTGCTCGGAATCAGCGCTAAAGAATTGGATCCAAGCAGATTTAAGTGGAAAGAATTGGGAGAAGAAAAGAATTCTACGAGCAAAGTCAGTAGTAAAGAGGAAACATCAACGAGCTTCCAAGTACAGGTCAGTGTGTTGGATCTCCGGATTCGCAAGGAGCCAACTGTGAAGGGACAAGAAGTTGGGAAGATTTCGAAAGGGATTCATACCATCACAGAAACCAGATCAGCAGATGGGTATACCTGGGGGAAATTGGAATCGGGCCAAGGCTGGATTGCTCTTGAGTTTACAACGAAATTGGATGGGAAGAATGCTAGTGCTCTTGATGGATTAAGCGTGGAAGATCAAGAAGATATTTGATCAGTAGTCCAAAATGGTTATTCTTTATCATTTTCGAGATTGGTGAGACCAACTATGATTCTCGAACTTGCTAATGAACATAGTGGTATTTATGCGTATTCGCAAGCAATGTTTCTGGATTACTACAATACTTATACACCGGATACCTATCAGCTTGCAGACGTGATTAAAAAACTTGAGGCTAAAGAAACTTCAGAATCAATTCAATCAATGTCTGAAGAGCAGTTGATTCAACTTGCGAGTGAGAAGAAGCAAGCCTGGCTATACTCTTCAAAAGACAAGATGTTTTTTGAATTAGTCCCAGGAGGCCGTGGTGGAGCAGCACCTGAAATGGAGATTCCATCAGCTAATGAGTGGGTGGTTGAGGGCGATACAGTTGTAGTTACGACTCGTATTAAATCCACCTCTCAACCAATGGAACGCTATGTCCTAAAACGTAATCAGAAAAAATACTCTGGTGGTGAGCATAAAACTCGATTCTATGTTGTTAGTAAAGAATTTGTGAATTAAGAAGCTTAGATACTGACTATAACTAGCTCTAGAATTTTAAAATAAATGGAAATCAAATATTCCTCGAAAAAGGCTTTTAAAGCCTTTTTCTTTTGGGCTTGAATATGGTAAAATAAAGGTTATACGTGCTTGGATACAAAGATGAGGATATAACATACAGAAAGGCTGTTGAAATCCATATTTCGTTAAGCGGTTTAATGCCTTAGTATCTTGATTAATTGAATTTTGGCCTCATTTCTTAGGAAAAAAGATAAGCTTCCTAGCACTCATCGAGTGTGGCGTCACCTTCCTATTTTTCTACAGAAATGTTCGGCAAGCCGAACCGTCCAAAATATCTTGATCAACTGAACACGCCTACAACTCTGTGGAAAAAGATAAATCTACCTAGGAGCAGTCGCTCCGTCGTTCGATTTCCTATTTTCTTTTGAGTTGCTTAACGGCTTAGTATCTTGATAGTTGAACACGGGCTAAATCCCTAGTGGAAAAGATAGATTTCCTGATGTGCATCGCACACTGCGTCAATCTCCTATTTTCATACGGGATTCTTAACGCCCTTTGTATCCTGATTTTTGTAGGCAAGTCGTATAAATATTTCAATCCAAAGGGGATTACATATAAATGACAAAACAAGTGTTTCAAACGACTTTTGCGGGTCGTGAGTTAATCGTAGAGACTGGCCAGGTTGCTAAGCAAGCAAATGGCTCTGTTGTCGTGCGTTATGGGGAGTCAACTGTCTTGACTGCTGCCGTTATGTCTAAGAAGATGGCAACTGGGGATTTCTTCCCACTTCAAGTCAACTACGAAGAAAAAATGTATGCAGCTGGGAAGTTTCCTGGTGGCTTTATGAAACGGGAAGGACGTCCGTCTACAGACGCGACTTTGACAGCGCGTTTGATTGACCGTCCAATCCGTCCAATGTTTGCGGAAGGTTTCCGTAACGAAGTGCAGGTGATTAACACAGTCCTTTCTTACGATGAAAATGCATCTGCACCAATGGCAGCGATGTTTGGTTCATCCTTGGCCCTTTCTATCTCAGATATTCCGTTTGACGGACCAATCGCTGGGGTACAAGTGGGTTATGTCGACGGGGAAATCATCATCAACCCAACGCAAGAACAAGCCGAGCGCTCTCTTCTTGAATTGACAGTAGCTGGTACCAAACACGCTATCAACATGGTAGAGTCTGGTGCCAAAGAATTGTCAGAAGAAATCATGTTGGAAGCTCTTTTGAAAGGGCACGAAGCTGTTAAAGAATTGATTGCCTTCCAAGAAGAAATCGTAGCAGCAGCTGGGAAAGAAAAAGCAGAAGTGGAATTGCTTCATGTAGATGCTGACTTGCAAGCTGAAATCATCGCAGCCTACAACAGCGACCTTCAAAAAGCGGTTCAAGTAGAAGAAAAATTAGCTCGTGAAGCTGCAACTCAAGCAGTAAAAGACCAAGTAACAGCAGTCTACGAAGAAAAATATGCAGATCACGAAGAATTTGACCGGATTATGCGGGATGTAGCTGAAATCTTGGAACAAATGGAACACGCAGAAGTGCGTCGTTTGATCACAGAAGACAAGATTCGTCCTGATGGTCGTAAGGTCGATGAAATCCGTCCTTTGGATGCGGTTGTTGACTTCGTTCCCCGTGTGCACGGTTCAGGTCTCTTTACTCGTGGACAAACTCAGGCTCTTTCTACCTTGACTTTGGCGCCAATGGGTGAAACTCAAATCATCGATGGTTTGGATCCAGAGTACAAGAAACGCTTTATGCACCACTATAACTTCCCACAATACTCTGTAGGTGAAACAGGTCGTTACGGTGCGCCTGGTCGTCGTGAGATTGGTCACGGTGCTCTTGGCGAGCGTGCTCTTGCTCAAGTATTGCCAAGCTTGGAAGAATTCCCATATGCGATCCGTTTGGTAGCAGAAGTTTTGGAATCAAACGGTTCTTCATCTCAAGCCTCTATCTGTGCGGGAACGCTTGCCCTTATGGCTGGTGGTGTGCCAATCAAGGCGCCAGTAGCAGGGATTGCCATGGGTCTCATTTCTGACGGAAATAACTATACAGTATTGACAGATATCCAAGGTTTGGAAGACCACTTTGGAGATATGGACTTCAAGGTTGCAGGTACTCGTGACGGTATTACAGCCCTTCAAATGGATATCAAGATTCAAGGGATTACTGCAGAAATCTTGACTGAAGCTCTTGCTCAAGCCAAGAAAGCCCGTTTTGAAATCCTTGATGTGATCGAAGCAACCATTCCAGAAGTTCGTCCAGAATTGGCTCCAACTGCTCCGAAAATTGATACCATCAAGATTGATGTGGACAAGATCAAGATTGTCATCGGTAAGGGTGGAGAAACGATTGATAAGATTATCGCTGAAACAGGCGTTAAGATTGATATCGACGAAGAAGGTAACGTATCTATCTACTCGAGCGACCAAGATGCCATCAGCCGTGCTAAAGAAATCATTGCTGGTTTGGTTCGTGAAGCCAAGGTGGATGAAGTCTACCATGCCAAAGTGGTTCGGATCGAGAAATTCGGTGCCTTTGTTAACCTCTTTGACAAGACGGATGCCCTTGTTCACATCTCTGAAATGGCTTGGACACGTACCAACCGCGTCGAAGATTTAGTGGAAATCGGAGACGAAGTCGATGTCAAGGTCATCAAGATTGATGAAAAAGGTCGTGTAGATGCTTCGATGAAAGCTCTTCTTCCTCGTCCTCCAAAACCGGAACATGCAGAAGACAAAGGGGATAAGGGTCATCGTCATGGCGATCGTCCTCGTCACCACAAACCTAGAAAAGACTTTGCCAAAGATGCAGGTCAAGAAACAAAAGAATAAGCAATCAAAAGAAAGGAGCACGGTATGGGATGGTGGCGTGAAACCATTGATATTGTAAAAGAAAATGACCCAGCAGCACGTACCTCGCTGGAGGTCCTCTTGACCTATCCAGGGGTTAAAGCACTGGCTGCTCACCGTGTTTCTCACTTTTTGTGGAACCATGGCTTTAAACTCCTAGCTCGCATGCATAGCCAGTTCTGGCGTTTTTGGACTCAGATTGAAATCCATCCAGGTGCGACCATTGCTTCGGGAGTTTTTATCGACCACGGGGCAGGTCTCGTTATTGGTGAGACAGCCGTTGTTGAAAAAGGCGTTATGCTCTACCATGGGGTGACGCTCGGTGGAACTGGAAAGGATACAGGGAAGCGCCATCCAACCGTCAAGGAAGGAGCGCTGGTGTCTGCCCATGCTCAAGTCATTGGACCTATTGAGATTGGGGCCAAATCCAAGGTTGGAGCAGGTGCCGTCGTCGTTTCTGATGTGCCGAGTGATGTCACTGTTGTGGGGATTCCGGCTAAAATTGTTCGTGTTCACGGCAAGAAGGATGAACCGATTATTCACCAAGAAGAGGAAAAACGGGAATACTATGTTCAAAAACTTGAACACTGTAAAGAAGAAAGTCACGAGTCTTCTAATCTCTAGAACTTTGCATGAATGAAATAAGAATTTGAGCCTAAACGGTAGTCTGAGAAAAAGGCTTCACCGCTTTTAGCTCATTTTCTACTTTTCTTGCTTCTTCTCTTATTTTTAGATAGAAAGGATGGAGGGCTTTTAAGGGACCTTGTCGCTTAGATTATTTTACTGCTGAAAGTAGGCGCGGATTTGTATCCCTTGTCAGACTTAGTAGAATAGAAGATGCCCTTACAATCTTGTTTATGATTAAAATCTATGATACTATGTCTCGTGATTTGCGAGAATTTGTCCCCATCGAGGAAGGAAAGGTCCGCATGTATGTTTGTGGGCCAACTGTTTACAACTATATCCACGTAGGGAACGCCCGTTCAACGGTAGCCTTTGACACGATTCGTCGCTACTTTGAGTATCGTGGCTACCAAGTTAACTACATTTCCAACTTTACAGATGTGGATGATAAGATTATCAACCGTGCCAAAGAGGAAGGCATTACGCCTCAGGAAGTGGCAGACAAATACATTGCGGCCTTTCGTGAGGATGTGACGGCTCTTGGAGTGAAACCTGCAACCCGCCACCCTCGTGTGGTCGAGTTTATGGATGACATCATTCGCTTCGTCACTGACTTGATCGAAAAAGGCTATGCCTACGAGAGCCAAGGGGATGTTTATTTCCGTGTGGAAAAATCCCACAACTATGCCAAATTGGCCAATAAAACTTTGGAAGACTTAGAGCTAGGTGCTTCTGGTCGGACAGATGAAGAAACGGCCCGCAAGGAAAATCCGGTGGATTTTGCCCTCTGGAAAGCTGCCAAACCAGGTGAAGTTTCTTGGGAAAGCCCTTGGGGACCTGGTCGTCCGGGTTGGCACATTGAATGTTCGGTTATGTCAACGGGGATTTTAGGGGATACTATTGATATCCACGGTGGTGGAGCTGATCTTGAGTTTCCACACCATACCAATGAAATTGCCCAGTCAGAGGCTAAAACTGGTCAAACCTTTGCCAACTACTGGATGCACAATGGCTTTGTCAATATCGACAATGTCAAGATGTCCAAGTCCTTAGGCAACTTTATCACTGTGCATGATGCTTTGAAGACCATCGATGGTCAAGTGCTTCGTTTCTTCTTTGCGACCCAACACTACCGCAAGCCCATCAACTTCACAGAAAAAGCTGTACGCGATGCGGAGACCAACCTCAAGTATTTGAAAAACACCTATGAGCAACCCTTCACCGGAGAAGTAGATCCAGCAGACTTGCAAAGCTTTGTGGACAAGTTTATCGCGGCAATGGATGAAGATATCAATGCAGCGAACGGGATCACCGTTGTCTTTGAAATGGCCAAATGGATCAACTCAGGTCATTACAACCAAGACGTCAAGGAGGCTTTGGCAAAGATGTTAGAAGTCTTTGGTGTAGTCTTTATCGAAGAAGTTTTAGCTGCGGATATTGAAGCCTTGATTGCAGAACGACAAGAAGCACGGGCTAATAAAGATTTTGCGCGAGCAGATGAGATTCGAGATGAGCTAGCAGCTCAAGGGATTAAACTGTTAGACACTAAAGAAGGTGTAAGGTGGACACGTGATTGATATCAATCTAATCAACGGCATAGCTCTTGCCTTTGAAGGGGATGCGGTTTATTCCATGTATATCCGTAAGCATTTGATTTTGCAAGGGATGACCAAGCCTAATAAACTCCACCAGAATGCAACTAGGTATGTCTCTGCCAAGGCTCAGGCTAATCTGATTGCGATGATGCTTGAGGAAGATGTTTTGACAGTGAAAGAAGTCGAAATCTATAAACGCGGTCGTAATACCAATAGCCATACCAAGGCCAAAAATGCCGACGTCGTGACCTATCGTATGTCGACAGGCTTTGAAGCGGTTATGGGTTACCTGCATTTGACCAATGAAATTTCTCGTTTAGAAGAACTGGTAGCTTGGTGTATCCAAAAAGTGGAAGAAGGGATAAAGTAGTGAAAGATATCAGAGAGTGGTTCCCTCATGCTGAGGTGACGGATCAACCGACTCCACCAGCGGGTTTTGTAGCCATCCCTCTTCAGGCCCAGCAATGGTTGCTACTGAAGGAAGAAGAGCTGACCGAGAGAGAAAAACAATTGATTGCCTGGTTGGCTAGTGAGGAAGATCTTGCCCCCAATCCTTGGTACCAATACCTGATCGATGGGAAGGGAAAAGCTCCTCAAGTCATCAAAAAAATGCAACTTGTCTATTGCCACGTCTCGCATTCGACAGCGGAAGGAACGGCTTCTTGGTTAGAGATGATGCAGACACTCTTGCCCAACTTTCGAGCAGCCTTGCAACTGAGTGGGCAAGATTATGTGTTCGTTCTAGATCAAGACCAGTCGCTAGCTGTGGCTGCTATTTTAAAAGATACTGTTTCTGCCATGGAGTATGATTTCAACCTCAATCTTTCCATCATGGTGGGACAGGTTTGGGGAGAGTCTAAAGATGGGAAACTGTCTTCAATGATTCGGACAGAGAGGGCAGTTTTTAGGTCCTGGATTCGACAAGGTCATCAGGGAGTCTACCGCTTTTCTCAACTCTATCTGTGGGGAATCGAACAGACTGATTTGGATCTACATCCTATCAAAGAAGGCTTGCGTCAGTTGATTGCGAGTCAAGATCAGTTGCAGGACATCATTGTTGCACTTTGGGACAATGGAGCAGTTGTGACCAAGGCGGCCCAGCAACTCTATCTCCATCGCAATTCCCTTCAATATAAGATGGATAAATGGGAGGAGCTAACGGGTCTCCAGTTAAAAAATCTGACAGATCTGGCTCTTTGCTACCATTTAGTCTTGCAAGATGTAATTTAAACGGAATCAATCGAGAGTTTTGTGCAACTTGCACAAAACTCTTTTTCTTTTTTGTGAGACCTGCCATAGATTTGTAAAGCGTTTTCATTTACAATAGAACTATAAAAATCAAAGGAGTACCATCATGGTAGAATTAAATCTTAAAAATATTTACAAAAAATATCCAAACAGCGAACACTATTCAGTTGAAGACTTCAACTTGGACATCAAAGACAAAGAGTTTATCGTTTTCGTAGGTCCTTCAGGATGTGGTAAATCAACAACTCTTCGTATGATCGCTGGTCTTGAAGATATCACAGAAGGTGAATGTTCCATCGATGGTACTGTTGTAAACAACGTAGCACCTAAAGACCGTGACATCGCCATGGTATTCCAAAACTACGCTCTTTATCCACACATGACTGTTTACGATAACATGGCATTTGGTTTGAAATTGCGTAAATACAGCAAGGAAGATATCGACAAACGTGTACAAGAAGCAGCTGAAATCCTTGGCTTGAAAGAATTCTTGGATCGTAAACCAGCTGACCTTTCTGGTGGTCAACGTCAACGTGTGGCTATGGGACGTGCGATTGTCCGTGATGCAAAAGTGTTCTTGATGGACGAACCTTTGTCAAACTTGGATGCTAAACTTCGTGTATCGATGCGTGCTGAAATCGCGAAAATCCACCGTCGTATCGGTGCTACAACCATCTACGTAACTCACGACCAAACAGAAGCGATGACATTGGCAGACCGTATCGTTATCATGTCAGCTACTAAAAACCCAGCTGGTACTGGTACAATTGGACGTGTGGAACAAATTGGTTCTCCGCAAGAAGTGTACAAAAACCCAGTTAACAAATTCGTAGCTGGATTTATCGGAAGCCCTGCGATGAACTTCATCAATGTAAAATTGGAAGGTGGACACATCGTTGCCAATGGATTGAATTTGAAAGTTCCAGAAGGTGCTTTGAAAGTCTTGAAAGAAAAAGGCTATGATGGTAAAGAATTGATCTTTGGTATCCGTCCAGAAGACGTGAATACAGAAGCTGCTTTCCTTGAAACATTCCCAGAATCAGTCGTGAAAGCAACCATCTCAGTGTCTGAGTTGCTTGGTTCTGAATCTCACTTGTACTGCCAAGTTGGTGACAACGAATTTATCGCAAAAGTAGATGCGCGTGACTACCTTGGAACTGGTGAAACAATCGAACTTGGATTTGACTTGAACAAAGCTCACTTCTTCGATAAAGAAACTGAAAAAACAGTATACTAATACCTACTGACACTATAGAGACTGAGACGATTTGTCTCGGTCTCTTTCATTTTAAGGAGACAAGACATGGAAAAAGACTGGTGGAAGGGGAAGGTCGCTTACCAGATCTACCCAAAAAGCTTTAAGGACAGCAATGGCGATGGTGTTGGTGATTTAAAAGGAATCACGGAGAAACTCGATTACCTTCAACAGTTGGGGATTGATATTCTCTGGTTATCGCCTGTTTACAAGAGCCCTTTTATTGATCAGGGATATGATATTTCCGATTATTATGCCATTGACCCCCTTTTTGGGAGCATGGAAGATATGGAAGAGTTGATTGCGGAAGGTAAGAAGCGAGGGATTTCTATCATTATGGACTTGGTGGTTAACCATTGCTCCAGTCATCACGAGTGGTTCCAAAAGGCTTTAGCGGATCCAGATGGTCCTTATGCGGATTACTTTTATTTTATCGAAAGTGACAAAGAACCCAACAACTGGGAAAGTTACTTTGGGGGCAGTGTTTGGGAGCCGGTTCCTGGCACCAACAAATACTATCTTCATTCTTTCCACAAGGATCAGCCAGATCTCAATTGGCAAAATCCTGTCTTGCGCGAAGAAATTTACAGGATGATCAATTGGTGGTTGGACAAGGGAATCGCGGGTTTCCGGATTGATGCCATCATCAATATTAAAAAGGATTTAGAATGGCGTTCGCTTCCGTCCGATCGTGACAATGGCCTGGTCCCAGTGCCGGAGTCGCTAGTGAATGCGCAACCCATTGAACCCTTCTTGCAAGAGTTAAAGGAGCGAACCTTTGCCAAGTACAATGCTTTCACTGTAGGAGAAGTTTTCAATGAAACCGATGAAGAGTTGCACTTCTTTATTGGAAAAGATGGTGTCTTCTCTTCCATCTTTGACTTCAAACAAACCATGCTGGGTCAGGAAGGAAAAGGCTGGTTTGACCATAGTCTTCCAACAGCAGATGAACTCAAGGAAAGTATTTTCCAAGCGCATGAGCGCGCAGATAGGATTGGTATTCTCTCGACCATCATCGAAAACCACGACGAACCTCGTGGGGTGTCCCATTATATCGCAGAAGGTCCAGTAAACGATACCAGTAAAAAAGCCCTGGGAACCATTCAGGTTTTGCGCAAGGGAATTCCGTTTATCTATCAAGGTCAAGAAATTGGAATGGAGAACCAAGTCTTTGAATCAGTGGAGGACTTTGATGATATCGCGACCATCAATGGCTACCACGTTGCTAAAGAAGCTGGTTTGAGTGAGGAAGAAGCCTTAGCAGTGATTGCCAACTATAGCCGAGACAATGCGCGGACACCGATGCAGTGGACAAGAGAGCCAGGTCTGGGCTTTAGCGATGGACCAGCCTGGCTGATCAGTCCCAAACCAGACTATTCTATTAATGTAGAGGACCAGGAAAAAGATCCAGACTCCATCTTGAATTATTACCGCCAGTTAACGGCCTTGTATCGCCATCCCCTCTATGGAAATACCATCCGGTTTGGAGATATGATCCCAGCTTATCGGGAAAGTGAGAATATCATCGCCTTCGAACGTCGTGGGGACAAGCGTCTCTTGGTAATCAGCAATTTCCAAAATCGCCAGGCCACTTTGGAGTTGACAGCTCCGATTAAAACGGTCGTTTTAAATAATACCGCAGGGTTGTTCCAAGAAGGAGACCAGGTATTAGAATTGGCCCCTTACCAAACCATCGTGCTGGAATTGGTGGAATAGAAAGAACCTTCGCGTCTGCGAAGGTTCTTTTCATGTCATCCAAGTCTAAACCTGGAACTTACTCAACTTCTTTCTTTTTCAAGAGGAGGAAGCCTCCGCTAACTGCTAGCAAGAAGCTTGAAAGGACAAAGTGAGCTATAGACTCATCTCCTGTTTGTGGGAGAGCTGGAGCTTTGTCTTCCTCTTGGAAGCTTTGTCCTACATGGTAGCTGAGTGAATGAACGACACCAGATTCTTTTTCTTCTTTAGGAGTAGTTGGTAAAGGAGCATGAGGTTGCTCTACCTTTTTCTGTTCTCCTTGGTTGTAGATTGGAACCACTACCCGATCTGGTTCTTTCGGTGGGATGTAGTCCGTCAAGGTTGCCAATTGGCTACCGAAGATAGCGTTGGTTACCCAGCGGAAGAAGTGGACAGGGTGTTGACGGTTAGTTGGATTTCCGGCATAGACAAAGAGTGGTTGCCCAAGAAGTTCTCCAGAGATGGCCATGACCTTATTGGCTAGGACTTCATTTTTTGGCCACCAACCAGCGACATAGTAGTCGTTAGGAGCGATGTTCATCAAGGTCTTGAAGTTGCTTGGCACTTTTTCAATCCAGTTACCAGAGTTGGAGTAGAAGAGGGTGTTCTTCTTATAACCACTAGTCAATGGATCTTGATCGTCAATAATAGCTTTCATCAAGCCTTCGTAGTCACTGCCACCTTTTAGTTTTTCAGCGTCAAATCCTTCTAGGACACCCAATTTTTCTAGTTTCTGCATAGCACTACCACCGATGACAAGAGTTGGTTTCTTACCAAAGATGGAAGCATCAAAGCGATTGCTTTCAAGAACCACTACATCGGCTTCTTCTGGTGTATCAACGATTTGGAAGCCAAGTTTTTCAAGTACCAAGCTAGTATGGGCTGGTGAGTCGACTCCTGCCCAGTAATAGTGATAAGAAGGTGAGTAGATCTTCAAAGGTTTCAAGGTTGGGCCGTTTGGAACCTTGTAGAGGGCATCTCCGTAGATAGCATAGTTTGGAAGGAGCGATGCAAAAGTATCGCGATCAACGATGTAACCATCATCTGTTAGGTAGACAGATTTTCCTTGAGAAATCGCCTTGTTAACAGCTTGGACAGCACTAGCAGAGGTATTGGCAATGACATAGTATGGCGCTTTTGGATCGATTTCTGAGGTTCGAGTGGCACGGGTAGTTGTCACTTCTCCTAGTTTGCCTGTAAAGAGACCGTCTTTAAAGACTGGTTCTGCCTTGAAACCTCTCATATCAGGGAAGTTGACGAGAAGTTCTGCATACATGGCAGCCCAGGCTGATTCGTTGGAACCTTTGTAGAGGATATGGTTGGCATAGCCCCGTTTGGCTTGGGCCATATCAATGACGAGATCTCCTTTTTTGTAGGTGCCTGTATCTTCTTTGAGTTCTTTAACGAGAACGCCATTTCGTTTGAAATAGTCGATCATATTGAAGGCTTCTTGGGCATCGTTATCTTTGTCCAAGCCCATTGGGATGACATAGTAATCCGGGAAGAACTTCGGACGACCATTCTTCACACGACCGACAACTTCACCAGTTGGTCCAACTAGTTCGTTCTCTGCTTTTGGATCTTCAATCTTGTTGAGGCCACGTAGGTAGAAGTTGAGGCGCATCTCAAGAAGCTTGTCTGGATCTTGGTTGAGGAAGTCAATGCCACCAAGGACAGCATTGCGTCCAGCATAGTAGGACTCTTGGTTGGATTCTGGAATTTCGATGGTATGTCCTAAAATACCGTGGTAAACGGCATAGACACCTGTATAACCAGAGAAGGAATCATCCCAGCCATCTCCCCAATCCAGTTTTGGAATGATGTAGCTGTCGTATTTGGAATTGGCAACTCCAGCTCGTCCCATATGATGAGCATTTTCCAGCATGAGATTGGACATGAGGTCGTATTCAAAGTTCGGATCATGTGGAGGTGTTGCAGGCTCAATCAAGAATTCTTTGACAAATCCATGGATATCATAGAGAGCAATTGGATTCCACTTGTTAATCATTTGGATGACAGTGCGGACTTCAGGGTTGGTTTGGTAACTAGCATCCCGGTTTGGATCCAGTCCATTGGCCAAAGCGCGTAGGTTAAGGGCATCCCCGTCAGGGTTTTCCGTGAAGTCAAACAAGAAGATAAATTTGTTTAAAAGAGTTGGGATGTCCAGGGTCACATTCTTGACGTTACCAGCTTCGTCTGTCGTTTTAAAAGTGACTTGATTTTCTGTGGCGAAGGTACGGAAGAGACCGGTGATGATATCAATCCCAGGTTGTTCATCCGCATGCGTATTATGAACCAGGACAGGCAGTTTGTAATCCAAGGTCTTGTCCTTTAGAGCTGCCAGCATTTCACTTGGTTTGGTAAGAGCTGTTGGATTGGTAGATGAGAGGTAATGGTCAATACTTGCTTGGTCCTTACTTACAATTCCCATCTTCATATCCCGTCCTTGGGCACTCTTGCCCAGAGTTTCAATCTGAACTAGACGGTCTGTTTTGGCTTCTGCCCTTGTCTGCTCAATGGAAGCTAGCATTTCCTCGTGGGTATGGAAATCTTTATATGGACGGAATGTTAGATTCTTGCGAATGGTTAGGCCAAGATCAGCGCTGGTTCCAACCAAAGTGTGGTCACCGATATAGTTCCGATAGGTCCGACGGATATTATTAGGAGTCCGAAGGCTTAAATCTTCGCCAAAGAGTTCCTTGACCGTAAAGGTCAGATCCAAATCGTTTCCGTTTTTGTTCTCTTCAATTGTGATGAAGGGATCTTTGGATAGAGTTCCTTTCTCCATGTCCCAAGTTTTCCACTCTTCCAGTGGTTTGTCGTCCAAAGTCCAGCTAATCTTGCCAGCAGCCTGAGCTTGATCCTTAACGGTATCCGTCAGCGTTTCTTTTTCAGACATGTAAACAGGACTATCACTAAGGCTGATAGATGGCTCTGCGTTTGCTGCTCGCTCTGTTCCTGTGTTTTCTGGCTTAGCACTAGGGCTAGTAGTGTCTGAAGCAGTAGAAGAGCTTGCTTCTGGGCTAGCAGGACTAGCAAGCGTATCTGCTGCAGGAGCAGGACTGGTGGCCTCTGTACTGCTTGCCGGACTAGCACTTGATGCCTCTGGTTTGAGAACACTTTCTACTGGCGAGCTAGGATTTGCTGTCTCGACAGTATCTGCGGCTACCTGTCCCTGAGCTAGGAAGGCTAAAAGGACGGCGGTAGAGAGACTGAGGGCGTTTGTGTATAAACGTCTCTTGTATGAAGAATTCATCGTGATGACCTCCTATTGATTTGCTATATCCCTATCATAACACTTTATGACAGCGCTTTCAATATATATGGAAGTTTTTCTCTTGAAATTCGTTACAGATTGATGGCAAAGAAAAAGAGCTGGGAAAATCTTCCCAGTCTCTAAAGAAGGGTTTATGCTTGCAGTTCCTTCAGGTAGGTTTGATAGAATTCCACCTTGATGGAGATAAAGGTTTCAAGATCCCGGAGGAGCTGCAGAAGGGTCGCTCGGGTTTCAAATTCTTGACGAGATCGAGGGAGAGGTCGCTCGCGGAAGACTGCTAGATAGCGGTTGATTTCGTCAAGTAGGAATTGGGCTGGATTTTCCTGACTGAGCTGGCTGGCTGTTTTAGCAAAGAGTTGGGCCAAAATAAGACTCTCGCTCGCAGCTAATTGGCAGTTGTTTACATTATTGGCCATGTCCCGCAGGATATTATTTTGGCGCTTGCGCATCTCAAAATAGTGGATATGGTAGTTGGTCTGATGGAAGAGGTGATTGGAGTGGTCTAAATAGACTAAATCGAGAGCTTCTTTTAAGATGGTATCTAGCTCACGAATCAAGCTAGCATCGTTGCTCCCATCTCCTTTTCCTAGAAACTCTGCAAAGCGATAGAGAATTTTCTTGAGTTGCTCCTCGACAATTTCATGATAGCGATCAATTTCTTCCTGTCGAGAAGGCATATAGAGATTGGCTAGGAGGGCAAAGCTGGTTCCGATTAGGAAAATAGCTACTTCATTTCCCAATAAAGAAAGTGAAGTGGATTTTTCTAGCAGGAGATGGGTAACCAGGACAGAGCTGGGCGTGATACCAATTTCCCAGCCTTGTAGGAAAGCAAGGGGCACATAGGTGGCCAGATAAAAACCAAGGGCCCAGAGATTGAAGCCGAGAATCTGAAAGGCTAAGCTTCCAAGGAGGAGAGCAAGAAGCATGGACATAAAGCGATTATAGGCTAGTTTGGCGGTACTTCTACGGGTATCGCTAATGCTGAGAATGGCAATGATCCCCGCAGAGGTGGCGTAGGTCAGACCTAAAAACTCTGCAAGCAAGATGGCCAAACAGGTGGCGAGGACCATCTTGATGGTTCGGTGAATAAGTGGCATAATGCGGATTCTTTCCTTTTTCTAAACTAGTTTTATTATACCACAAGCAAACTGGGCTACTCCAAATGTTTCACCAGATATGGCAATTGTGTTATACTAGTTTCATGGAAAAAAACGATATTGTTTACGGTGTTCATGCCGTCACAGAAGCACTGATTGCAAATACAGGAAATAAATTGTATATCCAGGACGATTTGCGTGGAAAAAATGTAGAAAAAATCAAGGATCTGGCAGCAGATAAAAAGGTGTCCATTTCTTGGACTCCTAAGAAGACCTTGCAAGAGATGACAGAAGGGGCTGTCCACCAAGGTTTTGTCTTGCGGGTTTCGGAATTTGCCTATACGGACTTGAATGAGATCTTGACCCAGGTTGCTAATCAAGACAATCCTCTGCTCTTGATTTTGGATGGTTTGACCGATCCGCATAACTTAGGATCCATTCTCCGAACAGCCGATGCTACTCAGGTAGCGGGAGTCATCATTCCCAAGCACCGTGCTGTTGGGGTGACCCCAGTTGTCGCCAAGACCTCAACTGGAGCAGTGGAGCATGTTCCCATTGCTCGTGTGACCAACCTTAGCCAAACCTTGGATAAGCTCAAAGAAGCAGGTTTTTGGATTTTTGGAACCGATATGAACGGGACGCCTTCTCACAAATGGAATACCAGTGGGAAGCTAGCCCTCATCATTGGAAACGAAGGCAAGGGCATTTCGACCAATATTAAAAAGCAAGTGGATGAAATGATTACTATTCCGATGCAGGGGCATGTCCAAAGTCTGAATGCCAGTGTCGCTGCAGCGATCCTTATGTATGAGGTCTTTCGCAACAAACTATAGTAGAGGAAAATCGTAGGAAGGAGGCAGTCGATGAAAGAAAAGATCTTGTTAGTGGATGGCTACAACATGATTGCCTTCTGGCAGGAGACCCGCCAACTCTTTAAGAAGAGTGAGCTGGATGCTGCACGAACGATCCTCTTAGAGAAGCTGAGCCACTATGCCAGCTTTGAAGGCATTCGCGTGATTTGTGTCTTTGATGCCCAATACATGCCAGGGATTCGCCAGACCTATGAAGAATTTCAGGTCCAAGTGGTCTTCACAGCGGAGGAGGAGACCGCCGATGACTACATTGAACGTTTGGCAGCAGAGCTCAATACACCCCTTCACCAAGTATCCGTCGTGACGAGTGACTTGAATGAGCAATGGACGGTCTTTGCTCAAGGAGCACTTCGTGTTTCGGCGCGTGAGCTGGAGAAGAGAGTTGCCGTTGTCAAGGCCGACTTGAACCAGGCGCGAGGAGCCGTCAACGATCAAAAACCACCGATACGACCTTTTGACCAAGAGGGCCTACGTCAACTACAAAAAGAGATGGGAGCAAGTAAATGACCTTTAAAATTTTAACAGATTCAACTGCAGATTTAGATGAAAGATGGGCACTGGAGCATGATGTAGAGATCGTCGGTTTGTCAATCCAAATCGATGGGACTCATTATGAGACAGTAGGTCCAGACAAACTCACCAGCCCCCAATTATTAGCAGAAATGCAAAAGGGTGCTAAACCAACGACCAGTCAGGTCAATGTTGGGCAATTCCAAGAGATTTTCAAAGGCTACGCTCAACGCAAGGAAAATCTCCTCTATATCGCCTTTTCTTCAGTTTTGTCAGGGACCTACCAGAGTGCGGTCATGGCAAGAGACTTGGTCCTTGAAGACTACCCAGAAGCTGTCATCGAAATCATCGATCCAAAAGCTGCAGGGATAGGAGAAGGCTACTTGTCTATGCTAGCAGTTGAGGCGCGTGATGCCGGCAAGAGTTTGGATCAAGTTAAGGAAGAACTGATGGAAGTGGCTCCTAAGTTGCGGACCTATTTCTTGGTGGATGATCTCTACCATCTTATGCGTGGCGGACGTCTTTCTAAGAGTTCAGCCATCGTCGGAAGCTTGGTCAACATCAAACCCCTTCTTTGGATTGATGAAGAAGGCAAGTTAGCTCCAATCGCTAAGGTACGCGGACGTAAAAAAGCCATGCGGGAAATGCTCACCCTCATCCAGGAAGATATCGGCCACAGCACAGCCTTGGTATCCTATACAGATGATTTGGCAGGAGCAGAAGAGCTCAAGGCTCAATTGTTGGAGAATCCGGCCATCTCCCAAGTCTTGATTATGCCACTAGGGCCAGTCATTGCTGCCCACGTCGGTCCTAATTCTCTCATCGGCTTTGTGATAGGAAAAGAAAATCGCAAATAATTTTTCAAATCGGTTGACTTTTATTTAAAAAATTTGATACAATAGTAGGCGGTATTGTTTACCCCATTTGTAAGGCCCCGGAACCTTTCAAATAACTTGCGGACCGGAACATCCGCCCTGTAAACAAAAACGACATTCATATAGGAGAAATCATGAACAAAACTACATTCATGGCTAAACCAGGCCAAGTAGAACGCAAATGGTACGTTGTTGACGCAACTGATGTACCTCTTGGACGCCTTTCAGCAGTTGTTGCTAGCGTGCTTCGCGGAAAAAACAAACCAACATTCACACCACACACTGATACAGGTGACTTCGTAATCGTTATCAATGCTGAAAAAGTTAAATTGACTGGTAAAAAAGCAACTGATAAGATCTACTACACTCACTCAAACCACCCAGGTGGATTGAAATCAATCTCTGCTGGTGAACTTCGTTCTAAAAATGCAGTTCGTTTGATCGAGAAATCAGTTAAAGGTATGCTTCCACACAATACTCTTGGCCGCGCTCAAGGTATGAAATTGAAAGTATTCGTTGGAGCTGAGCACACTCACGCTGCACAACAGCCAGAAGTTCTTGATATTTCAGGACTTATCTAAGGAAAGGAACAATAAAGTATGTCACAAGCACAATATGCAGGTACTGGACGTCGTAAAAACGCTGTTGCACGCGTTCGCCTTGTTCCAGGAACTGGTAAAATCACTGTTAACAAAAAAGATGTTGAAGAGTACATCCCACACGCTGACCTTCGTTTGGTCATCAACCAACCATTCGCAGTTACTTCAACTGTAGGTTCATACGACGTTTTCGTTAACGTTGTAGGTGGTGGATACGCTGGTCAAGCAGGAGCTATCCGTCACGGTATCGCTCGTGCCCTTCTTCAAGTAGACCCAGACTTCCGCGATTCATTGAAACGCGCAGGACTTCTTACACGTGACTCACGTAAAGTTGAGCGTAAGAAACCAGGTCTTAAGAAAGCTCGTAAAGCATCACAATTTAGTAAACGTTAAAACTTATTTACACTTATTGAAAGCATTTCGTATCAAAAATACGGGATGCTTTTCTGTTTGGCTAAATGTTACAAATTGGGAATTATGTTATAATAAGTAATATAGTTGCATGAAAAAATGGTGGATAATCAATTAGATCGGAGGCGACTAATGAGAAATAAGGTTACTAAAATAATTGCTATTGTAATCATTCTTATATTTGGAGGAACATATATGTATAACAAGCTGACTAAACCAAATCTTGGTCCCAAAACAGCCAAACTCTATCAGCATGGCTTTCGTTTGCTAGAAGAACAACTAGGAACTTATATAAAAGAGCATTACTCAGGGGTTGAAAAGATTGAGTTTTCCCCAATCTACGTTACTGAGGAAGGATCAACTTTCTCAAATGTCTATATCCGTCCCACTATTTATGATAAGCACGGAAATGAAGCTACTCTTGGTACTGAAGTTAAAAATGTAATCTCAAGTGACATTGGTATCGTCTCACATATAATAGTAGATTTTGATGGAGATGGGAATGAAGTTATAGAATTAAAGGACTCAAATGGGAAATTTATTGATGTTTCCAAAGAACAACATTTACCTAATGAAGTTAAACTGACCAAACAGCCTTTTATAGATGGAAATATCGAATTATTAGTAGAAGATGGTCAGTTAAAAGGAGTTGTGAAGGATAGTAAAGGGAGTCCTGAAGCTGAAATCATTTATAATGTTGAGCTAAGCAAAGGAGACGAATGATATGGCTTTGTCTGATGAAGAAGTACAGAACTTACAGTTAGGGCTTAAAAGTAAGGTCAGGGAAAAGCCTGGTAAGGTAATAAAGTATTATATAAATGATGAGGTGAGATATTTCCAAATCGTTAACAGTATGGATGCTACAACTCAAGCATTGGCAGTTGTGCCTGTTGATAATGAAAAAGGGGAGAATCCAAATTATAAAGAAACAACAATAGTTGTTGCTGGAACACAGATTCCTTTTGAACATTTAAAGTATTTTGATGAGCAAGGTTATTTTTGGAAAAAAGATTTCGATATTACGTTTTCCTTTTCAAATGCCATAGGTTCTACAGTATTTGGGTTGACGGCTCAGGCAAAGGATATTGATAAATTTTACTTAGATACACAACAGAAGATTGAATCCAAAGATAAAAATGCTGTAATCTCTAACATGTCTGGTCATAGTCAATCAGGTCCAGGAGTTGCCTATACAGCTTCAAAGTATGGTCTTAAAGAAAATCGAACTATTAAAGTTACAAATTTCATGGATTTTGCTGCCAAAAAAGCAGTTGACACAGGCGGTATATCAAAAGAACAAGTTGCCTATCTTAATAAAAACGCGACTATTTATAGAGATAGTCGGCGTGATGTTGTTAAACTTGATGGTAATGGTGGTGCTGTTCCCTACGGAAAAACAATGATGTTTGAAGTTGTTGGTGACGAAGATGGACATTCACCTAGGACACCACATATGAAGGGAAACGCTTTAGACGTTGACTGGTATTATAAACGTAATCGTTTTGCCTCTGGTATGACAGAAAAGCAGGTTCGTAAGATAGCAGAATATAAAGCAAGAAATCCTCAGTTTACAAATTCAATTTATAATTATGGTTTAGAAATGGACAAGGTGACTCCTGAATACTATGTTCGTGAGTATTTAAAGAATTATGGAGACTTCGCTCCTGAGCCAACTAAACAAGATTTGATTTCTTTAAATATCAAACAAATCAAAGAATTAAAGGATTCCTTAAAGACTAGTTCTGGTAGTAAAAAAATTAGTTTAAGAGAAGAATTGGTCCGAGTAAGTGCGGAAACCACGAAACTTCAAGCTGAGGTTTACGAGGAAGAAATTAAATCAAAAATTGAATCTGCAAAGGAAAATGTCTCTCAAAAAATTTCATCCCTTAAAACTGAAGCATATAGTATTGCTCGTCACTTACCATCTAGTGAAGTAGAGGCTCTATTATCTGAACTAAGTTTGGATACTGCATGGAACAGTGGGAAAGAGACAAAAACGATCACTTCAGCAAGCGATTATAAGAATAGAATGTCTCAAATTTCAGATAATCTGAATAAAGTTGCTGATAGAATTATTGAAAGTGATCAAATAGGGGCCAAGATTTTTAGCAATTAAAAGGAGTTAATGAATGATTGAACCGAATACTGAAGATCGATTAGAAGCAGAGCGCATAAAAACTGAATACATGAAAGTTCAAGAACGATTAGCAATCCAGGCCCTAGTTTCAGCAACAAAAGCTGCCCTAATGGCTGAAGGAGCTATTTTACAAACATGGCTGGCTAATCAGGCGTTTAAAATGCAAAATTTTGCTATTTCTCAAGTACCTGCTTCCCTAGAAGGAGGATTAACAGGTGGTGCTGCTGATGCCATCAACAAGATTTTAACTGAAGTGCCTAAACCTGATCTTACCAGTCCAATACTTTAGGAGAATTCATGAATATTAATGATAAAATTAGTAAAGTTGAGAGTGATCATCAAGCTTTTAGAAGGAAAGTAGCAGATTATGAATTAGATTATCAAGATATGAAGCGAGATGCAAAAAGACTATCTGAAGATATGACTGACTTTATCATCTCCTATTGTCATAAACATCATCAAGAACTTCCAATACATGAATTGCGGCAATTAGAAGAAAATAGAGATAATTTTGAAAAGAGAATTTCTAGGTTTGAAACTAGATTAAGTCAAACATATCAGGAAGAAAATAAACTTTACAATAAAAGCATGGAATCTCTTGAAAAAGAAAAGAAGAAGGTTTAACTCCTATCACTATTTATAATACTTTATAGTAATACTACTTGCTCCAATTGTCCGAAAATTTGTGTAAATTCCAAATTGAAAATAAACCAATTTTTGATAGCGATTCCTTTTATTTATAAATACGTCAACTCGTTGTAAAGGTTGTTTGATCAAGAATTTTTGTAAAATCTAGATGTTGTTTTAATCTCTACCTATTTTCTAAAACTGGGAAAAATCTGATATAATAAGCTTTGTAGGTGTATTATATAAATGCATACAGAACTGAACTATTCCCCTATTTAAAAAATATTGATTCAAATTTTATGAAATTAAAAAGTAGATATCGTTCTGAAAACCCTTGATATTACGCTGTTTTTAATTCAACTGAAACCCATACTTTCCAAACCAGGCTTGAAAAAAGCTCGTAAAGCATCACAATTCTCAAAACGTTAATCAACACGATTATATCAACGTTTACAGACATTCAAGAATTTTCTCTTGGATGTCTTTTTTTGTTCAAAAAACTAAAGTTCACCCTATTGCTTTTTGAGACTTCTAAAGGCTATTTCTCCTGCTGTTTGATTTACTGTTTCAGTAGTATTGACATAAGTCTTCGTTATTTGGATGTCACTATGAGTAAGTGCTTCTGAAATAGCTTTGATAGATATTCTAGCCTGTTTGGCTGGTGTGGCGCCTTGAATATTATGCTTATCCATAGTATTTTGTGTTATAATGTAGAAACAATACAGAAAATAAAAGAATCCCCAATTGTCAAGTCAAGTGCAACAAAGTCATTCCTCTGATTAAGCGAGTGTTCTTCCAGCTGTTTGAGCTAG
>NZ_JAHZQQ010000059.1 GCF_019930045.1 Streptococcus australis | reverse complement strand
TGACACACTTGAAAGCTTATTTGATTAACACTCCGCAACTTTACTTGAGTGTTTACACAAAATTATTGACAGAATCACCTTCTTATGTTTAAGTGTATTGTAATGTTTAAGGTCTGTATAAATAAAATCAACATACTGAATGAGATCGACAAATTTCTCATGTTCAACAAAAGCTGTCGTTTCGATTGCAGTATGAAGTCCAACTTCTTTCGCAGCTTTTAAGATTGCTTTGGCAAATTCAAATTGAGCGAAGATTTCTCCACCAGACAGGGTAAGGCCACCACCAGATTCTTCGTAGAAGTCAACGTCTTTTAAGACATCATCTATGATTTCTGTAACTGTTTTTTCTTCTCCCGTGATGGTTTCCTTTTTAGTAACAGCATCCAACATTTTTTCAGGATTTGCGCGCTGGGATTCAGGATTGGAGCACCATGGACAACGCAGGGGACATCCTTTTAGAAATACAGTAGTTCGGATGCCAGGGCCATCATGGATACTAAAGTGTTGGATATTAAAGATTATGCCACGATTTTGTTCCATATTTTTGCTCTCCTATCAATCTAGTAAGTCCATTATACATTATTTAAGAAACTAATTCAATTACGAACGAAAGTTTATTTTGTTTTGAATTCACTCGAAAATTTGCTAAAATAGAGAAGAGGTAAAAAGAATGCAACGTTTAGATGAAATATTGAAATTAGTATCGGAATTTGAAAAGATTGATGTTAATAGCTTGTCTGAGAAATTACAAGTCTCTAAAGTGACCATTCGAAAGGATTTGGACAAGCTAGAATCCAAAGGATTATTGCATAGAGAACACGGCTATGCTGTTTTAAATAGTGGAGATGATATCAATGTTCGATTGTCCTTTCAATATGATACCAAGAAAAGAATAGCCAAGGAAGCTGCTAAATTAATTAAGGATAACGACACGGTTTTGATTGAATCGGGCTCTACATGTGCTTTGCTAGCGGAAGAAATTTGCCAAACAAAAAAGAATGTCAAGATTGTGACAAATTCTTATTTTATTGCAGATTATATTCAGGAATATGATTCTTGTAAAATCATCCTACTTGGTGGTGAATTTCAAAAAGAATCGAGAGTGACTGTAGGTCCGCTTTTGAAAGAATTAATCCGCTCGTTTAGAGTTCCCTTTGCTTTTGTAGGGGTTGACGGATATGATGATGAACTTGGCTTTACTGGGAAAGATATGATGAGAAGTGAAGTTGTTCAAGCTATGTCCGATGTTTCTAAGGAAGTGGTTGTCTTGACAGATTCAAGTAAATTTGGGAAATGTGGAACCGTCAGACGATTTGCACTTTCACAAGTTTCGAGAGTCATAACAGATAAGAATATATCTCAAGAAGCGAAAGAAAAACTTGAGGATTCGCAAACGATTTTAAACTTAGTATAAGAAGGAGAAGTCAATTGAAAGATGAACGGAAAAAGTTACTTGCTAAATTAGCCTATCTATACTATGTTGAAGACAAAAGTCAATCGCAAATCGCAGCAGAAACTGGAATCTACCGTACAACTGTCAGCAGAATGTTAGCGGAGGCTAAAAAAGAGGGAGTTGTAAAAATTGAAATTGAAAATTTTGATACTCGCCTCTTCCATTTAGAAAATTATATCAAACAAAAATATGGCTTGAAAGCTATCGAGATTATACCAAATCTAGTTGATGAGCCACGAGAAAGCCTTGAAAAGCGGCTAGCGCAAGCTAGTGCTGTCATGCTTCGAAATTTGATTGAAGATGGAATGACAGTTGGTTTTTCATGGGGCAAGTCTCTCAGATTAATGGTGGAACAAGTTGGAACTAAGCGTTTGGATGGTGTTCAATTTTATCCCCTAGCTGGAGGTCCCAGTCATATCCATGCTCGCTACCATGTCAATACTCTAATCTACAGTATGGCGAGTAAATTTCATGGAGAATGTCATTTTATAAACGCGAGTGTCATTCAAGAAAATTCTGAGGTAACGGAAGGCATCTTATCTTCTAAGTATTTCGAGGACTTGAAAGCTAGTTGGCGTTGTTTGGATGTTGCTGCTGTAGGGATTGGTGGCCATGCAGATAGCAAGAATCCTCAGTGGTTTGATATGCTAACAACAAATGATTTTAAGAAATTGGAGTCGGAACATGCTGTAGGAGAAGTCTGCTGTCGTTTCTTTGATCAAGAAGGTATCCCCGTTTATCCTGAATTACAGGAAAGAACAATATCTATCACATTGGAGGAATTGAGAAAGGTTCCGAATACCATCTCGTTAGCCTACGGTGATCAAAAAGCAAAAGCAATTTTATCGGTTTTAAAAGCCAACTATATCAATCATTTAGTCACAGATGAAGCGACAATCTTAAAAGTTTTAGAATTAGATGGTGATCAGCAATTTACTAAAAAATAGGACAGCAAGGATGCAGTCCTTATTTTTTTGAGTTGAACAGCACAAATGTGCAAAAACCAAAAACAATAATCAAATGTTGTAGTTTTTATTGACCGGCAAAAATATAAATGGTATATTGACAATAGAAAAAGCGCTTTCATTAGATTTACAAAGGAGTGTAGTGCACATGGAAATAATTGTTGCAGACCAAATTATTATGGGCTTAATTTTAAATGCGGGTGATGCTAAACAGCATATTTACCAAGCTTTATCATATGCTAAGGAGGGTGATTTTACATCTTCTGAAGGCGAAATTGCAAAAGCAGATGCAGCATTGCTAGAAGCGCATAACTTGCAAACAAAATTTTTAGCCCAAGAAGCAGGTGGGACAAAGACAGAGATTACAGCTTTGTTTGTGCACTCACAAGATCACTTAATGACTTCAATCACAGAGATCAACTTGATTAAAGAAATGATTGACTTACGTAAAGAACTTTCAGCGAAACAATAAGGAGGAAAAAGAAAATGAAAATTGGATTGTTTTGTGCAGCAGGATTTTCAACAGGGATGTTGGTAAATAATATGAAGGTGGCAGCTCAGGAATTAGGCATTGACGCTGAAATTGAAGCATATTCTCAAGCGAAATTAGCAGATTTTGCTCCAGAAATAGATGTCGCTTTGTTAGGGCCACAAGTAGCTTATACTTTGGATAAATCAAAAGCAATTTGTGAAGCAAACCATATTCCTATTGCTGTCATTCCTATGGCAGATTATGGAATGCTAGATGGTAAGAAAGTATTAAACCTAGCCCTAGAATTGCTAGGAGAAAAATAAGGAGGCTTCTCATGTCTAATTTTAATTCTCAGAAAATTATCGCTCCAATCATGCGATTTGTAAACATGAAAGGAATCATTGCTCTTAAAGATGGGATGTTAGCAATACTGCCACTAACAGTAGTTGGTAGTTTGTTCTTAATTATTGGGCAATTACCATTTGAAGGGCTTAATCAAGCCATTGCTAGTGTGTTTGGGGATAATTGGATCGAACCTTTTATGCAGGTGTATTCTGGAACATTCGCTATCATGGGGCTAATTTCTTGCTTCTCCATTGGTTATTCTTACGCTAAGAACAGTGGAGTAGAACCCTTGCCAGCGGGAGTTTTGTCCCTGTCTTCATTCTTTATCTTGTTAAAATCTTCTTATGTACCAGCTAAGGGAGAACCGATTGGCGATGCCATTGCAAAAGTATGGTTTGGTGGTCAAGGGATTATCGGGGCCATTATTATTGGTCTGGTAGTTGGTGCAATTTATACTGTGTTTATCCAAAGACACATTGTTATAAAAATGCCAGAACAAGTACCTCAAGCCATTGCCAAACAATTTGAAGCGATGATTCCTGCTTTCGTGATTTTCTTACTATCAATGATTGTCTATATCGTATCAAAAGTAGTGACAAGTGGCGGTACCTTTATTGAAATGATTTATGATGTCATTCAGGTTCCTCTACAAGGTCTCACAGGATCACTTTACGGAGCGATTGGGATTGCTTTCTTTATTTCATTCTTGTGGTGGTTTGGTGTTCATGGCCAATCAGTTGTCAACGGTGTAGTAACAGCCTTGCTACTTTCTAACCTAGATGCAAATAAATCAATGTTGGCGGCTGGGAATTTATCTGTTGAAAATGGTGCCCACATTGTTACCCAACAATTTTTAGATAGCTTTCTTATTTTGTCCGGATCAGGTATAACCTTTGGGTTGGTTGTTGCCATGCTATTTGCTGCTAAGTCAAAACAGTATAAAGCTTTGGGGAAAGTTGCAGCATTTCCTGCAATCTTTAATGTCAATGAACCCGTCGTATTTGGATTTCCAATCGTAATGAACCCAGTTATGTTCCTTCCATTTATTTTGGTTCCAATTTTGGCTGCAATAATTGTTTATGCATCAATTGCTATTGGATTTATGCATCCATTCTCAGGTGTGACTCTTCCTTGGAGTACACCAGCCATTATTTCTGGATTTATGGTTGGAGGTTGGCAAGGTGCTTTCGTTCAAGTGCTAGTTCTTGCGACCTCGACTGTCGTATATTTCCCATTCTTCAAATTCCAAGATAATCTTGCCTATAACAATGAATTACAAGCTGAAAAATAGTGCGTTTATTAGGTATGCACAGATGTGCGACTAGAACAGAATTTATATGTATAATCCATAATTCATTGAAATTCGTAAAATTTAATGCTACTATAGTTACGAAAGAAAACAAAATAATTTCAAAAGAAAGGTTTTGAAAAAATGAAACAAGTAGAAGTAGCAAGTACAAGCATTAAAACAGAATATTTTGGAAGCCTCACTGAACGCATGAATAAGTATCGTGAAGATGTCTTAAACAAGAAGCCTTACATCGATGCTGAACGTGCTGTTCTTGCAACTAAGGCATATGATCGTTATAAGGAACAACCAAATGTTCTTAAACGTGCCTATATGTTGAAAGAGATTCTTGAAAATATGACAATCTATATTGAGGATGAATCCATGATTGCTGGAAACCAAGCATCCTCTAATAAAGATGCTCCAATTTTCCCAGAATATACTTTAGAGTTCGTTCTGAAGGAATTGGATCTTTTTGAAAAGCGGGATGGTGATGTCTTCTATATTACGGAAGAAACGAAAGAACAGCTCCGTAGTATAGCACCGTTCTGGGAAAATAATAACTTACGTGCAAGAGCTGGAGCTCTTCTACCTGAAGAAGTATCTGTCTATATGGAAACAGGATTCTTCGGTATGGAAGGGAAGATGAATTCAGGAGATGCCCACTTAGCAGTCAATTATCAAAAATTATTGCAATATGGCTTGAAAGGTTTTGAAGAAAGAGCTCGCCAAGCTAAAGCAGCCCTAGATCTAACGGATCCAGCTAGCATTGATAAGTACCATTTTTACGATTCTATCTTTATCGTAGTTGATGCAGTGAAGGCTTATGCCCAACGATTTGTAGAATTAGCTAAACAACTTGCTGAAACAGCAACTCCTGAACGCAAGAAGGAATTGCTTGAAATTGCAGAGATTTGCTCAAAAGTTCCATATGAGCCTGCAAGTACATTTGCAGAGGCTGTTCAGTCTGTTTGGTTTATCCAATGTATTCTTCAAATTGAATCAAATGGTCACTCACTTTCATATGGACGTTTTGACCAATATATGTATCCATACGTTAAAGCTGATTTGGAAAGTGGACGGGAAACTGAAGAGAGTATTGTTGAACGCTTGACCAACCTTTGGATCAAGACTATTACAATTAACAAAGTACGTAGTCAAGCACATACCTTCTCATCTGCAGGTAGTCCGCTTTATCAAAACGTTACGATTGGTGGTCAAACACGTGATAAGAAAGATGCCGTCAACCCATTGTCTTATTTGGTGTTGAAGTCAGTTGCTCAAACTCACCTTCCTCAACCAAACTTAACTGTTCGTTATCATGCTGGTCTGGATGCCCGCTTCATGAACGAATGTATTGAAGTTATGAAGCTCGGATTTGGTATGCCTGCTTTCAATAATGATGAGATTATTATTCCATCCTTTATTTCAAAAGGTGTTCTTGAAGAAGATGCTTATGATTACAGTGCAATTGGTTGTGTAGAAACAGCTGTTCCAGGTAAATGGGGATATCGCTGTACAGGTATGAGTTATATGAACTTCCCTAAAGTTTTGCTCATTACGATGAATGACGGAATCGATCCTGCTTCTGGCAAGCGCTTTGCACCAAGCTTTGGTCATTTTAAAGACATGAAGAGCTTCGATGAATTGCAAACTGCTTGGGACAAGACTTTGCGCCACTTAACCCGCATGAGTGTGATCGTAGAAAACTCTATCGACCTATCTCTTGAAAGAGAAGTGCCAGATATCCTCTGTTCAGCTTTGACAGATGACTGTATTGGACGTGGAAAACACCTAAAAGAAGGTGGAGCTGTCTACGATTATATTTCTGGTTTACAAGTGGGTATTGCAAACTTATCCGATTCACTTGCAGCAATCAAGAAACTGGTATTCGAAGAAGGACGCTTAACACCACAAGAGCTATGGCATGCTCTGGAAACCGATTACGAGGGCGAACGTGGAAAAGAAATCCAAGAGATGCTTATCCATGATGCACCGAAGTATGGAAACGATGATGACTATGCGGACAGCTTAGTTCGAGAAGCATACGATATTTATGTGGATGAAATTGCTAAATATCCAAATACTCGATATGGACGTGGGCCAATCGGAGGAATTCGTTACTCAGGTACATCTTCTATTTCAGCCAATGTAGGACAAGGTCGTGGAACATTAGCTACTCCGGACGGTCGTAATGCCGGGACTCCACTTGCAGAAGGATGCTCTCCATCCCACAATATGGACCAACATGGCCCAACATCTGTTCTAAAATCTGTCTCTAAATTGCCAACAGATGAAATTGTTGGTGGTGTTTTACTGAACCAAAAAGTAAACCCACAAACTTTAGCCAAAGAAGAAGATAAATTAAAACTTATTGCTTTACTCCGTACGTTCTTTAATCGTCTACATGGATACCATATTCAATACAATGTGGTTTCTAGAGAAACGTTGTTAGATGCTCAAAAACATCCGGAAAAACACCGTGACTTAATTGTACGTGTTGCTGGCTACTCAGCCTTCTTCAATGTACTATCAAGAGCAACACAAGATGATATTATTGGACGGACAGAGCATACTCTATAGTAAAGAGGTATGTATATGGAATTTATGCTTGATACTTTAAATTTAGATGAGATAAAAAAATGGGCACGAGTGTTACCCCTTGCTGGGGTAACTTCGAACCCAACAATTGCTAAAAAAGAAGGGAACATTGATTTTTTTGATCGTATCCATAAGGTGCGGGAAATCATCGGAGGATCTCCTTCCATCCATGTTCAAGTTGTCGCAAAAGATTATGAAGGAATTTTAAAAGATGCGGCCGAAATTCGAGAACAATGCGATGAAAATACCTATATTAAAGTTCCAGTAACACCTGAAGGACTTGCTGCAATTAAAGTGTTAAAAGCAGAGGGTTACAAAATTACTGCAACAGCAATCTATACTGTTTTTCAAGGACTGTTAGCTATTGAAGCAGGAGCCGACTATTTAGCACCTTACTACAATCGTATGGAAAACTTAAACATTGATTCAGCTCAGGTTATTTCTCAGTTAGCGAGTGCCATAGAGCGTAATCATTCATCAAGCAAAATTCTAGCAGCTTCCTTTAAAAATGTGGCTCAAGTTAATCGAGCATTTAAAGAAGGAACACAAGCAATTACGGCAGGGGCAGATGTCTTTGAAGCAGCTTTTGGAATGCCTTCTATTGCAAAAGCAGTAGATGACTTCGAGGCAGATTGGTCAGCCGTTCATCATAAGAATACAATTTGATAAAGGAGGAGTGTATGAGAAATTTTGCAAGCCCATCCCGTTACATTCAAGGTGAAAATGCTTTATTTGAAAATGCAAAACCTATTTTAGAACTGGGGAGTCATCCCGTTTTACTCTGTGATTCAGTAGTCTATGATATCGTAGGGGAACGTTTTGAAAAGTATCTCCTTCGGTATGGCTTTACAGTCTTGCCAGTGTTCTTCAACGGTGAAGCTTCTGATAATGAAATCAATCGTGTGGTCAGTCTGGCAGAAGAAAATGGCTGTGACTTAGTCATCGGACTTGGTGGAGGAAAGACCATCGATAGTGCAAAAGCCATTGCCGATCTTCTAAAATCACCAGTTGTCATTGCTCCGACCATTGCCTCTACAGATGCTCCGGTTTCAGCCTTGTCAGTTATCTATACGGATGAAGGTGCCTTTGCTCGCTATATCTTCTATTCTAAAAACCCAGAATTGGTCTTGGTGGATAGCAAAGTCATCTCTCAAGCACCAAAACGTTTGCTCGCTTCTGGTATCGCAGATGGCTTAGCGACTTGGGTTGAAGCGCGTGCAGTGATGCAAGCTAACGGAAAAACCATGCTAGGCAAACACCAAACTTTAGCTGGTGTCGCGATTGCGCAACGTTGTGAAGAAATCTTATTTGCAGACGGTCTTCAAGCTATGGCTGCTTGTGAAGCCAAAGTGGTAACGCCTGCTCTTGAAAACATCATCGAAGCCAATACCCTTCTCAGTGGGATTGGATTTGAAAGTGGTGGCTTGGCAGCGGCTCACGCCATCCATAATGGCTTTACGGCCCTCACTGGGGACATCCACCATTTGACTCACGGTGAAAAAGTAGCCTATGGAACCTTGGTTCAATTGTTCTTGGAAAACCGTCCAAAAGAAGAATTGAACAAATACATTCGTTTCTATCAACAAATTGGCATGCCAACGACTCTGAAAGAAATGCATCTTGAAAATGCAAGCTACGAAGATCTTCTCAAGGTTGGCCAACAAGCAACGATTGAAGGAGAAACCATCCATCAAATGCCATTCAAGGTCCAAGCATCTGATATTGCTCAAACGATTGTAGCAGTTGATGCTTATGTCAAGTCCTTAGGCTAATCAAAGAAATATAGAAACCATCGTCTGTTGGCGATGGTTTTTTTGATGGTTGTTCCTTTTCTTTGATCCGAATATTTAAGAGTTCGGGAGATAAATCGAGCTTAGCTGTCATAAGATAGTTTAAATGAAGTACAAGTTGGATCCGATTGTCATTTTAGAAGGTGTATGAAAAAAGGAATTTCCTTTGTGTTTAAACACATTCAGTTTTCACAGTACGCTCTTTGAGTAAGGTATTTCGAGGTTTTGAATGTTTATGAAACTTGAATGACAAGGATGTAAGAATGAACAAACCAATCATCCAAGCGACTAATACTTGAAAAGAATGACTCGTTAAACTAAACTCTGTTTTTGTGAATAATTCAGTATAAGCTCCAAGAAAAGTATATTTAATAAAATTGGCAATATCAGGATTCATTTGAGACAAGTTAGGTCCCATTGCAACAATCAACATAATAGGTAAACCATTCATTTGAGCTTTTGATTGTGTCGAAGAAATTGCAGCAATACATAGATTGATGAGAATAACAGCCATAGCTGTCAACATGACTACCAAACCATACTTTAAATAAATTTTAGAAAGATCGGCCCCTGCAATAATAGGGAACAAAACCATATTCAAAATAGTAATGATGGCTGGATGTATTAAAACTGAGATGAGATATTCATATGGTCGTACACCACTTAGTAAAAGCGTTTTAAGAGATTCTGTCAATAATTTTGTGTAAACACTCAAGTAAAGTTGCGGAGTGTTAATCAAATAAGCTTTCAAGTGTGTCA
>NZ_JAHZQQ010000058.1 GCF_019930045.1 Streptococcus australis | reverse complement strand
TTTGTGTGAATACTTACAGTTTACCCCAATGAAACGCTATGAGTTTTTTTGTTGCACTATATTTTACAATTTATCACTTGTAAAAACAAAATAATCCCGATCTAAGACCGGGATAGTTTCTAGATATAGAATAGTTTTATTAAAAATTAATGGATTTCATAATCCAAATCACTCAAATCCTTCTTTCCTTGTGTATCTTCCAATAAAAATGGCACTTGTTGCATCCCTTTGATACCCGCCACTAGTGAAGTTGGGAAGGTTACTATGGCTTGGTTGATTTGGCTAATATTACTATTGACAATGCGTTTAGAAGCCGCCAAATCTTCATTCTCGTCAGCAATTTCTTTTTGCAAGGCCAAGAATTGGTTTGAAGACAAGAGCTCAGGATAATTCTCACCTACTGCTCGGATTTGTGCCAAAACATCGTTTTGATTGGCAATGACTTGGTTGGATTCTTGGATTGACGCACCTTGACGAAGGGCTACTAATTCGGTAAAGACTTTCTCTTCATGTTTGGCATAGGCCTTAGCTGCCTTCAACATTTCAGAAATGGTATCGTAGCGTTTGACAAGAGTGATATCCACCGTTCTCTTTGCTTCTTCAATCATGACCTGATAACGGTTCAAACGGTTGCTTTCTCCGATAAACCACATAACAACGACAAGAGCAAAAACGACAATGGCAATAAATAATCCTAACATAGTAATTCTCCTTTAAATATATTGGTTAATTCATCAATGAGATCAATCTCCCTACAGAGTTTTTGATACTCTGCAGCAATCGAAAGACTTTCGATTGCATCTTTTCTTTTCGGTGTTGGGAAAAGGTAGCGGTTAGTATATAAGGAAATATAGATTGTATCTTGTACTAAATACACACACATGGCATTTTGAGAAATTTGCTGATCAAACCATTCTAGTATCTTGGGTTTTAAGAATTTTCGAGCAGCCAGTTCATCTGTACAATAAATATTGTAATTTTCATTGTTTTGGATATCTTCTGTTTCAATTTGGACTTCATTAGGTCCAGCACCCGGATAGGCACCTTTGACTTCTCTTTTTAAAAAGAAAGATTTCTTGGTTGGAACAACTCTCAAGTGCCCAGGAAATGAGATCGGAGCTTTTAATGAAAAAATCTGACCAGCAAAATCCTCAACTTCTTCACGGACCGTATGAGTATTCCCGCTAGAGTCTCTCTTTGTTCGCGTCTCAATATGATAAGCATAGAGATTGGCTACTACGAGATTCTTTTCATCATGGAAAGACAATTGATGAAAGAGATCAAACTTAGTCGATCTCGGACTAATGACCTGCAGGACATTCATTGGGTAGTCAGCTGTCAGAGTTAGCTCCGATTGAGGGAAGACTTCTTTCAGAATGGGACAAAGAAAATCTGTAATATAAATCTCTTCATTGGATCGAACCTGATCTCCGAATAAGGCTTTTCGTTTTTTGTATGCTGGTAAATAATAAAACACCACTACAAGAAGAATGATAACAATCGCTGCTCGCCATCTAACAAGTTGGAAGGAGAGAAAAGCTAGAATACCACCAAGAATGGTGGCGTTTCTCCAATGAAGATTATTCTTCATTTGTTCCTTCATAATGAGCAACTTAGCCTGATATTGTTCTAATTTTTCCAGTTCACTGATACGTTTAAACGTTTCTTGTGACCACTTGTTGTTTGGACTGTTTTGATCATACACTATAACCATCTCCTTTCAAACACAAATGAATCCATTTATTTACATCATTATATCACCGGTAGTCATAAGAGGCAAACAAATTTATGTATTTGCTTACAATGAATTTTTACAAAAAAATCCCCTACCAAACGGTAAGGGATTGAGGCATCTTTCGATGAGAACAGCAGGTTCACACAACTGTTCAAGGTCCGCTCCTGCGTTACAATTGAATGTAGACCTCCTCAGCGCAAAAGGCTCCTAAGAGCCAATCGACTCATCGCATAAAACTAGTTTACCATGAACGGCCAAAAAATGTCAAGAAGCTCGTTCTAGACTTCCTTTTAAATAACTTAAAAGAAATTGAGCAAAGCTAAACTCCTTCTAATTTTTACATTAGGGGCTTCATAGGCCCTTCGATAGTCTTTTGCATCCAGACGATATCATGCCACTGATCAAATTTGTAGCCAATTTTAGGAAAATGAGCAACTTTCACATAGCCTCGTTTCTCATGGAGCGCAATACTAGCTGGATTTGGCAGAGCGATGCAAGCTAAGAACCGCAAATAACCACGCGCCTCCAACTCCGACTCTAATGCCTCATACAAACGAGAACCCAGTCCTTGCCCACGATAATCCTGATCTACATAGACAGATACTTCCACCGCCCAATCATATGCTGATCGATCATAATAGGTTGAGGCATAGGCATAAGCAAGGACTTGACCGTCTACTTCAGCTACTAAATAGGGAAAACGTTGAAGGATCTTTTCGATACGCCCTTCAAATTCCTCAATCGTCGGAACCTGGTATTCAAAAGTGATGGCTGTTTTCTCAACATAAGGGGCATAAATCCTGACAAGTTCAGGAGCATCTTCAAGTGTGACTGGTCTTATCTTCAGCATGGTCTTCTCGCTTTCTATCTCTCTATTATACCCCAAAAGCACAAAAATAGAGGTTGTCCGCCAACCTCTATATATTTTTTTAGAACAAGCCTAAAGCAGTACCATCTTCTGCTACATCCATGTTCAAAGCAGCAGGACGTTTTGGTAATCCCGGCATAGTCATCACTTCACCTGTTAAAGCAACAATGAAGCCTGCACCAGTCTTAGGTACCAATTCGCGAATGGTAATGTCAAAACCAGACGGCGCCCCGAGGAGACTTGGATCATCTGAGAAACTATATTGGGTCTTAGCCATACAAACTGGCAACTTGTCCCAGCCATTTTTCACGATTTGAGCAATCTGAGTTTTGGCTTTCTTCTCAAAGACAACATTGTCAGCCCGGTAAATTTCTTGGGCAATCTTAGTGATCTTTTCTTCAACAGAAAGGTCATTATCATAAAGACGAGTGTAGTTGGCTGGACTTGTTTCAAGTGTCTCCACTACTGTTTCTGCTAGGGCCAATCCTCCATCAGCACCATCAGCCCAAACGCTCGCCAATTCAACAGGAACTTGAATAGAAGCACAGAGTTCTTTCAGAGCTGCAATTTCAGCTTCTGTATCTGTGACAAATTCATTAATAGCCACTACTACAGGAACTCCGAATTTACGCATATTTTCAACGTGGCGCTCCAAGTTCGCAAAACCTGAACGAACAGCTTCTACATTTTCTTCAGAAAGAGCATCTTTGGCAACTCCACCATTCATCTTCAAAGCACGAATCGTTGCAACAATCACCACTGCAGATGGGCTAACAGGAAGATTTGGTGTTTTGATATCCAAGAATTTTTCGGCTCCCAAATCCGCCCCAAAACCTGCTTCTGTCACTACATAATCGGCTAAACGAAGAGCGGTTGAGGTAGCTAAAACAGAATTACATCCATGGGCAATATTAGCAAAAGGTCCACCATGAACAAAGGCTGGAGTTCCATAGATGGTTTGAACCAAGTTTGGCTTGATCGCATCTTTCAGAATCAAGGCAAGCGCCCCTTCTACTTCTAAATCGCGGACATAAACTGGACTACGATCATAGCGGTAACCAATCACAATATTAGCCAAACGGCGTTTCAAGTCTTCAATATCTGTCGCCAAGCAAAGGATGGCCATGATCTCAGAAGCAACGGTGATATCAAATCCGTCTTCACGAGGAATCCCATTGAGCGGTCCACCGAGACCAACCGATACGTGTCGCAAAGCACGGTCATTCAAGTCCACTACCCGTTTCCAGATAATCCGACGTTGGTCAATGCCTAGCTCATTTCCTTGATGCAAATGATTGTCAATCAAGGCAGATAAGGCATTATTGGCTGTCGTAATGGCATGCATATCCCCCGTAAAATGAAGATTGATATCCTCCATTGGAAGAACTTGGGCATAACCTCCACCTGCTGCTCCCCCTTTAATCCCCATTACGGGACCTAAGGAAGGTTCGCGAATGGCAATCATGGTTTGTTTCCCGATTTTATTTAAAGCATCTGCCAAACCAATGGTGATGGTAGACTTCCCTTCTCCTGCTGGAGTCGGGTTAATCGCTGTTACCAAGATGAGCTTTCCTGGTTCTTCCTTTTGAACGGCTTGGATCTTGTCAAAGGTTAATTTCGCCTTATACTTTCCATAGAGTTCTAGGTCATCGAAGTGAATACCCAATTTCTCTACCACATCTGTGATTGGTTTCAATTCAATACTTTGTGCAATCTCGATATCTGTCTTCATCTGAATCTCCTCACTATTTAATAATCCTATTATACAGAAATTTCACAAGGATATATATTTTAAATCTCAATCTTTTCTCGTTCGTTCGGTTTTTGCTTAGTAACTCTGCTTTTTCAGCCTTTATTCCATTTTCTTATACCTCTCTATATGAAATAACTATGAGTCCCTTCATCATCTACTCTACCGCCTTTGTATCCCCTTGACCAACAATCGTAAGAGCCGTGTTCTTGGCTTTACTAAAATATAAAATTCTTGTAAAATAAGCCTATGAATATTTTGATTACTTCCGGTGGTACGAGTGAAAAAATCGATCAGGTTCGTTCGATTACCAACCATTCCACTGGTCAACTTGGAAAAATCATTTCCGAACGTTTTTTAGAGGCAGGTTTTTCTGTGACTCTGGTGACAACCCCAACTGCGGTTCAGCCTAAAGAACATCCTCATTTAAGAAGGATATTCATCAAAGATGTCGCTGAACTTCAAACCGTCCTTGAAAAAGAAACTCCAACCCACCTGGTGCTCATCCATGCCATGGCTGTCTCTGACTACAGCCCTGTCTATATGTCAGGCTTTCAAGCTGTCAAAGAAGCTAGCAATTTAGAGCAATTTCTTCATCAATCCAACAAGGAATCGAAAATTTCTTCAGAGGAAGATTACCAAGTTCTCTTTTTGAAGAAAAATCCTAAGTTGATTTCCTTAGTAAAAACGTGGAATCCAGATATTCGCTTAATCGGCTTTAAACTGCTGGTTGATGTAGCACAGGATCAACTGCTAGCCGTTGCTCGTGCTAGTCTCGAAAAAAATCAGGCAGAAATGATTGTTGCCAATGATTTGAACGAAATTCAAGACGGAAAGCATCGGGCTTATTTAGTTACGAAAGATGCTACTCAAATAGCCGAAACGAAATTGGATATTGCTCAAAAAATCTACCATCACATTATAAACAAAGGATAAAACCTATGGCGAATATACTACTGGCTGTAACTGGAAGCATTTCTGCCTACAAGGCAGCAGACCTCACCAGTCAATTGACCAAGCTCGGTCACCAGGTAAAGGTTCTGATGACTCCTGCAGCTACAGCTTTTATTACCCCTCTAACCCTTCAGGTCCTCTCCAAACAAGCTGTCCTGGTAGAGGTCATGACAGAAGAGGATCCAAAACAAATCCAACATATTGACTTGGGGAAAGAGGCCGATCTTTTTCTAGTCGCACCTGCTAGTGCCAATACCATTGCAAAATTAGCCCACGGCTTTGCAGATAACATTGTTACCAGCACTGCTTTGGCCCTCCCGTCTGAGGTAAAGAAATTCCTAGCACCCGCTATGAATACCAAGATGTTGGACCACCCCGCTACACAAAACAATCTTGAAACTCTAAAAAGCTACGGCTACCAAATCATCCCACCGCGTGAAGCTTTACTAGCTTGTGGCGATCAGGGATCTGGCGCTTTAGCTTCCATCGAAACCATTCTAACTACTATACAGGAGTCGCTCTCATGAGAAAATCTTCTTCATCCATTGCACAAATTTCTATCTTCTTCGCTATCATGGTGACCATTCATTTTACATCAACCATGATCTTCCAATTCTTCCCCTTTCTAATTCCACCGACTTTCGTCCATATCCCAGTGGTCATTGCCTCCATTCTTTATGGACCTCGTATTGGTGGAACCTTGGGACTCTTGATGGGACTCTTTAGCCTTACCATCAACACCATCGTTCAGCTACCAAGTAGCTATTTATTCAGTCCCTTTGTTGAAAAAGGAAACATATACTCTCTGATCATTGTACTGGTTCCCCGTATCCTCATCGGGATCACCCCTTACTTTGTGTACAAGTTGATCCATAATAAGTCCGGACTGGCAATCGCTGCAGCTGTTGGATCTTTCACCAACACTTTCTTTGTGCTTTCAGGTATTTTCATCTTCTTTTCAAAAAATTATCCAGGTGGTATCCAAGCCTTCCTCGGTGCTGTTTTAACCACCAACTCATTGATTGAGGTCCTTGCGACAGTCATTCTGACACTAGCGATTATCCCACCTCTCTCAAAAGTTAAGAATTCATTATAAGTCATTTTCGTTTATCACACTTTTCAAATGAAGGTGTGATTTTTTTGTGGACACTCAGCATATAAATTTGAAAACAATTGCTATTGAATCTAGTTTTTTCAGAAAAAAAATGCTATAATGTAAGCGATTAATTTATAGAAATAAGGAGTTGCACTATGACTTATCAAGAAAACTTCCAAAAATGGGCTGATTTCGCTGACCTACCAGATTACCTTCGTCGTGATTTGGAAAACATGGATGAAAAAACGAAGGAAGATGCCTTCTACACAAACCTTGAATTCGGTACTGCTGGTATGCGCGGATTGATTGGTGCTGGGACTAACCGTATTAACATCTACGTTGTTCGTCAAGCAACTGAAGGTTTGGCTCGTTTGATCGAATCTAAAGGTGGAAATGAAAAAGAACGTGGAGTTGCAATCGCTTATGATAGCCGTCACTTCTCTCCAGAGTTTGCTTTTGAATCAGCAGCCGTTCTTGCTAAACACGGTATTAAATCCTATGTCTTTGAAAGTCTCCGTCCAACTCCAGAGCTTTCATTTGCAGTTCGTCACCTCAACTGTTTTGCAGGGATCATGATTACAGCTAGCCACAACCCTGCTCCGTTTAACGGTTACAAGGTATACGGTGAAGATGGTGGCCAAATGCCTCCACACGACGCGGACGCATTGACAACTTATATCCGTGCCATTGACAATCCTTTCGCTGTAGAAGTTGCGGATGTAGAAGCTGAAAAAGCATCTGGTTTGATTGAAGTCATCGGTGAAGCTGTCGATACTGAATACCTCAAAGAAGTAAAAGACGTTAACATCAACCCAGCCTTGATTGAAGAGTTTGGCAAAGACATGAAGATTGTCTACACTCCTCTTCACGGTACTGGTGAAATGTTGGCTCGTCGTGCTCTTGCTCAAGCAGGATTTGACTCTGTTCAAGTCGTTGAAGCTCAAGCAACTCCAGACCCAGACTTCTCAACTGTTAAATCTCCAAACCCTGAAAGCCAAGCAGCCTTTGCTCTTGCAGAAGAACTTGGTCGCCAAGTAGGAGCTGATGTTCTTGTGGCAACTGACCCTGACGCTGACCGTGTCGGTGTTGAAGTCCTTCAAAAAGACGGTAGCTACCTTAACCTTTCAGGTAACCAAATCGGTGCCATCATGGCTAAGTACATCTTGGAAGCTCACAAAAATGCTGGTACACTTCCAGAAAATGCAGCCCTTTGCAAATCAATCGTTTCAACTGACTTGGTAACGAAGATTGCTGAAAGCTACGGCGCAACTATGTTCAACGTCTTGACTGGTTTCAAATTTATCGCTGAAAAAATCCAAGAATTCGAAGAAAAACACAATCACACTTACATGATGGGATTTGAAGAAAGCTTCGGTTACTTGATTAAACCATTCGTGCGTGATAAAGACGCTATCCAAGCTGTTCTTGTTGTTGCTGAGCTTGCTGCTTACTACCGCTCTCGTGGTTTGACACTTGCTGACGGTATCGAGGAAATCTACAAAGAGTACGGCTACTATGCTGAAAAGACAATCTCTGTTACACTTTCTGGTGTTGACGGAGCTGAGCAAATCAAGGCGATTATGGCGAAATTCCGTGAAAACGGTCCAAAAGAATTTAACGCAACAGCAGTTTCAATCACTGAAGACTTTAAAGCACAAACATCTACTGCCGCTGATGGCACTGTAACAGCCTTAACTACTCCTCCAAGTGATGTATTGAAATACACGCTTGCTGATGGATCATGGATTGCAGTTCGCCCTTCAGGTACTGAACCAAAAATCAAGTTCTACATTGCAGTTGTTGGTGAAAGCAACGAAGATTCACAAGCTAAGATTGCTAACATCGAAGCTGAAATCAATGCCTTTGTAAAATAAGCAACCACAAAAGATGAGATCAACCAATCTCATCTTTTTTTCGTATCAAAATACAGCATTTTTTCGCCCTTTATGGCATACTAGATTTATAAGAAAGCGAGGTACTCCCATGGAACAATTTTTAGAAGATATTAAAGATCTTGAAGTAACCACTGTTGCGCGTGCGCAAGAAGCCATCGATCAAAAAGAAACAGCAACCTTCTTTATTGGACGCAAAACTTGTCCTTACTGTCGTAAGTTCGCTGCTAAATTAGCAACTGTCGTAGCCGAAACTAAAGCTCATATCTACTTCATTAATAGTGAAGAACCAAGTCAACTTGATGCTTTGCAAGCCTTCCGCTCTACCTATGGCATTCCAACTGTTCCTGGATTTTTACATGTCGAAGCCGGTGAAGTTACCGTTCGCTGCGACTCATCCATGTCAGAAGAAGAAATCAAAGCATTCGCTCATCTATAAAAAATTAGCTAGAGATTATTCTCTAGCTAATTTTCATTTTCTGTAAAAGTCGTCCAAATCTTCTGCTGAGGTTTGGCAAAAGGATAGGCCGAAAATTCTTCTGGTTGCAACCAAACAGTCGATTCACTGGTTGCTTGTTCTCCTTCTTTTACTAATCCGTACCGGATTTGAACCTGCCACTTGCGATGCGAAAATACATGCTGGACTAAGGGATAAGTTCTCTCTTGCCAATCAATGACCAAGTCATAGTCCTGCTCAAAGGAGAGAATCTCTAGATTGCCCTCTGCTTGTTCTTTCTCGTCCAGCAGAGACAATTGGCCCAGGTTCTCAGATAGACTATCCACTTCAATCAAGGGAAAATGCCAGAAGCCTGACAAGAGTCCTTCTCGCTCATTTTTCTCCAGCAAGTAGCGCCCTTGACTATCCTTGATAATAAAGGCTGTAAGATAGACTGATACTGGTTTCTTCTTAGGAGCCTTGATGGGATAACGATCCATGGTCCCATGTTGGTAGGCTGCACTAAACTCCTTGACAGGACTTTCTTCCGGCCGTGGGTTGACTGGGGACTCGATATCTGAGCCCAAATCCATCAAAGCCTGATTGAAATCACCCGGACGCTCTGGATCAATCAAGACTTCCATCATAGCTTGAAAAATCTTACGATTAGTCGGAACTCCGATATCGTAGTCCACCTCAAACAAACGAGCTAAAACCCGCATGACATTGCCATCCACTGCTGGCTCTGGCAAGCCAAAGGCAATACTAGCAATGGCACCAGCTGTATAAGGTCCAATTCCCTTGAGTTTAGAGATAGCCTCATAGCTTGATGGGAAAACACCCCCATGGTCCTCCATGATTTGCTGAGCAGCTTTCTGCATGTTGCGAACCCGTGAGTAATAGCCCAAGCCCTCCCAAGCTTTTAAGAGCTTTTCTTCAGGGGCTTGAGCCAGATCAGCAATCGTCGGAAACCAATCTAAAAAACGTTCATAATAAGGAATCACCGTATCGACTCGTGTTTGCTGGAGCATAATCTCTGAGATCCAAATTTTATAAGGATCCTGGGTCTTTCTCCAGGGGAGATCTCGTTTATTGGCATCATACCAGGCTAATAACTTTTCTCGGAAAGAGGCAATTTTCTCCTCCTCCCACATATTAATCCCATAGTCTTTTAAATCCATCATATTCCTAGTATACCATAGAATGACTTCTAGTTTAGAGATTCTGATTTTATAAGATAAATTGCAAGAATAAGTGCAACATTTACTTGAACTCATCCTCTAGAGCTTCACAAGCAGTTCTGTAA
>NZ_JAHZQQ010000057.1 GCF_019930045.1 Streptococcus australis | reverse complement strand
TTTGTGTGAATACTTACAGTTTACCCCAATGAAACGCTATGAGTTTTTTTGTTGCACTATATTTTACAATTTATCTAATATTAAGTTTAACTAATAAAGATTGTATAGCTACGTTTAATTGGGACCCTTTACTTATACAGGCTTATATTCGCTGCTCAAAAATTACTCTGAACTTGCCAAAAATTCTTTGTTTACATGGGAATGTAGCTGTTGGGTTTTGTGAAGAACATATTGAGTTTGGAGGAGTAGATTGCTACTGCCCAACATGTTATAAAAAATTAAATCCAACAAAATTATTGTATCCCGTAAAAAACAAAGACTATTCTTCCGATGGATACATAAATTGGTGTTGGAAAGCATTAGATTACTTTGTCGATCATTCATATATGTTAACTATTTTTGGATACAGTGCTCCTAAGAGCGATGTAGATGCTGTTAATTTAATGAAAAAAGCATGGGGAAATATTGAAGACCGACCACTTGAAGAAGTTTCCGTAATAGATATTATAGACGAAGAGACTATGCTAAATACATGGAAAGACTTTATTCATAGCCATCATTATAGGTATTCAAATTCATTTTTTGATTCTTACTTAGCAAAATTTCCAAGAAGAACTTGTGAAACCGTATTTGCAACATTTTCATTAAATGTTCCTTCTGATGGTAGTAGAGGATTTAAAGAGAATTTTAATTGGGACATGATAAAAGAGTTTTTATCTGATATGTTAGTTGAAGAACAGGAAAATAAAGGAAAATCAAATTTAAAATCGAAATATTTAGTTTGGGGTGAAGATGTTAACAAATAATCCAATTAATCATAGTGTACTTAAATTGTCAATGGATTTCGATAATGCTTTTAAACATAAAAATATAAAGGAAATCCATAGACTAATAGAATTTGGAAAAAATATGGAAAACACTATTGATGATATTTCCAAAATTCAATTATTTTATTCTATTGGGACAGCATACGCTGATATATTTGAACTAAGTGATAACTTAGTTTTCAACATAGATACCGATTTTACAGTTCAACAAATTTATTACTTTAGAAAAGCTATAGAAATTTCAAATAAAGTTGATATAAATTCTGAGAACAGTAGGTTTGTTTTCCCATTATTATGTTCACTTTACACTAATTACGCAAATTTATTAGATGCTTGTGGTAGAAAGCAGTTAGCTATTAAGATGTATTGTAAATGTATACAAATCAATCCAAGATTCACAATGGCTAGTGGTAACTTAGCTATTTGTCTAGATCATTATCGTAATTTTTTGAATGATAACGAACACCTCCACTTTATTAAAAAAATTAAAAATTTAATAGAAACAAGCATAACTGTTTCAGATCCAAACAGAGTTGATTATGCAGAAAAGCGATTTATTGAACTTTACGAACAATATCTTGATTATAAAGATATAGATGAATGTTCTTGTAAAACAATCGATTATAATCCTAATTCACAAAAGTATCGTGAATGGTGTTGGAACAACGGGCTGTATCTTAATCCACTTAATGACTTACAAGCTGACGATATAAATAGATATGATGATAATCTTTTACTACCAAGTTTATTATTTCAATCGGATAAAGATTTAAACAAATATATTTCTATGTTTAATCAAATTAAGCAAGAATATGTTTATGCCCGTTATCTCTGTTTTAATAGCATTGAGAGTGATTCGGTTCATTATGCTGACGAGAATGTTGATCTTATTGATTGTCTAGACTACGTACAATACTCTATCCGAGTTGAAGGATTAAAAGCATCTTTTAAAACACTATATTCATTATTAGATAAAGTAGCTATGTTTATAAATGAATATTATTCTTTAAAAATTGAAACTCGAAAAGTAAATTTCCATTCAATTTGGAGATCAAATAGTGATTTAAATAAAATGTTGGATAAGAATATTGGTCTGTCATCTATATTTTGGATAGAGAAAGATTTTGATAATGGTGATAATTCTTTAACAGCTAATCCAAACTCAAAGCGATTGAAAATTATTAGAAATTATTTAGAGCATAGATTTACTAATATAACATTGAATATTTTTAATGGAAGTGAAGATAATGAAGATAATAATGAAACCAGACTGTATCTAACTGAATCTGAACTTCAAGAGTTTGCATTAGATTTATTAAATCTTGTAAGAGAAGTTATTTTTTCACTCAAAAATGCCATTCAAATAAGTGAAAATGAAAAACAATCTACTCTAAGCAGTGAAGTTGCTTTAATTCCGATAAATTATGAAGAAGTAGATTTGGAAGATAAATTATAGCATTGAGCATACAATTTATAGTCGTTATAAAAAGCAATAGTCTAAATTCATTTAACTAATCGACTTAACTAGAGTTAAACCATTGATAAAACTGAATTAGAAGGATAAAGTACACTCATTAAGCAGTGTACTTTATTTTTGTTTTGTACATTATTTGTTGATTGCTTAATCAATACTACATCTCTATCAGGCAATTCAGACTCCATTTAGTCCTCTAAAACCCATGTTGAGGCGGTAAGTTTGCTAGTCAAGGAGTAAAACGACGAAGATTAGCATTTACTTCCGCCCATGCGATAGCTGTCCGTGATTGACAAGTGCTAGCACGCAGACAGAACGGAGATAGCGAACCGCTGAGTGTGTCGCTCTGCTCGTAAAAGCTTAGAAACCTTTGAACGAAAGGGATAATGAAAGCCTTGATTGCAAGGCTTTTTGCTTTATGGTGGGTAAGTATCAGAGTGAGAAAATTTTTGGAATGAGTAGAAGTGATAGCTAGAAATTATCAGTTTCTATTTCCATTTACCCTGTGGGTACGTGTTTGTTTCCATTGACAAGGAGTTTGTGGGAATAGAAATGTACCCACCTTGTTTGAATCAAGTGAAGTGTAGTTGAAGGAAATCTGTTGAAAGCAATACTTCATTTTACCGAATAAGTAATAATTTAGGCAACTTCAAATCGATTAAAAAAAACTATTTTAAAGGTTAAGAGTAGACAAAAATTGTCCACTCTTTTTTGCAAACTCAATTTATCAATAAATGAAATGAGGGAATGTAAAATGAAATATTTTGAGGTTGAGTTAGAAAATCCTGATGAATTTTTAAAACTACAAACAGAAGATTTTGTGAAAGCTAATCGCTTGCTACTAAGGAAGATAATCCAGAGCGTTACAGTCTATGAAGAAAACTTCGTCATATCCTTTAAATCTGGCATCGAATTGGAAGTATGAGTCTCATTCCATAACTTTTATATTGAACATATCATCTTGTTGTGTTATACTATAAATTGATATAAACAAAGATGTAGGAGGAACCGAAACTATGACAGCCTCAATGCGTTTAAGATAAGCTGGCAATAAAAAAAGCAGAATCTATACCCGATGATAGGCTTTTTTGTTGTGCTTATTTATACGATATTGAGCATTCATTAGTTACGGTGAGGATATTGGTTATTTAACTATACCTTTATTTAACTATGTCTTTAATATGAATGTTTCCAAATTGTATGTATGCAGACCAAAAGCCACATTGTGGGGTTTGGCCTGCATTTTTTATTGCCTAGAATGCTATTCAAAATAGAAATTCAAGCAAAATAATATGCAGGAGATAATATAAATGGAAAAATACAACAATTGGAAACGAAAATTTTATGCAATATGGGCAGGGCAAGCAGTATCATTAATCACTAGTGCCATCCTGCAAATGGCGATTATTTTTTACCTTACAGAAAAAACAGGATCTGCGATGGTCTTGTCTATGGCTTCATTAGTAGGTTTTTTACCCTATGCGATTTTGGGACCTGCCATTGGTGTGCTAGTGGATCGTCATGATAGGAAGAAGATAATGATTGGTGCCGATTTAATTATCGCAGCAGCTGGTGCAGTGCTTGCTATTGTTGCATTCTGTATGGAGCTACCTGTCTGGATGATTATGATAGTATTGTTTATCCGTAGCATTGGAACAGCTTTTCATACCCCAGCAATCAATGCGGTTACACCACTTTTAGTACCAGAAGAACAGCTAACGAAATGCGCAGGCTATAGTCAGTCTTTGCAGTCTATAAGCTATATTGTTAGTCCGGCAGTTGCAGCACTCTTATACTCCGTTTGGGATTTAAATGCTATTATTGCCATCGACGTATTGGGTGCTGTGATTGCATCTATTACGGTAGCAATTGTACGTATACCTAAGCTGGGTAATCAAGTGCAAAGTTTAGAACCAAATTTCATAAGGGAGATGAAAGAAGGAGTTGTGGTTCTGAGACAAAACAAAGGATTGTTTGCCTTATTACTCTTAGGAACACTATATACTTTTGTTTATATGCCAATCAATGCACTATTTCCTTTAATAAGCATGGAACACTTTAATGGAACGCCTGTGCATATTTCTATTACGGAAATTTCCTTTGCATTTGGGATGCTAGCAGGAGGCTTATTATTAGGAAGATTAGGGGGCTTCGAAAAGCATGTATTACTAATAACAAGTTCATTTTTTATAATGGGGACCAGTTTAGCCGTTTCGGGAATACTTCCTCCAAATGGATTTGTAATATTCGTAGTTTGCTGTGCAATAATGGGGCTTTCGGTGCCATTTTATAGCGGTGTGCAAACAGCTCTTTTTCAGGAGAAAATTAAGCCTGAATATTTAGGACGTGTATTTTCTTTGATCGGAAGTATCATGTCACTTGCTATGCCAATTGGGTTAATTCTTTCTGGATTCTTTGCTGATAAAATCGGTGTAAATCATTGGTTTTTACTATCAGGTATTTTAATTATTGGCATTGCTATAGTTTGCCAAATGATAACTGAGGTTAGAAAATTAGATTTAAAATAAACAATATTGGAGGAATATTTATGTATCTTATTTTCATGTAACTCTTCCTGCTAAAATCGCAGGGTTTTCCCTGCATACAAGCAAATGAAAGCATGCGATTATAGACAGGAGGAAATGTTATGGAATTAATATTAAAAGCAAAAGACATTCGTGTGGAATTCAAAGGACGCGATGTTTTAGATATAAATGAATTAGAAGTATATGATTATGACCGTATTGGTTTAGTAGGAGCAAATGGTGCTGGAAAAAGCACTTTACTCAGGGTACTTTTAGGAGAATTAACTCCCCCAGGATGTAAAATGAATCGTCTGGGTGAACTTGCCTATATTCCCCAGTTGGACGAAGTAACTCTGCAGGAGGAAAAAGATTTTGCACTTGTAGGCAAGCTAGGTGTTGAGCAATTAAATATACAGACTATGAGCGGTGGTGAAGAAACAAGGCTTAAAATAGCACAGGCCTTATCGGCACAGGTTCATGGTATTTTAGCGGATGAACCTACGAGCCATTTAGACCGTGAAGGAATTGATTTTCTAATAGGACAGCTAAAATATTTTACAGGTGCACTGTTAGTTATTAGCCATGACCGCTATTTTCTTGATGAAATAGTAGATAAAATATGGGAACTGAAAGATGGCAAAATCACTGAGTATTGGGGAAACTATTCTGATTATCTTCGTCAGAAAGAGGAAGAACGTAAGAGCCAAGCTGCAGAATACGAACAATTTATTGCGGAACGTGCCCGATTGGAAAGGGCTGCGGAGGAAAAGCGAAAACAGGCTCGTAAAATAGAACAGAAGGCAAAAGGTTCTTCAAAGAAAAAAAGTACTGAAGACGGAGGGCGTTTAGCTCATCAAAAATCAATAGGAAGTAAGGAAAAAAAGATGTATAATGCTGCTAAAACCCTAGAGCACAGGATTGCGGCCTTAGGAAAAGTAGAAGCTCCGGAAGGCATTCGCAGAATTCGTTTCAGGCAAAGTAAAGCATTGGAGCTCCATAATCCATACCCTATAGTCGGTGCAGAAATTAATAAAGTATTTGGGGATAAGGCTCTGTTTGAAAATGCATCTTTTCAAATTCCGTTAGGAGCAAAAGTGGCGTTAACTGGTGGTAATGGAATCGGAAAAACAACTTTAATCCAAATGATCTTAAACCATGAAGAAGGAATTTCTATTTCGCCTAAGGCAAAAATAGGTTACTTTGCACAGAATGGTTACAAGTACAACAGTAATCAGAATGTTATGGAGTTTATGCAGAAGGATTGTGACTACAATATATCAGAAATTCGTTCAGTGCTAGCATCTATGGGGTTCAAACAGAACGATATTGGAAAAAGTTTATCTGTTTTAAGCGGTGGAGAAATTATAAAATTGTTGCTTGCTAAAATGCTCATGGGTAGATATAACATCCTAATAATGGATGAACCCAGTAACTTCCTTGACATACCAAGTTTAGAGGCTTTGGAAATACTAATGAAGGAGTACACCGGAACTATCGTGTTTATCACCCACGATAAACGATTACTCGAAAATGTAGCAGATGTAGTTTATGAAATTAGAGATAAGAAAATAAATCTGAAACATTAAATTTAAGGTAGTCGCTGGTCAGTATAGTCTGTTCTGGTTGGCGACTCCATTGTTAAAGAGTATAAAGACTTTAGATTTTATGAATATTAAAAATAGGAACAGTCAATTGAACTGCTCCTATTTTTCTGCTAAATATATTGTAGTTTTCTTATATGTATAATGATAGATTAGCGGATTCTCATCTACGGTACTTACTTCAAATATGAAGAAGTGATCGCGGTTATCTCTGGACTTTTCCTTATTGAGGACAAAGTAATTCTTACGTGAAGTCGCCATTGTTTTTAGGATATCATCAGTTAGGAAGGTCAATGGAATATTCATGTTAGAGTAGCGGTAGAAGTCACGTTCAAAATCTTGGTAGCTCTCGCTATAATAGTCCATTTGTAGGTGATTACGCTGAAACTCAAGCTGATTCATAGAGCACCTCCTCGACAAGTTCAATACTAATAATGTCTTTTAATTTCAAATTGATGTGACCTGTTGTAGTTTTTATCAAAATGAAATCTTTGGTCAGACTTGGTATTGTTCCAGTGTAGGAAACACGCTTGTTTTTTTCAATCACTTGAATGCGTGTGCGTAGCTGCCCGGCGTATACTTGACTGAGGAGTAATAATTTCTTCTCTAGTGATAAGTCAGACATGTACGTTACTTTGTTTGTATCATCAGAGAGTGCTGATGCATGTTCAGATAGGAAAAAGCCCATCCATTTTTGCATCTTTGTATCCTGGTACTCTCTTGCTGATTGAAATGGTAAATATGAACGGTCAATCATATCAAATCCTTTCTATGCAGAGGCAAGGGTATTTTTATCAAATTGAATCGTAAAACCTTGAATTCCCCCACCTGTGTAACATTCTTTAAAGCGATTGATTACCTCAGTATAGATTATCACAGATGAGCTTGTTGGCTTAATGCTAAATGTAAATTCCAATGGTAATCGGTTTTCAGATTTAGCATGTACTAGTCGTATCGATATTTCAGTTGTTTTGAGTTTTCTCTGACGAAGTTTTGAAGTTGCTGTTTCAACGATTCCATGTAAAAATCTTTCAAGCATTTCAATATCATTACATCCTTTGCTACGGATTTCTGAAAATTGTACTGTATTTTTTTCTTGTTTCATTTTAATCCCTCCAATCCACCCGCGGAATGACCACCGATAAGTTTACTGCGTTCAATATTTCTGGAACCTTCAGTTAGGACGGTTCCTTTTTGTATGGCTAAAAAACCAAACTGTTCTCTGACAACATCAATAGCTGTCTGAAGTCTATTATCTTTTTCAATTTGTTCTACATCATCAAAGAGTGATAGTAGAGTATAGCTTTCATCTACGAAGCCACTATAAGATACACCAATTTGTCTCACTGCACCAGAGGTGTATTTTTTCGGAATAATACAAGTACATGACTCACCATTGTTTTGGGGAGATTTGCGGGTTCAATTTTATTCTGAGCATTTATAGATTTTTTCATCTCAGTCCTAGAATAGCCAATATGAATAGAAACGACAGTAGTCAATACTAGGGCTACTGTTCCGTTCCACAGTATCATTTAAAAATCATTTTCACACCCTTTCGTCTATTAGTATAGAAGAAAGCTCTCAGCACATGTTGAGGCAGCATCACTGCTTGTACGAGCTTAGAAAAAATGTTAACGAAAAAGCCTTAGTGTCAAGGTTTTTTTGGTATCCTCAAAAAGGTAATTTTATAATTGACAATTTGTCAGTAGAGTAGTATAATTTATAAGCAGGAGGAATAAAATGCGAGATGTAAAAGATCCGGAAATTCGACGGGCTGAGATTATGGACGCTGCTATGCTCCTCTTTATGGAGAAAGGATATGCGAACACAACAACTCAGGATATAGTCGATAAGGTAAATATATCACGAGGTTTGCTATACTATCACTTTAAGAATAAAGAAGATATTCTGTATTGTCTCGTGGAACGTTATTCAGAGAAATTATTGAGTGTTATTCACGTGATTGTCTATGATGATGACAAAACTGCTATTGAAAAAATAAGAGCCTTTATAGATGCCACAATAATCTCTACAGATAACGTTTCAGCGGAAGGAACTGAGTTACAAAAGACGGTTGATCTTGAAGAAAATCGTTATATGTTAGATAAGTTATCTCATAAGCTCATTGAAAAACTGACTATATATTTTGAGAGGATAATAAATCAAGGCATCTCAGAAAAAGTATTTTCTGTAAAATATCCATCAGAAACAGCAGAATTTCTGATGACAGCCTATGTTTTTGTTTCAAATAACATAGGTATAAAAACTTCAAAGAAAGAAACTGTCAAAGATTACTTGAATGCATTTAAGATAATGCTGGAACAAAATCTAAATACAAAAGGACTCTTTAGCAATTAAAAAAGATAGAATGTTTGTAAAGAGAACTATGTACCGATAGCTAAATCAAAACAAGCTATCGGTATTATTTCAAAATATGACTGACAAATTGTCAATAGAGGTGAAAATATGTTAGAGATAAAGAATTTTAGTAAAAGTTATGGGGACAAGAAGGTTGTGGATAACCTATCTATTTCAGTACAGCCTGGAGATATTTATGGTTTTATTGGAGCAAATGGTGCAGGCAAAACGACAACGATAAAGGCAGTTGTCGGTATCCATGATTTTGAAGACGGAAGTATAATTATCAACGGTCATTCTATTAAAGAAGAACCTGTTATTTGTAAAAAAATGATGGCGTATATCCCAGATAATCCAGATTTGTATGAACATATGACAGGACTTCAATATATTAATTTTATTGCTGACTTGTTTGAAATTCCTACAAAAATACGCAAGGAGAGAATACAAAAATACGGTGATTTATTTGATATGACTGATCATCTTTCGGGGATAATTTCTTCATATTCACATGGAATGAAGCAACGAACAGCCATTATTTCTGCACTTGTACATTCTCCCAAACTGTTGATTTTAGATGAACCTTTTGTTGGGCTAGATCCCAAAGCAACTTTCCTACTAAAGAAAATTATGCATGAGTGTGTTTCAGATGGAGGTGCTATTTTCTTTTCAACCCATGTATTGGATGTTGCGGAAAAATTATGTAATAAGATTGCCATTATCAAAAATGGAAAGTTAATTGCAAGTGGCAATACAGGAGACGTCAAAGGTGATGAATCATTGGAGGCATTTTTCATGGAGGTGCAGAACAATGAGTAACATTTGGATACTGCTTAAAGCGCAATTGATTAATTTCTTTCCTATTAACGTGATTAGAGATTCACGAAATAAAAAACAAAGTTCAATGGCTATTGCGAGTTTTGGCATAATAACTCTTTCCTTATTTTGCTTTGTTTATAATATAATAACAGCGAAAACATTGGTACACGTCGGACAGCAGAACTTGATTCCAGCATATATGGTCTCTGTCTCAAGTTTTTCAATATTATTTTTGACAGTATTTTATTCGAATGGCATTTTATTTGGCAGTCGAGATATGGAAATTCTCCAATCCTTACCTGTTAAAAGTTCGTATATTATCACCAGCAAGTTCATGTTTATGTACTTATTGAATTTTTTAATAGGCTTGATGTTTATGCTTCCGGGTGGAATTATATGGGGCTTGAACGGAAGTTTAAACCTCCTACAGATTATATTGTATTTTACTTCTATAATTTTTGCCCCTTTGATCCCCATGTGTATAGCGGCATGCATGGGACTCGTTATTGTTGTCGCTTCATCTTTTTTTAAAGATAAATTGCAAGAATAAGTGCAACATTTACTTGAACTCATCCTCTAGAGCTTCACAAGCAGTTCTGTAAGC
>NZ_JAHZQQ010000056.1 GCF_019930045.1 Streptococcus australis | reverse complement strand
TATGCTGTTTTTCGCAATTCTAGTATATCAGATGAACGTGTCTTTTGTGTTGCACTTCATTTTACAACAGGGCAAAAATTTTCATTTTAAAAATTTTTCTCTACTTTTTTCAAAGACAAGTAAAATAGAGTGTTATCTATTTTAACTATCTTTGAAGTCTATATCTGTTTTTTGGAATCATTGCAAAGTTTGTTATAATAAGATTTATAGGTGCATTAATTAATTTTTACAGAACTAAACTATTCCCTATTTAAAAACATTGATTTATATTTCATGAAATTAATAAGTAGATTTAGTTCTGAAAGCACTGGATATTATGCTGTTTTTAGCCCAGATGAAACTAACATTTTTCAAACCTGTTCTCAATGCTCTTTCTTTGTGATATACTAGACTTAACAAAAAACAAGGTAAATGATATGATCATTCTTAAAATTTTTAACAACAATGTGGTCTTATCTGAAGAAATGGACCAGGAAGTCATAGTGATGGGGCGTGGCCTGGCTTTTGGTAAAAAGGTGGGAGAAGAACTGGATGATACAGCGATTGAAAAGCGCTATATCCTCTCTAAAGAAAGTCATGATCTTTTTGTAGATCTGCCTGTTGAACTCTTGGAACTAGCAGATAAGGTGATTTCCTTTGCCAAGTCTAAATTAGAAATTCCGCTGAAGGATAAAGCTTTTTTAAGCCTCGCAGATCACATGTATGGGGTAGAACAGCGAGTTCGAGATGGATTTTTTATGAAAAATTTCCTCATGTGGGACATCAAGCGTTTCTTCCCTAAAGAGTATGAAGTTGGACGATATGCACAAGAGCTTCTCAGTACCTATCTAGGACAGGAGTTGCCAGATGATGAGGCGGGTTTTATGGCTCTGACCTTGGTAAATAGTGAGCTCCAGCAGGGGGGACTCCAATGCGCGTGACTTAACCCAATTGATGGAAGAAATTATGACCATCGTCAAATACAGTTTGGAGATCCCGTTAGAAGAAGATGATATCTATGTTCAACGCTTTATTACCCATTTGAAGTTTTTCTGTGAACGAGTCCTAACGGATAAGGGTTATCGTGAGATGGAGGACAATGAGATGTTCGAGATGCTGAAATGCAAGTATCCCATCGCCTATGACACGACAGAAAAAATCGCCCACCATCTGAAACAGACGCGAAATTACCACGTGTCAGATGATGAACAATTGTATCTGACGATTCACTTATCACGAATTCGCAAGAAAAAATAAAAAATCATAAACCTTGTGTGTTTATGATTTTTTATTGTCTAGGTTTCATCGCCTGTCCAGCCACTGAAATCGTGATGGATGACGTCTTCTAAATAAAAAATATGATCTGTATAGGTGAACTTGAGGATACAACAATTGGTCATGTGAGAGGTGATGTCTACCCGCCAATAATGTTTCCAGGCTCTTGCGAAATTCGCAATGGATCCTCCATGTGACACCATGAGAATGGTTTCCCCACTTGCATTTTCCATTAGTTCTGAAATCGTCTGATTCATGCGATCTTGCAATCCCTGTTGAGATTCTCCCCCGTAGTGAACGAAGAAGTCTTCATAAGGTAGAGCTGGATTGAGGTCCTCACTTTCTCCTTCAAATACTCCAAAATTCCATTCCTTGAGGCCTTTGTTTCGTTGATAAGAGACTTGTCCATTGGTTGCAATTTCCAAAGTATCACAGGCACGTTCAGAAGTTGAGCTATAGGCTTGATCAAAATGAATACCATTTTCTTTAAAATAATTGCCAGCAATCTGAGCTTGGTAGATTCCAAGGTCTGTCAGTGGAGAATCACACCAACCTTGGATTAGATGGCGTTTGTTAAAGAGTGTCTGGCCATGTCGCATGAGATAGAGAGTCTTTGTCATAGGATTCCTCCTTAGAGTAAGTCTAGTTTTTCAAAAGCTTTAAAGAGTCCGTCCTGACGGACATCATCTGTAATGAGGTCTGCTACGGCAAGAATTTCTGATCCACCATTTCCCATTGCAACGCCCACCTGACAGGCTTGGAGCATAGGGATATCCACCTTTGCATCACCAACAGCAATGGTATCGATTCGATCAGCATGAAGATGGTGAAGGATAACATCCACGGCATGGGCTTTATTAATATCTTTCACCCCCAAATCACCAAAGAGTGCCTCCTCTCCACGCCCTCCCCAGGTTCCAGCTTTCAGTTCTGGAAAGGCCTCTTTAGAATCCAAATGGTCCTGGTAGGAGTGTAGGATGAAGCTGATTTTATTAAGGTCATCACGGTAGAGATTTCCACCGTAAATCAAGCCATGCAAGGCGTCTTCCGCTTCCATGTGTAAGACTTGATCCTCACTGGCTCCTTTGCCTAAAGCATACGTTCGTAGAGTCGGTCGAGCAACCTCTCGGAAATTTCGACTAGCAAAGAGTCCGTTATTGCTTTCAAGATAGAATTCTAAGCCTCGTGATTCAAGCCAATCAACAGCTCGCTTGGCTGTCTCATAGGGGATTAGTTGATGTTGAAGGAGCTGACCCTTATGTTCAACATAAGAACCATTTCCTCCAATCATGCCATCAAAACCGATATTCCAAATGTCGTCAGGCATTTCTGCCTTACTCCGTCCCGTGCAAACATAGACGAGATGTCCATTTTCACGTGCTTTTCGAATGGCCTGTCTAGCTGAATCGGGTATGTGATTATCATAGTCAACAATTGTTCCATCAACGTCTAGAAAAATAATCTTACTCATCAGTTCCTTCCTTTCCTATTCCCACGATTCTACATTTTAATTGGTAAGTAATCTACTGATATCCTGTTATATAATGATACTTTCCTACTATACCCCATTATCCTTTTCGTTCTTCTCGATAGACCCGAGGAGTCACGTGATAAGCCTTTTTAAACTGGCGATTGAAATTGGACAGATTGGTGAAACCGACTTCCGATGCAATCTCTAGGATGGAGAGACTGGAGTGTTGGAGGAGTTCGGTCGCCTTTCGTAAACGGTAGGAGATCAGGTAATCGATGCAACTAACGCCAAGATTTTTCTTGAAGAAATTCATGAAGTAAGTGGGACTATAGTTACAAATGGATGCTAGGTGATCAATGGTGAGCTCCTCGTTGTAATGCGCATTGATGTAATCAATGATGGTCCGTATTTTTTCCTCTCTTCGATATGCGTCATGGGTTTGGTCTTTGGAGTGGACATAGCCGTGTTGAAAGAGAAGGTGAAGGAGGGATAAGAGTTTACTTTTCAGTTCTAATTCAAAGAAGCCCTTACGGTAGTAGCCAATTTCTATCGCCTCAACCAGAAGTTTCCGAATCTCGGAATAACCAGCTTGATGAGGTTTGATGACACGATCAAAGTCTAACTGTCCGTTGTAGAGTGGCTGAAGATAATTAATTGAAGCGTAGTCTAAAGTTGAATAGCCAAGCAAATCGAGATGGAAATTGATGGCATCCATAAAGTGATAGTTCCTATCAATTGGGTGGATTGAATGGAGGCAGTTGGGACGGATGAGGATAATATCGCCTTTTTCACTATTAAAATAGTCATAATCAATATGGAATTGCGCTTGGCCATCATGGACATGGATGAGCTCCATATCGGTATGCCAATGAAAGAGAATATCAGGATGACCGTCTTCCATAATGGTCCGAGTAATGGAGTAGGGGGTGAGATCGTTCTTATAGGGGATATTTTTGTGGAGTTGTCCTAAATTAAGCATGATTTTCCTTTTTGTGAGAATAGTATCAGTAATAGACAGTTTAGTGTAAGACAGTTGATTCTGGATTCATTATAATATAAGAAAGAACAAAAGAAAAGAGAAAGAATATGTTTACATTTCCAACAGATTTTTTATGGGGTGGCGCAACTGCTGCCAATCAATATGAAGGTGCTTATAATGTTGATGGAAAAGGACTTTCTGTTCAGGATGTGACACCAAAAGGTGGAGTTCCGGCTAAACCTGGAGACCATAATCCGCTGATTACAGAAGAACCGACTCCTGACAACTTAAAACTTGAGGGAATTGATTTCTACCATCGCTACAAGGAAGACATTGCCCTATTTGCAGAGATGGGCTTTAAGGTTTACCGGACCTCTATTGCTTGGTCACGTATCTTCCCTAATGGGGATGAGTTGGAACCAAACGAAGCAGGCTTACAGTTCTATGATGACTTATTTGATGAATTAGCCAAGTATGGCATTGAACCATTGGTGACACTTTCTCACTATGAGACACCATTGCACTTAGCTTGTCACTATAATGGCTGGGTGAACCGTGATTTAATTGGTTTCTACGAGCGCTATGTTCGTACAGTCTTCAATCGTTACAAGGACAAAGTGAAGTATTGGTTGACCTTTAACGAAATCAACTCGGTGCTTCATGCACCATTCATGAGTGGTGGGATTGCCACACCTGCTGAGGAATTGACAAAACAAGATCTTTATCAAGCAGTTCACCATGAATTGGTAGCTTCAGCCTTAGCAACTAAAGTAGGTCATGAAATTAATCCTGAATTCAAGATTGGTTGTATGGTATTAGCAATGCCAGCTTACCCAATGACACCAAATCCTAAAGATATCCTAGCAACTCGTGAGTTTTCAAATCAAAACTATCTTTTCTCTGATATTCATGCGCGTGGGAAATACCCAGCCTATATCAATCGTTATTTCCGTGAAAATGATATTGCGATCCATTTCGCTGATGGGGATGTCGAATTATTAGCAGAAAATACGGTTGACTTTATTTCCTTCTCCTACTATATGAGTGTGGTGCAAGCACATGATCCAGAAAACTATGAATCAGGTATGGGAAATCTTCTTGGTGGGGTGAGCAATCCTTATCTTGCTAGCTCCGAATGGGGCTGGCAAATTGACCCAATTGGCTTGCGCCTAGTTTTAAACGATTTTTATGATCGTTATCAATTGCCACTCTTTATCGTAGAAAATGGACTCGGTGCTAAAGATGTCTTGGTGGATGGACCAAATGGTCCAACGGTGGAAGATGATTACCGGATTGACTATCTGAAACAGCACTTGCAACAGGTGGGAGAAGCGCTTGAGGATGGTGTAGAACTCTTGGGCTACACGACTTGGGGTTGTATTGACCTGGTGTCTGCGTCGACTGCAGAGATGAGCAAGCGCTATGGATTTATCTATGTAGACCGCAATGATGATGGCTCAGGGACTCTAGCTCGGTATAAGAAGAAATCCTTCGAATGGTACAAGGACGTGATTGCAAGTAATGGTGAGTCACTATATCATTAATTTGCTCCTTATAAGACGACAAGTCTGAGATATTTCTCAGACTTGTTTTCAAAGTAACTATTAAGAAAATGAACAGGAGGAATACCATGGTTTTAACAGTCAATATCTATTACAAGGGAAAAAATGGTGCAGCTGCAAAATTTGCGAGAGAGATGCTAGAAGAAGGGATTGTTGCGGAGATTCGAAGCAAGGAAGGAAGTCTCAGATATGACTACTTCCTACCCATAGAGGATCCGGAAACAGTCTTACTGATTGATCAATGGGCCAATCAAGAAGCCCTTGATCTTCATCACCAATCGTCTACCATGCAGAAAATCTTGGACTTACGCCAGAAATATAACCTTGTCATGAAAGTAGAGCGATATATGGAAGATGAATCAGGAATTCCAGAAGGTGACGAGCAGTTTATTGCTAGGGGAGAACTTTAAAAATAACTGATCAAAAAAAGCATCCAAACCCTTTAAGTAAGATAGGGAGTTGGATGTTTTTTATTCTCTTTATTTCAAATCCGACATCACTTGTTTCTTAGTGAAGGTGCGTTCTTGTTTGTTAGCCAAGGCCTTGATGCGCGCATCTAAAAGAACAGCACGACCTTCCGTACTTCGAGTATAGACCAGGTCATACTTACCTAGGCTCTTTCGGATTTGCTCGACAAAGGCTTGGGCCTCTTCTTTACGCTTGTCAAAGAGGCTTGGCACGGCGAAGTATTCTGTCTGGTCGGATACTTTTTCCTGGGCTTTTAGGATGTAACGCTGGTTTTCAATCGGTGCGAAAAATTCGATCATGGTTTGCGAGAAGAGTTCTTTCTCTCGCATGGTTCCGCCCTTCATATAGATCAGCGTGTTGATGGCATCCTTCCTATCTCGGACCACTTGGATGCGGCTCTCCTGGGTTTGAATCTGTCCAGAAGCTAATAAGGCTTGACGGATAGCTTCTCCAAATACTTCCATGCGTTTATAAGGGCTCTTATAGAGATAGTAGCGCAACCAAGCAAGGAGTGTGAGAACAGCTAAGACGAATAGAAGAATAAGAGAAACGGTGTTCCTTCCTCCTCTATGTGAATAGTAAATAAGGTTGGCGAAAGCATCGGTCAAGGTAGCTGCCGTCAGCCAGCGAGCTAGCTTTCTGGCATCAAAAAATAGGGTCAGAGGCAGGAAGTGTTTATCCACTTGGACCTCGTTTGCAATCTCCATATTCTCAAGAATCGGAAGAGCTTTTTGCCAGCCATCCCGAAGTTCTTGACGATGAGTGGAGCGCTCTAAGGACTCTTCGTTGAGTTTCTGTAACTGTTTTTTAGTATAGCGGATATTGTCAAAGGATAGACGTTCGATTCCGGATTCGATAAAGGGTTCCTTGTAGTGAAGGCCTAAAAATTGCTTCATCCGTCTCTCTAAAAGCTCTAGATCAGGACTGTATTCTTTCAGTTGATCAGTGATGGCTTCGATCTCTTCCTTTTCAAGATCGGACTTTTCATACCATTTCTTTGAGGAAAGATTGATGGAGACCAGATGCCAGATGTTACTGGTCTTGTCTGGATCTTGGGGCCATACTCGGATGGCACGGCCTCGCATTTGGTTGCTAAGCATAAAGCTACCGACAAAGCTCGCTAGGATCAGGGAGTTGACACAAGGAGCATCCCAGCCTTCTCCTAGAAGAGACTTGGTTCCAATCACGACTTGGATGAGCCCCTCTTGAAAGAGCTGGGTCACAGCTGTCACCAAATCATGTTGAGAACCAACCAAACGAACCTTGAGAAAGTCATCAGGAGATAATTGGCCGACACTTTGGTAAGTCAGTCGATTCCCTCCTAGAAGCTCTTCTAGTTTTGGCTTCGCAACTGTTGGGATGATGACGATACTACCTGTTAAGACAGCGATGGCAGGAGGGGTCGTTAGCTCTATGCTTTCCCTGCGAATGGATTCAAAATACGAGAGAACTCCCAACTGAGTGAATTGGGCGTCCTTGTCCCCTAGATGAACTTCAAAGTCTTGGCGAATATAGTCTGTTAAGACCAATTGGCGCAGTTGGCTTCCAAGAGCCTGGTATTCTGCCTTGAAAATCTCTCGAACCGCATTGAGTTTTCCGAGAGATTGATTGAGCAGGAGATCTTGCTTTTTGTTGCGGACCAGTTTGACTTGTTTTCGATCGATTAAGCTAGCTGCTTTTAATTCATGGAGGAGTTGCTTTTCGTATTCTTCTGGTAGATTGTACCAGTGAGGCACCTGAAAGAGCAGGCCTTGCAGAAGAGTTTCAAGCCAGTCCATGGTAAAGGTAGGTAGTTTTTTAGCTCCTAGAAGGTCCTGGAAACGGTTGGGAAAGGCGATTCCCTTGCTCCGAAGAAAGATCAGGGTAGCAGAGAGATACTTGGGCTCATTGAGCAATTCATCATCACTGATCTGCCCTGATAAGGCCTGACAGGATTGCAGGTGTTGACAAAAGAGGGGGTCTGAAGTCAGTTGCTGCAAGAGAGCATTCTTTTGTTGGCTAAAGGCGTCCAACTGAGCCTGCTCTTCTTTGGTTGGAAAGGCAAAGTAGACATAGTCTTGGTGGGGACAAAGGGTCTCTTCCTTGACCAATTCGGGAACCGTAATTTCCTCATCAATCTCACCACACATGCGGATATAGCGTTCCCAAAGAGTAGGGTCCCCTTCATAGGGAGGGGTAGCAGTGAGGGAGATCATCTTTAAGTCAGGGAAGGCTTGGCGAAAGGCTTCCAAACTCTTCCACCATTCATTGCGCAGGTGGTGACACTCATCTAAACAGAGGGTTCCCAGTGAGATGTCTTTGAAAGTAGAAAAGATGTCAAAGCCTTTGAAATCAAATGTTTCAATCTCTGCCTTGTCATCGGTATCCTCGATTTGTGATTGGCCGACGACTTGATTCATGGCACTGTGGAGGGCCTGATAGGTAGCAACTGTAATCAGCTTAGGATGTTTAAGGTCCTGAGAGATCAATTGCTCCGCTTGGCTTTTGTCTTTCAAGAATGCTTGGACAATCCGGTCAACCCATTGTTGACGAATCGTGACCGTAGGTGCCAGAATCAGGGTTGGTTGCCCAAAGCGCCGGATAAATTCGATACCCAAGGTTGTTTTTCCAGAGCCAGGAGCTGCTACCAAATGCAGGTGACCATCCGCCATAAAAGCGTCACTCTTATCGAGAACACGTTTTTGATAGTGTCTCCATTGACCTGTAAAGGCTAGTTCTTGTAACATTGGTTTCCTCCCTTGTACTGTCCCCATTATATCATAGTTGAAGGTATTCAGTTATATGGGGAGTTGCTGTGGAAGGAAAATAGTCCTTTTCGCTACCTCTCCTTGACACAGACTAGATGGACTTATATAATGTTACAAACAAGTTTGGAGGCAACAGATGATCCATAAACATGAAATTCCTATTTTAGAGTTTGACGACAACCCGCAGGCAGTCATTATGCCGACCCATGAGGGGCTTGATCTGCACCTACCTGAAAAATGTGTGTATGCTTTCTTGGAGGATGAGATTGATTGCTTTGCAAAAGCTGTTGGTGCTAAGCAAGTAGCTAGCTTTGTCTCAGCTACCAAGACCTATCCGGTTTATGTCATGGAGCACCAAGGAGAGGATATCTGCTTGGCGCAAGCGCCAGTCGGATCTGCCCCTGCAGCTCAATTCATGGATTGGTTGATCGGCTATGGGGTGAAGAAAATTATTTCCTCAGGAAGCTGTGGCGTCTTGGTGGAAATGGAAGAAAATGCCTTTTTAATCCCGACCAAGGCTTTGCGAGATGAGGGAGCCAGTTACCATTATGTAGCACCTTCTCGTTATATAGAAGTGGATCGTCGAGCACTGACTGCCATTGAAAGGGTCCTAAAACAAGAGTCCATTCCCTATCAAGAAGTGATGACCTGGTCGACAGACGGCTTTTATCGAGAAACGCCTGACAAGGTGGCCTATCGCATTGAAGAAGGGTGTAGTGTTGTGGAGATGGAGTGCGCCTCACTGGCAGCAGTAGCCCAGCTTCGTGATGCGGTTTGGGGCTTGCTCCTATTTACCGCAGATTCTCTTGCAGACCTGGAAAATTATGACCAGCGTGACTGGGGATCTTAAGCATTCGATAAAGCCTTAGAATTGTGCCTAGAAATGGTTCTTCACTTGTAGGTCTATTCTCTTTTTATGGTACAATGAAGCTATGTTAGTCAAATTATTTTTAAAACAATGGCAGTCCAAGATTAAAAGTCTATCTCCAGCAAGGAGGCTCTTTTTCAGCTTTTTCTTGGTTATCTTAATTGGCTCCCTCTTATTGAGTCTGCCTTTTGTCCAGCAAGCAAGCTCAAAAGCAGGTTATATCGACCACCTTTTTACAGCAGTCTCCATGGTCTGTGTGACGGGCCTCTTTACCCAGTCAGTAGCCTCGACCTACAATGCCTGGGGGCAGTTGATCTGTATGCTCTTGATTCAGATCGGTGGCCTGGGGATCTTGACCTTTATCGGTCTCTTCTTTATGGAAAGTCGTCAAAAGCTCAGCTACAAGGACCGACAGACCATTCGGGACAGCTTTAGCTTTAGCAATAACCAGAGCTTGGCCCGTTTTGTCCGTTCTATTTTCATAACCACTTTTACCATCGAAGGACTGGGGGCCTTGCTCCTCATGATTCGCTTCATTCCTCGCTTCGGCTGGGGGCATGGAATCTTTAACTCCATCTTTGTCGCGATTTCAGCTTTTTGTAATGCGGGCTTCGATAATTTTGGGGGCGATAGTATGATGAGTTTCCAGACCGATTGGCTGGTGAACCTGACCTTGTCTGCCCTTATTATTACTGGGGGATTGGGATTTATGGTTTGGTTTGACCTCGCTACCAAGGCCCGCAACCAATCAGGACGGCGGACTCTTCGCTTCCATACTAAGGTGGTTCTCTGGTTAACAGCTGCGATCCTTCTCTTTGGGACAGTAACCAGTCTCTTGACCGAGTTTGATAATCCGGCAACCATTGGGGCCCTCCCCTTGGGAGAGAAAATTTTGGTCAGCTTTTTCCAAACCGTCAGCATGCGGACAGCTGGTTTTGCTTCCTTAGATTATACAGCAGTCCGACCAGTGACGCTCTTCGTCTATCTCTTGCAGATGTTTTTAGGTGGAGCACCAGGTGGGACAGCAGGGGGCATGAAGATCACCACCTTCCTGGTCCTCTTGCTCCTGGCTCGGAAGGAACTATTGGGGCTACCACATACCAATTTAGGAAAACGTACGATTTCACCAGACATTGTTCAACGTTCCTTTGGGACAGCGGTGATTTTCCAGTTGACCTTCTTAGTGGGGCTATTAGGAATCTGTTTGGTGACGCCGGATGGCCAACGCTTTATTTATTTGGTCTTTGAGGTGGTATCCGCTCTAGCGACAGTGGGAGTGACCGCCAATGTAACCTCAACCTTAAATGGAGCGGGACTAGGCATTATCATGGTCCTCATGTTTATCGGACGGATCGGTCCTTTGACCCTCATGGTTAGCTTGAACAATTACCAAGCCAAGAAAGCAGATACCTTGCAGTATGCCAAGGCAGACATCATTATTGGATAGGAGAAACTTATGGAGAATCGAACCATTGGAATTTTAGGATTAGGAATTTTTGGACAGAGTGTCCTGAAAACTCTGCAGGATCAGGATGTGGATATTATTGCGATTGATGATCACGCAGATGTGATCAACCAATATGAATCCATGATTACGACTGGAATTGTTGGAGACATTACAGAAATGGACCTCTTGGATGCGGCAGATATTGGGAACTGTGATACAGTCGTCATCGCGACGGGTGAAAACCTGGAGTCCAGTGTGCTGGCAGTCATGCATTGTAAGGCCCTTGGTGTTGAGCGAGTCATTGCCAAGGTCAAGAATGAAGTGACCAAGGAAGTCCTTGAGAAAATTGGGGCTGATTTGGTCATCCTACCAGAGGTAGAAGCGGGGATGTCTCTGGCCAAGATGATCCTCTTCGAACACGGGATTGAAGTCTTCCAGTTGGATGAAGCAGTGGTGGTGGTCGAGTTTACGGTTCCAGCTAGCTGGGTAGGAAAAAGCCTTCAGGACTTGGAAATCAGAGACCAATATCAACTCAATATTATTGGCTATCGAGATGTGGAAGACCAGCCTTTGCGAAGTCAGATTGGTCCTGACTTTATCTGGCCAGAAGGGGTGCGCGTGATGGCGGTGACAGACAACCAGTATCTGGATAGAATCCAAGACCTCTTAGAGGAATAGAAATATAGAAACGGCCGCCAGGTCGTTTTTATATAGACAAACTGTTCTATACATAAATTAACCTAGATTATTCTTCAAAGAAATCAACGATTTCTTATTTTAAAGTCTTTTCAATAAAGATTAAAACTTTTCTCACGGCGGAAAGTTTTATTTCTGCCCCAATTGTCAAGTCAAGTGCAACAAAGTCATTCCTCTGATTAAGCGAGTGTTCTTCCAGCTGTTTGAGCTAGC
>NZ_JAHZQQ010000055.1 GCF_019930045.1 Streptococcus australis | reverse complement strand
AGCTTACAGAACTGCTTGTGAAGCTCTAGAGGATGAGTTCAAGTAAATGTTGCACTTATTCTTGCAATTTATCAAAAGAATTAAAGTAGCTTGTTTGACAAATTTCGTACTTGAACGTATGACATCGTGTTAGCAGAGGGGAATATTCACCTTCTAATTAAATTCAAGTTTTTGCTTATCAATCTCTCTATTTTTAGAGGGATTTTTTCTTTATACTGGTATCAGAAAGAAAGGGAGGTAGTGAAATGATTCAAACCAGTTTGTTTTCCATTTCAGTATTCTTAGCGGGAGTTCTATCCTTTTTCTCCCCGTGTATTTTGCCACTGATGCCAGTCTATGTAGGGATTCTATTGGATTATGAACGCGTGAAGACGGTTCGAATTTTTGGAAGAGACATTTCTTGGTATGGTTTGGTCAAGACCCTCTGTTTTATTGCTGGTCTATCAACCGTATTTCTTATCCTAGGTTATGGTGCAGGTGCCCTTGGTCAGGTACTCTATGCTCCCTGGTTCCGTTACCTACTAGGAGGGATTGTCATCTTATTGGGAATCCATCAGATGGGCCTCATCAATCTTCAGCAACTCCAAAAACAAAAGAGTATCCAACTGAAGAAGGACGAAAAACGCAATGAATTCTTCAATGCCTTTCTGATAGGGGTCACCTTCAGTTTTGGTTGGACCCCTTGTGTCGGACCAGTTTTGAGCTCTGTTTTAGCCATTGCCGCTTCTGGAGGAGATGGGGCTTTACAAGGTGCTCTCCTGATGCTGGTCTATACATTGGGCTTGGCGCTACCCTTCTTAGTCTTGGCTCTAGCTTCTAGCTGGGTTCTACAACATTTTGCTAAACTCAAGCCCCATATGGGAACCTTGAAAAAAATTGGTGGTGCCCTCATCATCTTGATGGGCATCTTGCTGATGCTAGGAAATCTTAATAGCCTCGCATCCCTGTTTCACTAATCTTGAATGATTAAAGGAGAAAAATCATGAAAAAAATTCTTACACTTACCATTGCTACACTTAGCCTTGTCACTTTAGCAGCTTGTTCTGGACAGAAATCAGATTCAGACATGAAAAAAACGGACGATAGTAGTATGATGAAGAAGGACGATATGAAGAAGGATGACATGAAGGATTCATCCATGTCCGATGATAAAATGAAAAAAGAAGACATGAAAGATTCATCTATGATGTCTGATAGCAGTTCTGAAATGAAGGACGATATGAAAGAAGATGAGATGAAATCCAGCGATTCAGAAATGAAAGATGAAAAGAGTGGATCATCTGATATGAAATCAGACCAATAAAGGACAATAGGAAGAGGAGGTCGTCTGCTTGGGCGACTTTCTCCCTATTTAAAGAGGAGGAAGACATGAAAAAAATAGCCTTAGTAGCGACAGGAATTTTCTGTGTAGGATTGTTAGGGGCTTGCTCTAACCAAGGAATGGCATCATCCAACAAAAGTGAGACTAAGCAGACAGCCAAAACGGGATCTTCAGAGCAAGCTGGAAAGAAGGTTCAAGAGTTTAACCTGCAAGGAGTAGACGGTAAGACCTACCGCTTATCAGATTACAAGGGAAAGAAAGTTTACCTCAAATTTTGGGCTTCCTGGTGCTCAATCTGTCTTTCAACATTAGGCGACACAAATGATTTAGCAAAGGCAGAGGAGGGTAAGGATTATGTGGTCTTATCCGTTGTAGCTCCAACCTTTAATGGTGAAAAATCGGAAGCAGATTTCAAAAACTGGTACCAGTCTTTGGATTACAAGGATTTCCCAGTCTTGATGGACAGTAAGGGCGACTTGCTCAAAGAGTATGGGATTCGCTCTTATCCATCTGCTCTCTTTATTGCGAGCGATGGAACTCTCGCTAAGACCCATATCGGTTATATGAGCAAGGAAGACATCGTCCAGACTCTAAAAGAAATGAAGTAAGGAGGACATAAAATGGAAACAAAATGGAAACTCATTTCCATTCTTTTAGTGGGGCTATTTTGTTTTGGAATCTTTTTCCTTATCAAAGGATCCATGGCCTTGGATACATCAGATACGACGACTGAGCAGATCAAAAAAGCGTCCATGAGTCAGACACCAGTAGCAAACAAAAAGAAGGAAGAAAAAGTCAATCCAGAAGACCAACGAGAAATCTATCTAGCTGGTGGTTGCTTCTGGGGTGTGGAAGAGTATTTTTCCCGTGTTCCGGGTGTCATTGATGCCGAATCAGGTTATGCCAATGGAAAAGGGGATACCACCAAGTATGAACTGGTCAAGCAAACAGGGCATGCTGAAACGGTACACATCACCTATAATGTCAAGAAGGTTTCCTTGAAAGAACTGCTTCTACACTATTTCCGGATTATTGATCCAACGTCGAAGAATCGTCAAGGAAATGATCAAGGGACTCAATACCGAACAGGTGTCTATTATGTCTCCCAAGAAGACCTTCCAACCATTAACCAAGTCTTTGAAGAGGTAGCAAAAAAATACGACAAACCGTTAGCAGTGGAAAAAGAGGAACTGAGCAATTTCATCAAGGCTGAGGACTACCACCAGGATTATCTAAAGAAACATCCGAATGGGTACTGCCATATCGATGTCAATCAGGCTTCTTATCCTGTTATTGATGCTAGTCGCTACTCTAAGCCAAGCGATGAGGAAATCAAAAAGAAGTTATCTCCTGAAGAGTATGCGGTGACACAAAAAAATGATACCGAACGAGCCTTCTCCAATCGTTACTGGGATCAGTTTGATGCCGGTATTTATGTAGATGTCGTGACCGGTGAGCCACTCTTTTCCTCTAAGGATAAATTTGATTCTGGTTGTGGTTGGCCAAGTTTCAGTCGTCCTATTAGTCCTGATGTGGCAATCTATAAGGAGGATAAGAGTTTCAATATGACTCGGACAGAAGTTCGGAGCCGTGTGGGAAATTCCCATCTGGGCCATGTTTTTACCGATGGTCCCAAGGAAAAAGGCGGCCTTCGTTACTGCATCAATAGCTTGTCAATCAAATTTATCCCTAAAGCAGAGATGGTGGAAAAGGGCTACGGTTATTTATTGGACTATGTCTGAGACATTTGGAACCACAATTTGCTATAATAAGCATAGCAAAGACAAGTAGGTGAAAGACATGTATGCGATCATGATTGTGGAAGATGAAGAGCTTATCCGGCAGGGACTGACTTCCTTAGTGGATTATGAACAGTTTGGAATGACCGTCATCAACCAGGCAGAAAATGGCCGTGAGGCCTGGGAGAAGTTTCAAGATCAACCAGCTGATATCCTTCTAACCGATATCAATATGCCACAAATGAATGGCTTGGATCTGGCCCATCTCGTCAAAGAGCAGTCTCCGTCTTGTCATATCATTTTTTTGACAGGTTATGATGACTTTGAGTTTGCAAGGAAAGCCATCAAGTTAGGTGCAGATGATTATTTGCTGAAGCCTTTTTCAAAAGATGATATTGAAGAGATGTTAGCAAAGGTGAAAGGAAAACTCGATCAAGAGCGAAAAAAGGCACAAGTCGAAGATTTGGTCAGTCATGGTTATTCGACAGACTTGGAAGAAGCTATTCATGCTCGTTTAGCAGATTCCCAGTTAACCCTGAAGGATTTGGCCTATCAACTTGGTTTCAGTCCCTCTTATCTAAGTGTATTGATCAAGAAAAAATTGGGACTTCCCTTTCAAGAATACCTTATCCAGGAGCGAATGAAGAAGGCTCGGCTCTTGCTTCTCACGACAGATTTAAAGATTTATGAGATCGCCGATCAGGTTGGTTTTGAAGATATGAACTATTTTTCTCAACGCTTTAAGCAGGTTGTTGGGGTGACGCCAAGGCAGTACAAAAAAGGAGAGCATGAATGAAACGATATCCTTTGCTGATCCAGCTGGTCCTCTACTTTTTTCTCTTCATTCTCTTGCTGTTTGGTCTTATCGGTAGCCTCTATTATCAAACGAGCTCAGGGACGATCCGCCAGCTAACGGAGCGGACGACAAGAAATAGTATCGATCAAAGCAGTCAGTTTATAACCTCTTATCTAAAAAAATTAAAGCAGACCACAACGGTGCTTAGCAAGGAACAGGCTGTTCGCCAATTTGCCCAAGATAGGAGTGCGGATCAAGAAACGGTTCAGCACTTGATGCGAACGATGATTGAAACGGATCCGGACCTGGTCTCAGCAGTCCTGGTGACTAAGGACGGACGTCTGGTAGCGACAGATACCAAAATCAGCATGCAGACTTCTTCAGATATGATGAATGAAAGTTGGTATCAAGAGGCGATTAAGGAAAGAGCCATGCCGGTCTTGACGCCAGCTCGAAAGGAATCCTTGACCTCGGAAAAAGAAAAATGGGTGGTTTCTATTACCCAAGAAGTGGTCGATCAGACTGGCCAAAATCTCGGAGTAGTACGCTTGGATATTGGCTACGATAGCCTTCAGGCTTACTTGGATCACCTTCAACTAGGGAAACAAGGCTTTAGTTTTATCATTAATCAAAAGCATGAGTTTGTCTACCATCCTAAAAAGGCGGTCTATTCCTCCAGCCAAGAAATGCAGGCCATGCAGCCCTATATTGCTGTGAAAGATGGTTATGCAAAAGGAGGGCAGAATTTTATCTATCAGGTTCCGATTCCAAATAGTGATTGGACCTTGATTGGAGTGGCTTCACTTGAAGGACTTCAGATGCTTCAGTCGCAGCTCCTATACTCTTTCATTGGTCTAGGATTACTAGCTTTGATCATGTGTTTAATAGGGATCGGCTTTGTTCTGCGTTTGTGGATCAAACCCTTACGAGACCTTCAGGCTATCATTTTGAGGATTGGAGCAGGAGATGCTCACGTGAGAGCTGCAGCCAAAGGATCTCCAGAATTGGTGGACCTCGCTCAAACTTTTAATGCCATGTTGGACCAAATCGATAACCTCATGCAACAGGTTAAGGAAGAGGACCAGAACGCACGGCGTTACGAGTTGCGGGCACTTTCGGCTCAGATTAATCCGCATTTCCTCTATAATACCTTGGATACGATTGTCTGGATGGCGGAGTTTAATGATAGTCGGCGCGTAGTCGATATCACCAAGTCTCTGGCTCAATATTTTCGACTGGCTCTCAACCAAGGCCAGGAACAAATCCTACTGAGAGATGAAATTGACCATGTACGCCAGTATCTTTTCATTCAGAAGCAACGTTATGGTGAAAAGCTCAATTATGAAATTCTAGAAGATGAACAGTTGGGCGACTATCAGCTCCCCAAATTAGTGCTTCAACCCTTAGTGGAAAATGCGATTTATCATGGCATTAAAGAGATCAATCGGCCAGGTCTCATTCGAGTGACGACTGAAGTCAGTGGAGACTCCGCCTGCGTATCGATTTTTGACAATGGACGAGGGTTTGACCAATCAGAGTCAACAGACCAAACCCTTCTTCGTTTAGGAGGTGTTGGCTTGAAAAATGTGGACCAACGATTGCATCTTCAATTTGGTGAAGCCTATCATATGGAGATTGATTCTAAGGCCAATAGCTATACGAAAATCACTCTTTATTTGCCTCTTCCATCCGGCAATGAATATTCATAGAGACAAAGATTGCCTTCTTTGTTTTAGATTGAAGACGAAGTCATCTAAAAACTTTCCGCCGTGAGAAAAGTGCCTGAAACGCAATTGTTTCAGGCACACGGAATTATTGAGACCTTAGGCTCAATAATTAGTCATGGAACTTCTACGAAGTTCGCTGACGTCCGTACTCACCTAAGGAAAGTTTTTCAGAAGACTTTATTTTCCATCTGAGCAGGCTTTGAAAAAGCCTGCTTTTTATAATGTGACAGGAAGAAGAGATAAATTAAATCGTCAGACTTTTTACAGATTTTCTCTTTTCCGTTGAAATTCTATCTAAAGATAGGGATTTATGATAAAATAAAGTGTTACAACTAAAGGTATGAATAAAGGAAGGCTATGCGCAAAGAAATATCCCCTGAATTATTTAATTACAATAAATATCCCGGACCGGAATTTCGTCTGGTTGGCAGTCAAGTGCTAGCAGAACAATTGACATTTGAGCTGGTTGAGAATCAGAATGATGCCTTTGATGCGACGGTCTTTGGTCAGCGTTTTTCAGAGGTTTTGACCAAATTTGATTACATTGTCGGTGATTGGAGCAATGAACAGTTGCGCCTACGTGGCTTCTATAAAGATGATCGTCCTGTCACAGATGCAGAGAAAATCAGCCGTCTGGAAGATTATTTATTAGAATACTGTAGCTATGGCTGTGCTTATTTTGTCTTAGAAAATGCAGAACCTCGTCGAGCATCCTTTGACAAGAAATCTTCTCCTAAACAACAGGAAGAGGGGAATCGTTCTGCTAAGCGTGGCGGTCGTCAAAATCGCCGGAATCGCTCTAAAAATCAGACACGGGAACGTGAACAAGAGCAAAAACAAAAGACTTCTCAACCAAAGAAAAAGAACCGTCAGCGGTCTAGAAAAAAAGATGCACAGGGTGAGCAAGAACGCCATTTTGTCATCCGTCAAAAGTAAAGAGAGAAAAGAGATAAGATGAAACCTTCAATTTATGGCTTGACTCGACAAGAACTGATCGAGTGGGCAGAAGAAAATGGTGAAAAGAAATTTCGAGCGACCCAAATCTGGGAATGGCTCTATCGGAAACGCGTCCAGTCATTTGAAGAAATGACCAACCTATCGAAGGACTTGATTGAAACCTTGAACGACCAGTTCGTGATCAATCCTTTGAAACAACGAATCGTTCAAGAGTCGGCAGATGGGACTGTTAAATACCTCTTTGAATTGCCAGATGGCATGTTGATCGAGACAGTTTTGATGCGTCAACATTATGGCTTGTCAGTCTGTGTCACCACTCAGGTAGGGTGCAACATCGGCTGTACCTTCTGTGCATCTGGTTTGATCAAGAAGCAACGCGATTTGAACAGCGGGGAAATCGTTGCCCAAATCATGTTGGTTCAAAAATACTTTGACGAACGTGGACAAGATGAACGTGTCAGCCATATCGTTGTGATGGGAATTGGTGAGCCGTTTGACAACTACAAGAATGTCTTAAGCTTTGTCCGTACGGTTAATGATGACAAGGGGCTGGCTATCGGTGCCCGTCATATTACCGTTTCAACGTCTGGCTTGGCTCATAAGATTCGTGACTTTGCCAATGAAGGGGTTCAGGTCAACTTGGCAGTATCCCTTCATGCTCCAAACAATGACTTGCGTTCTAGCATCATGAAAATCAACCGGGCCTTCCCGATTGAGAAATTATTTGCGGCCATTGAGTACTATATCGAAACGACCAACCGTCGGGTGACCTTCGAGTACATCATGCTCAACGAAGTCAATGATGGTGTCGAGCAAGCCTTGGAATTGGCAGAACTCCTCAAAAAGATCAAGAAGCTATCTTATGTCAACTTGATCCCTTACAACCCAGTTAGTGAGCATGACCAATATAGCCGGAGTCCAAGAGAGCGAGTGATGGCCTTCTATGACACCTTGAAGAAAAATGGAGTCAACTGCGTGGTTCGTCAAGAGCATGGAACAGATATCGATGCCGCTTGTGGACAATTGCGTTCTAATACGATGAAGAGAGACCGGGAGAAAGCCATTGTTGAAGAAGCTCAACCGTAACAACTGGCTGATAGAAGAAGGGCAATTAACAAAAAAAGGAAGACAACTGCTACTAGGTGGCAGTTTCTTCTATTTTGTCCTGCTCTGCCTCATGTGTTTTCTTCCCCAGCGACCTGAACCAGGGATGGAAACACCTGGGATTCAACATTTTGGTCGTGTAGTCGTATTACTGATTCCCTTTAATTCTCTCATCAACCTAGGTCAAGTGACCAGTCTGCTCCAGCTGATCAAGGTGTTTGTACAGAATATAGCCAATATCTTTCTCTTATCTCCTTTGGTCTTTCAACTGCTGTGGCTCTGGCCTTGGCTAGGCACTCGGAAACGCGTCCTTTTCTTTAGTCTAGGGATGAGTGTGTGGATCGAGCTCAGTCAGATTGTCCTAGACCTTTTATTTGATTTCAATCGGGTGTTTGAGATAGATGATCTGTGGACCAATACCCTGGGAGGCTACCTAGCCTATCTGTGTTTTAAATGGCTGCAAGCTTCTATAAGTAAGGACAACCTATCTTAGTTTGGTACAAAATCCGAACGATTGAAGACGATTTCAAATTTTGGGTTGACAAACTGTAGGCAGGAAGCTATAATAGCTTCAAGACATCAGAAAAGTAGGGATTTTCTCACTTCCAGGGAGCTTGTGGTGATTGTGAACAAGCAGTGGTGAATCTTGAAATGGGCTGATGCGTTTATGATGATGAATTTGAAACAATAAAAATTCGGTGAGCACACCTTATCGTGCACCCTGTTGTTAGACAGGTCAGAGATGTAGGGGAAAGACTATTTTCCTACAATGGAGGTGGCACCGCGGTATCGAATCGTCCTCACACAGATTTTTCTGTGTGAGTTTTTTTGTATCTCAAAAGGACCCTGTGAGACTGCAGCTCAAAGGGCCAGCGAGAGAGAAAAAAGATCATAAACAGGATTGAAGATATAGAAAAGAGGACACAATCATGACAGAAACAAAAGGCTATTTCGGACAATTTGGTGGATCTTTCGTACCAGAACCTATTCAAAACTTGCTCGATCAATTAGAGGCAACTTTTGAACAGTACAAAAATGACCCAGAATTTATCGCAGAATACAAACATTATCTGAAAGATTATTCTGGACGGGAAACACCGCTCTACTTTGCGGAAAGTTTGACAGATCATTTAGGTGGGGCGAAAATTTATTTGAAGCGCGAAGACTTGAATCACCTAGGTTCTCATAAATTGAATAACGTCTTGGGGCAAATTCTCTTGGCTAAACGCATGGGCAAAACACGCGTGATTGCTGAAACAGGAGCTGGTCAACATGGTGTGGCTACAGCAGCTGCGGCAGCTAAGTTTGGTATGGCCTGTGATGTCTACATGGGGGCAGAAGACGTGGAGCGCCAACGTCTCAATGTCTTCCGCATGGAAATGATGGGGGCAACCGTCCATGCGGTTGAAACAGGTACTAAGACCTTGAAAGACGCTGTAGATGCTGCTTTTGGAGCATGGATGGCAGATTTAGATGCTTTTTATGTCTTGGGTTCTGCTGTTGGCCCTCACCCTTACCCAACCATTGTGCATGAATTTCAAAAAGTGATCAGTGAAGAGTCTAAACGTCAAATCTTGGAAAAAGAAGGCCGTTTGCCAGACTATGTGATTGCCTGTGTCGGTGGTGGATCCAATGCCATCGGTGCCTTCTCCCAATATGTAGGCGATGAGGAAGTCAAATTGGTCGGTGTTGAAGCAGCTGGTCATGGCTTGGACACAGACCAGCACGCAGCGACCATGACCAAGGGGACTGTAGGAGTTGTCGATGGGATGAAGACCTACGCTGTCTTTGGCGAAGATGGAAAAGTAGCGCCGGTTTACTCGATTTCTGCTGGTTTGGACTACCCAGGAGTTGGACCAGAACATGCCTTCTTTAAAGATTCTGGTCGCGTCGAATATGTGGCAGCGACAGATGATGAAGCGGTTCAAGCTCTTCTTCTCCTCAGTAAGACAGAAGGGATCCTCCCAGCTATTGAAAGTTCACATGCGATTGCAGAAGCTGTCAAACGTGCTCCACAATTGGATAAAGACAAGATTATCATCATCAATGTTTCTGGACGTGGGGACAAGGATGTAGCTGCTATTGCCGATTATTTAGAAGCGAAAGCTACAAAATAAGCAATCTTATCTGCTAAACATTGTAAAAAACAGTAAGGCATGATAACTCAGAAAAAGACAGGGAACGAAAGGAATCCGGTCTTTTTCTTTTTTAAAGACAAAGACTAGGAGGCCAATGAGGGAAGCCCCTTGCATGACTAGGAGGACTTGGACGGCCGAGAGGGTCAAAGAAAAAGTAGCCAGCAAGAGAAAATCCCCTGCTCCAATGCCGATGGAGTAAACAGCTGACAGGACTCCTAAGAAGAGAAAGACTCCCATCAAGAGGGTAGGACTGGTGAAAAACAGGCAAAGGGCGTGAAGCACTAGCCAGAGGAGGAGAGGGTACTCCATGGATCGCAAATCATAGATGGCTAAAACGCAACTGCCAAGAAGAACCAGGAGATGAGGAATGGGAAGAAGACCCTGGTAGCACAGCAAAAAGAGGAGACCACTCCAGGCTTCAAAAAGAGTATACCAGTAAGGAAGGGAACTCTGGCAGTAGCGGCAACGGAATTGAAAAAGGCATTGCGAAAGAATAGGGATCAAGTCTAGAAATCCCAAGGTCTGTTGACATTGGTCGCAATGGCTTCTTGGACGAATGATGGAGCTTTCTGGAAAACGGTCGATGACGAGACCTAAAAAGGAGGCCATACAGGCGCCGACTGTAAAAAAATAGAAGTTGATCATACTTATAGTATTCGTAAAAAAGATGACTAATGAGGATTAGAAATGAAACAATTTTCTAACTTTTCTTATTTGAGCATTTTCTCTTGCATTTCTTAATTAGAAGGATTATAATATAACTAAATTAGAATAATTCTAAAAAAGGAGAAATCATTTATGACAACAATCAAAAAAGAAGCAGCAAAAGACGTAGCAACATTTGCAACTATTAGCGAAGTAAGCAAGAGCTTAACCGATACAAAAGCGGTTTTGAATCAAGTGGTGGCAGACCTTTATGTCGCTCATATTGCCTTGCACCAAGTACACTGGTATATGCGTGGTCGTGGCTTCCTCGTATGGCATCCAAAAATGGATGAGTACATGGAAAGCTTGGATGCGACTCTTGATGAAGTGAGTGAACGCTTGATTACCTTGGGTGGTGCCCCATACGCTAGCATGGTTGAGTTCTTGGAACATAGCAACATCCAAGAAGAAAAAGGTTCATTCGAACGCTCTATGGAAGAAAGTTTGGGACGTGTCCTTTCTATCTTCCGCTACTTGGTAAGTCTTTATCAAAAAGCCTTGGATATCACAGATGCTGAAGGAGATGACGTGACCAACGATATCTTTGTTGGTGCAAAAGCTGAATTGGAAAAACATATCTGGATGATTGCCGCTGAATTGGGCCAAGCACCAGGTTTGTAATCTGAAACTAAACAAACGAGCCTTCCTTGCTTGGGGGGCTCGTTTTTTGGAGGAGATTTTTCCTGTAAATAAAACAGGGACCATCTTGAAAATACTTGAAAGATTTGATAGAATAAGCACATGAAAACCCTGTACGATGTTCAACAATTTCTGAAAAAATTTGGAATCATTATTTATATCGGAAAACGACTTTACGACATTGAATTGATGAAGATTGAATTGAAAAGGATCTATGACGCTGGGCTGATGGAAAAATTGGATTATCTAGAAGCAGAAGCCGTCTTACGTAGAGAACACACACAGGAATTACGTTATTTAGAAGAGGATAAAGAAAAGTGAGTCTATTAAATGTTTTGGGTTGGTTAGTTGTATTTGGTATGTTCGGCTGGATGGGCTACAATTACTTCCGTATCCGTCGGGCAGCAAAAATTGTGGACAATGTAGAGTTTGAAGAATTGATTCGCAAAGGCCAATTAGTGGACCTGCGTGATCCGAATGAATTCCACGCTAAGCATATTTTAGGAGCTCGGAATATTCCATCCAACCAATTAAAAGTGAGCCTGGCTGCCCTTCGAAAGGATAAACCGGTCTTGCTCTATGAAAACAGTCGTGGTTCCCGTGTGACCAATGCGGCCCTCTTCTTGAAAAAACAGGGTTACAAAGATATCTATATCTTGTCCTATGGTTTGGATTCTTGGGATGGAAAAGTCAAGACGAATTAAGATCAAGGAAAATGTTGCTAAAGATGCTTGATGTATCATAATATAATGATATTAATGTTAAGGGGGTTCTAGAAATTGCAAGAAAAGAACAATTCCTCATTTGTTATGGGTATCATATCTATTATTCTTGCCTTTATATTTCCATTGTTAAGTATTATTTTTGGTATTTTAGGTTTGGCCTTGGCTATTTTAAATCAAAACGAGTCTGGACTAGACTATACGACAGAAAAAATTCTCTCTATTATAGGGATTGTGCTTTCTGTAATTTTCTGTCTTATATTCATCTCACAACTTTCGGGAATTAATTAAAACAAAAAAAGCGCCCTGTTGTAAAATGAAGTGCAACACAAAAGACACGTTCATCTGATATACTAGAATTGCGAAAAACAGCATAAAG
>NZ_JAHZQQ010000054.1 GCF_019930045.1 Streptococcus australis | reverse complement strand
TTGTGTGAATACTTACAGTTTACCCCAATGAAACGCTATGAGTTTTTTTGTTGCACTATATTTTACAATTTATCATGCACAAATCTTGGAGGGGCAGTAGTAATGCTATGGCAAGACGGAAAAGGAGGCGCACGAACTGCCCTGTGGATGATAGACTTGGTTAGTGATAGAGAAAAAATTACAATATGAACTTGACAAAAAAATAGAAAAGGAGTATTATTGACTGGTTAAATAACCGATTAAATAACCGGTTAAGAAAATAGAAAGAAGGATTCTATGAAATTTTGGAAAAAAATGGAAGGTCTAGGGCTCTTCCTGAGTCTTCTTTTCCTTCTAACAGCTTGTGGCTCCAAGGGTAATCCGACTCCTACTAGTTCGAAACAGGGGCTCAAGATTGTGACCAGTTTTTATCCTATCTATGCTCTGGTCAAAGAAATTTCTGGTGATCAGAACCAAGTGTGGATGGTCCAGTCAGGAGCGGGCATCCATGACTACGAACCTTCTGCCAAGGAGATGGCCCAGATATATGATGCGGATGTCTTCGTCTACCATTCCCAAACCTTGGAATCCTGGGCGGGGCGGCTAGATCCGAATCTGCAAGGATCCAAGCTTCAGGTCATCGAAGCGAGTCAAGGGATGACCTTGGATAAGGTGACTGGTCTAGAAAACCTCAGTGAGGAAGAAGGAGAAGGGGCTCAGAGTTTGTATGATCCTCATAGCTGGGTGGATCCCCTTAAAATAGCAGAAGAGGGTCGTCTACTAGCCCAAAAGCTAGGAGAGATAGACCCAAATCATCGGAGCCTCTATGAGGCCAATGCCAAGAAACTAGAAAAACGCTGCCAAGATTTGGTTAGCAACTACCAGCCTCTCTTTGAGAAAGTCAAGCAAAAGACCTTTGTGACTCAACACACTGCCTTCTCTTATCTAGCCAAGCGCTTTGGCTTGAAGCAGTTGGGGATTGCAGGAATTTCTCCTGAGCAAGAGCCGACAGCTCGCCAATTAGCTGAAATCCAGCAGTTCGTGAAGGACTATCAGGTGAAAACCATTTTCGTCGAGAAGCACACTTCCTCCAAGGTGGCGGATAGTATCGCTCGGGCAACGGGAGCGCGTGTCAAGGTTTTGGATCCTCTAGAAGCAGATCCCCAGAATAACAAAGATTTACTAGAAAATTTAGAAGAAAATTTGGCTGTCTTAGCCAAGGAATTAAAGGAGTAAGAAGCAAGGATGAAGAAAAAAGGAACCATTGCGATTGTCTCAGCATTAGGACTTGGGTTCTGTGCCTATGCCCTTCGTCAACCAGCACCTGTTAAAGAAGAAAAGAAGAATCAGGTTCAATACTTACAGGGAGATAAAACTAAGAAAGCCTCAAGGGCCAGTAAGAAAGAAGAAACTATTGATTCGGTTAATTCCAAGGAAAATACGCAGGCAGAACAGATCGTTGTCAAAATTACGGATGATGGTTTTGTGACCTCCCACGGGGATCACTTCCACTATTACAATGGGAAGGTCCCTTATGATGCTATTTTTAGTGAGGAGCTCATTTTACGAGACCCATCTTATCAGCTTCAAGAAGCAGATATCGTCACCCGTGTCAAGGATGGCTATGTGATTAAACGAGCTGGGAAATACTACCTTTATCTGACAGATGCCCGCCATACAGTTAATGTGCGCTCGATTGAAGAAATTGCCGAGCAGAAAAAAGGAGGGATCGTCAAGGAGCAAGGAGAGGAAGGTTTGGGAGCGACTGGCTCCTCTCGCAAACTTACTAAACTGCGAGATTTTAGCCAACCAAGTCAAGCCTTGAAGGAAGGCAAGACTCTTGAAAGTCTCACCTCAGGAACTCGTCCTAGCAAAGGTGGCTACCAGACGGATGATGGCTATGTCTTTAGTCCTGGGGATGTGATTTCAGATACAGGTGATGGCTTTATTGTTCCACACGGAGGCCATTATCATTACATTCCAAAGAGTGCCCTATCAGCTGGAGAGTTGGCGGCTGCTCTGTCCGTCTTGCATGGTCAGTCTAGGAAAAATGAAGAAAAAGTCCTAGCAACAGGCTCAACAGAAGATAAGAGAGGTGGCCAAGCTTCACAGGGACAGGCCACTCCATCCCTTGAAAAGGAAACTCCAAATCCATTCTCCCCTAGTCCTCTGACTCCAATTCCTATAGGTCCGACTACCGGGTCAACAGAGGGACATCAGACCTCAAGCCTTGCCAGCCTTCTTGCAGAGTTGCAAAAGACACCTCTGACTTCTCGTCATGTGGAGTCGGATGGTTCAGTCTTTGACCCAAGTAAGATTAGCAAATGGACAGACCAAGGGGTAGTCTATCCTCACGGAGATCATTTCCACTTTATCCCTTATCAGGAACTTTCGCCTCTAGAGCGCGAGCTAGCGCGGCACTATCAATTCCTCCGTGCCCAAGGAGGCAGTGCTGCAACTGAAGAGACACCAAATCTTCCTTCGATTCCAGAGCCAGAGGGCCATGCGCACGATCACGATCATGAGGGTGAGCATCACCATCACCATAAGCAGGAAGAGGAGCACGATCATGGCTTTCATGCGGATCAAGTCATCAGCAAGGATGATGAGGGCTATATGGTCGCTCACGGGGACCATGCCCATTATTTCTACAAGAAGAATCTCTCTTCTCAAGAAATTGCTGCAGCAGAGGCTGTTCTGGCTGGTAAGCAACAAGAAGACAAAGGAAAACCACTGACAGACGATGTGACCACTTACTCTCGTGATGCTTCTGATGAAGAAAAGATTCAGTACATTAGCCAAACCTACGGAGTTCCTCGAGAAGCAATCAAGATTTCGAACGGCTTCTTTGTCTTTAACAATCCAGACCAAGAATACGATCCGACCCATATCCATCCTTATGCCGTTCGGAAGGAACATGTCCGGATTCCGCTTGAAACGGGCAATCCGGAACTAGATTTCATTAACGAGCTCTATACGACTGCCCTTCGTTCAGGAATTTCTCCTTATAGCTTACAGATTGAGAATGGTCAGTTCGTCATCCCACACGGAGACCACAACCACTACATCAAGGTTCGCTCGGCTGGCCTAGCCGCTTACTTAGCCCACCGCCTACCTACCATCCAATCTCCTTATCAAAAAGGAGACTTGGACCAGAAGGTTGTAGAGGCCAAGGTCAACCAACTCTTAGCTGAAAGTCGCACTCTTTATGCTTCCGATCCTTTGCAACAAAGACGGATTGAGTTGATTTTGGGGCACTTCTTGGAGAATGTCAAGAGCTTCCCAAGCAATTCGACAGCAGGTTATCTGGCTAGTCTCGACCAAGTTGATCAACAGTATATCCATGCTACCCAAGCGGTTAAGCCAATAGAAGAAACGGTCTTGGATCGTCGTTACCAAGAGTTGCTAGAGCAGGTTCGTTTGTTGGATACAGAGGCCTTCCAGCTTAAGAAGGAAGAACTGGTGGCTCAACTACAAGAAGCTTATGCAACTAAGAATGGTCAGTTGCTAGAGGGGCAAGGGCAATTGCTACAGGCTATTCAGGAGATGCAAGATCGAACTGGGGTGACTTCAGTGGACTACCTCAAGTATTTCTACCAAAGCTTGAGTGATGCGCGCTTGACACCAGAATTACGCACTCAAGCTGCAGATCTGGCTTTGAAACTTTATCGTGCTCAAGCCTTTGAAGAAGCCTGGGATTCAAAAGCCCACTTTATGGAACTTTACCAAACCAAGCAAGCCATTGATCAGCTCTTTTCTCAAGAGCATGCTCCGATCTACCCGATTGAAAAGACCGTTTTGGATCAAAAAGGAGGTGAAGCCCCTTCTTATAACTTAGCTGTTTACGAGTTTCTTAAAGGGGTCTATGGGGAGCTGGATAAGGCGACAGAAGCTCATCAAGAGGCCAACATGCTAACAGCCCTCTTGAACCAAATCGAGAGCCTCTTACCTCAGGTGGAAGAAGGTCAGCGAACAGAATTTGAAGAGCATTTGGCTCAGCTACGCCAAGAAGAGGAAACAGGCAAGGCTCTATCCAGCGGTCAAACCCTACTTCGGCAAGTGGGGGAAGCCATTGAGAAGCAAAAGCAAAAGCAAACAGACACCCCTCAGATTGAGGATCTTGCTCTTTACAAACAGCTCTACAACCAGTTGATGGCCCTGCACAAGCAATTGCTTGAAAAAGGAGCGAGTGATGCAAGTTTTGAGCGCTTGGAAGCTCTATTTGATCAACTAGCTAATCCTAAGAGTGACAAGACAGCCTTGCTACAGGCTATACTAGCCTTTCAAGCAGAGTTAGCCTCTCCATCAGCAAGTGCCACAGTGGAGGGCTCCTCAGCACCTCTTGCTAGCGAGACGCTAGCTTCTGATTCAGCTACTGCATCCGTTACGGAAGCAAGCAATCCAAAAGAAGAAACCAGTTCGGAAGAACTTCCGACGGTAACTGGGGAGAAAGAGAATGCTCCAGCAAGTCCTGTAGAAGGAGAGACTCAGGAATAAATCACACTGTAAGAAAAAACACCGAATCGTATGGATTCGGTGTTTTTATCGGTCATTTCCATTTTTTTCTTGGGCCAGAATTTCTTCAAATCCTTGGGATAAGGCTTCGACCTGGATGGGTTCTAGGGTAAAGGGATGAACCAAGGTGAGGCGGTGGGCATGGAGCATGAGACGGGATCCTCTTTCTGGGTTGTAGAGAGGATCTCCCATGATGGGATGCCCATGATGAGAGAGATGGACACGGATTTGATGCGTCCGGCCAGTCTGGAGTTGGCACTTGACCAAACTCGTTCGTTTGAAGACCTTTAAAATCGTCACGTGGGTTTCCGCATAGAGTCCTTTTTTAGGATCGACGATGCGCTTACGACGATCATGACGATCACGACCTAGCTTATCTTTATAAACCACCTGTTTCTGGGGGAGCTTCCCTTGGATGAGGGCCCAGTATTCTCGCTTGATTTTCCGATCCTCTAGCAAACGGTTGAGGATGGGGAGGACAAAGGGATTCTTGGCAAAAAGAAGGGCTCCACTGGTCTCCTTGTCCAAACGATGAACGACATAACAGGGCCCCCCCACGTAACTAGAGACGTGATTCAGAAGGGCGACTTCGCCTGGTTGATTGGCGTGGGTTTTCATCCCTTCTAGCTTATTGACGATGATCAGGTGCTCATCCTCGTAGAGGACCTCAACCAGACTAGGGTCACCAGCTAGGAGAGACTTTTCTTCATAGTCTTCAGGGTCAAAGGTCAGGGTGAGGTCATCTCCTGCCTGAAGAGTGCTCTGCCAGTGGACTGCTTGACCATTGACTTGGACGTTTTTTTTGGTCCGCAAAAAATGGCGAATTTTTCGTGGGATGAGGAAATAGTCTTCTAGAGCTTCCTTGACCGTCATAGTTGGAAAGGCTTTTGGAATGGTAATCGTGTATTGCATAGTGCTATTGTATCAGAAAGCTAGGGGAAAGAAAAGACGAGACCAATCTTGCTCGGCAGAAGAGAAACATCCTCAGATTAGCTAAGAATTGGAACTTGGCAGAAGCTTAAAGAAATCTAAAAGAGAAGCTACCTCCGGAGGTCTTTCTTGTCTAGTCGTGGGGAAGGTGATAAAATAAAGATTATGAACAAATTAAAAGAATTGATGGAGGGAATGATTCGTCATTTCCAACGAGACAAAAAACCAACCAAGATTGCAGAGGAGGTGGAGTTGTCGACGGATGGTGAGGAGTTAGCTCCGACCTATAGCCGTTCAGACAAGAAACACAAGAAACCTCTGTCTCAGCATCCTTTTAGACGCTTTTGGCGCAAGTACCACTTGACCAAGATCTTCTTGCTCATTGGCTTGATTTTCAGTTTGGTGACAGGAGGCTATCTCTTTTATCTTGCCAAGACGACCAATGTGGCAGATTTGCAAAATGCCCTCAAGGCGACCACCATTATTTACGATAAGGATGGGAACCAGGCCGGGAGTCTGACAGGTCAAAAGGGAACTTATGTTGAGCTAGATGCCATTAGTGAAAATCTGCAAAATGCAGTGATTGCGACAGAAGACCGGACCTTCTACAAGAACAGTGGGATCAACTACGGCCGTTTCTTTCTAGCTATCCTGACAGCGGGGCGCTCTGGAGGAGGATCAACCATTACTCAGCAGCTAGCTAAGAATGCTTACCTCTCTCAAGACCAGACCATTGAGCGTAAGGCTAAAGAGTTTTTCCTGGCTCTCGAGATCAATAAAAAGTACAGCAAGAAAGAAATTCTGACCATGTATCTCAATAATGCCTACTTCGGCAATGGGGTTTGGGGGATTGAAGATGCTTCTAAGAAATATTTCGGAGTGTCGGCTAGTCAATTGACTCTCGATCAATCAGCGGTTCTTGCAGGGATGCTTAAGGGACCAGAGATTTATAATCCCCTTTATTCTGTCGAAAATGCGACCAACCGTCGGAACACTGTTTTGCAGAATATGGTGGCTGCTAGCTATATCGATCAGGCCACAGCAGACCAATCTGCTACGGTAGATATTCACGGTCAGCTCATCGATGCCTATGAAGGCAAGTCAGAAGATTATCGCTATCCTTCTTATTTCGATGCGGTGATTAATGAAGCCGTCAATCGGTATGGCCTGACGGAAGAAGACATTATTAAAAATGGCTATCGGATCTATACAGAAATGGATCAGAATTACCAGGCCAGCATGCAGGTCATCTATGACAATGTGGATCTCTTCCCCCTTGCAGAGGATGGCACCCGGGCAGAATCAGGTAGTGTGGCCCTGGATCCAAAGACAGGAGGAGTTCGTGCTATTGTCGGTCGTGTCGGAAGCGACCAAGGAGTCGGCTTTAGAAGCTACAACTACGCGACCCAGTCTGCAAGAAGTCCTGGTTCAACCATTAAACCGCTTGTGGTCTACAGTCCAGCAGTTGCCAAGGGTTGGTCTACCAACATGGAATTGGATAACACTACAACCACCTATGGAAATTACACCGTAAACAACTATGGGGGAATTCAAACTAGTCCAACGGTTCCGATGTATCAGGCCCTGGCGGAATCCCTTAACCTACCGGCAGTTGCCACAGCTAATGAATTAGGTCTTGACACAGTCTTTGATTATGGGAAGAAGTTTGGACTTAATATGGACAAGGTTCATCGTTCTCTTGGTGTGGCTCTCGGATCTGGTGTTGCGACCAATCCTCTGGAGATGGCCCAAGCTTATGGGGCTTTTGCTAATGATGGAGTCATGAACGATGCCCACCTCATTACCAAAATTGAAAATGCGAGTGGCCAGGTCGTCAAGAGTCATAGTCAGAAATCTACCCGGGTCCTCAGCACCTCTGTTAATCGAAAAATGACCAATATGATGCTAGGAACGTTCTCCAACGGGACAGGGGTCAACGCAGCTCCTTATGGCTATACCATGGCTGGGAAGACAGGGACAACAGAGACCGACTTCAACCCAGATTTATCTGGAGATCAGTGGGTAATCGGTTATACTCCAGATGTAGTCCTCAGCCAGTGGCTAGGTTTCCCTAAAACAGATGAGACCCATTACCTGACGGGGACCAGTGCGGAAACGGCCTCGATCATCTTCCGCAATGTCGCCAACAGCGTCCTGCCTTATACGGAAGGAACCAGCTTTGACGATGAGAAGAACTCCTACGCGGAAAATGGGATTGCGCCAGTCGGCCAAGAAACAGAAACTGACGCTCAGACAGATGACAAAGGCTTCTTTGATCAGGTAAAAGAGCAAGCTTCCAATATGGTAGACCAAGCCAAGAAGGCCATCGATGAAGCAGACCTTCCTGGTAAGGCCAAGAATGCTTGGGATACCTTTAAAGGTTGGTTTGGCTATTAAAAGGAAAGTCCTTCAATATGAAAGCTACAAAAAAGCCTTCAGAGTATATCTGAAGGCTTTTTGACTAGAGTGTTAGAGGTTTGCATCAGAAACACTAAAGGTATCACCGTGCTCAAAGTCTCCGTACTGGTATCCTCGCTTGAACCAGCGCATGCGTTGCTCGGAGCTTCCATGGGTGAAACTATCTGGGACAGAGTAACCATAGGCCTGCTCTTGGAGAGTATCGTCCCCTACTGCATGGGCAGCATTGAGAGCTTCTTCGATGTCACCTGTGTCCATGAGACCTTGCTCCTCGATATAGCGGGCCCAAACACCAGCATAGTAGTCTGCTTGAAGCTCCAAGCGAACATTCAGGGCGTTTTTCTGTGTTTCAGATTTCCCCTGGGTGGCCCGTTGGTAACTTTGAAGGGTACCTAATTCGTTTTGGATATGGTGGCCGACCTCATGTGCGATAACATAGGCCATGGCAAAGTCACCGCTGGCCTTGTATTTAGTGGTGAGCTCTTTGTAGAAGCTAATATCCAGATAAATTTTTTGATCGCTAGGGCAGTAGAAAGGACCTGCTGCTGCTTGCCCCACTCCACAGCCTGTTCGCGTTTGACCGGTGTAGAAGACCAAGGTCGGTTTATGATAGGTTCGACCTTCTTTTTGGAAAGCTTGGCTCCAAAAGTCTTCTGTCGTCCCCAAGACTTGGCTGACGAACTTGGTGTCTTGGTCGCTAACTTGGGTTTGCTCTTGGCGCGTGACTTGGCTGGAGTTGTAGTTCTGAGTGGCTTGCTCCGGATTAAAGATGCCACTCAGGCCAGCTCCTCCACTCAAAAGAACCAACAGTAAAATCATAATGATCTTGCTCTTGAAACTTCCTGGAGAGAGGAGGATTTGGAGGATCCCCCCTCCTATATTGCCACTCGAGCGTCCAGATGAGTAAGCGCTTCCGCTCTGTCCGCGCCGGTCTTCAATATTTTTACTTTCTTTCAGATGATCGCTTTTCATAATTTCTCCTTTATCTACTATATTGTACCAAATCATGGGGAAAAGCCAAATAAAATGCGTCTCTATAAAGCAGAAGTTCTTGTCAAAAAAGTGAAAACTTGCTATAATGGTGTGAATGGAGGCGTTATGGCATTAAAAAAAGCAAGTCTAGCGTGTACGGTTTGTGGGTCACGCAACTACTCAATCAAGTTGAGTGCGACGCCAAAACCAAAACGTCTAGAAGTTAACAAGTTTTGTAAACATTGTAGTAAATATACAATTCATAAAGAAACCAGATAGGAGATTGTTGTGAAATTTATCAGAGATATTTTTGTCTTACTTAAGAACACGACTTGGCCTACTCGCAAAGAAAGATGGAAAAACTTTATCTCCGTGATTGAGTATACTGCTTTCTTCGTAGTCTTGATTTATTTCTTCGACCGCGTAGTAGCGAAAGGTATTTTACAAATTATTGATTTGTTCTAAGAAGCAAGAAAAATCGCGTCCCAAGAGGATGCTTTTTTTCTTACTGGAACAGAAAAAAACAAAGAAATTACTTTGCTTTCTCTAGTTTTATGTTATAATGGACCTAGGAAAACGAGAGCCGCTAGGCTTTTTTTAGTATCGTGATGAAGCGATGACTTCTATCAGATCAGAAAGGAAACTCAAATGGATAGTTTTGATAAAGGCTGGTTTGTCTTGCAGACTTACTCAGGCTATGAAAATAAAGTGAAGGAAAATCTTCTTCAACGAGCACAGACCTACAACATGTTGGAAAATATCTTGCGGGTAGAAATCCCTACTCAAACTGTACAAGTTGAAAAGAACGGAAAAACAAAAGAAATCGAGGAAAACCGCTTCCCTGGTTATGTCTTGGTTGAGATGGTCATGACAGATGAAGCTTGGTTTGTCGTTCGGAATACGCCAAACGTAACGGGCTTTGTTGGCTCTCACGGGAACCGTTCAAAACCGACTCCTCTCTTGGAAGATGAGATTCGCAATATCTTGATTTCTATGGGACAAACTGTACAAGACTTCAACATTGATGTCAAGGTAGGAGATACCGTTCGGATTATCGATGGAGCCTTTACTGACTACACTGGTAAGATCACTGAAATTGACAATAACAAGGTGAAAATGATTATTTCCATGTTCGGAAATGATACAGTTGCTGAAGTTAACCTCAACCAAATTGCTGAATTATAAGATAAAACTCTGGTTAAGATGAATCGTCTTAACCAGAGTTTTTATAGTAGCCTTCAATTGCTACTTCAAAAAACAAAAAAGCCCTATTTCTAGGGCTTTACGATATAAAGGAATAAACCAATATAAAGTTTTATCATCAAGGCGGTAGACGGATTTGAACCGACGATCAAGCTTTTGCAGAGCCGTGCCTTACCACTTGGCTATACCGCCATAACATATACTATTTTAACCTAAAAATCAGATTTGGTCAAGAAAAAGTTTTTCACAAACTTTACAAAAAGAGACAAGAATAAATAAGGAAAGTCCTTGTTGACAGGCTCAACATTTTTAAGGTAAAGGGGCTGAAAATATGATGATCATTAGTTGATTCATGATGGAGAAAGAGTGTGACTGAAAAAGTTTGCGAGCAGAGGAGTTTCATCGAAACGAGGACCTAGATTTTCTCTTTGCAAGTAGTGAGCAAGGAGGATTTGATTAGCCAGGAAAATCTCTCAAATGACTTGCAAAAAGCTTCTAAATCTGCTATACTTATAAAGTTGCGTAAAGCAATAAATACTCATCCTGGATCCATTGTGGCACCGTTGCCCTTGTGGTCGTGTTGCAAGCTGACGTCTGGGAGAGGAGAAAAAAACAAAAAGGAGAATTTACTCATGGCAGTAATTTCAATGAAACAACTTCTTGAGGCTGGTGTACACTTTGGTCACCAAACTCGTCGCTGGAACCCTAAGATGGCTAAGTACATCTTCACTGAGCGTAACGGAATCCACGTTATCGACTTGCAACAAACTGTAAAATACGCTGATCAAGCTTATGACTTCATGCGTGATGCTGCTGCAAACGATGCAGTTGTATTGTTTGTTGGTACTAAGAAACAAGCTGCTGAAGCTGTTGCTGAAGAAGCTGTTCGTTCTGGTCAATACTTCATCAACCACCGTTGGTTGGGTGGTACCCTTACTAACTGGGGAACAATCCAAAAACGTATCGCTCGTTTGAAAGAAATTAAACGTATGGAAGAAGAAGGAATCTTCGACGTTCTTCCTAAGAAAGAAGTTGCACTTCTTAACAAACAACGCGCTCGTCTTGAAAAATTCTTGGGCGGTATCGAAGATATGCCTCGTATCCCAGACGTAATGTACGTTGTTGACCCACATAAAGAGCAAATCGCTGTTAAAGAAGCGAAGAAATTGGGAATCCCAGTTGTAGCGATGGTCGACACAAATACTGATCCAGACGATATCGATGTTATCATTCCAGCTAACGATGATGCAATCCGCGCTGTTAAATTGATCACTGCGAAAATGGCTGACGCAATTATCGAAGGTCGTCAAGGTGAAGACGCAGTTGCAGCAGTTGAAGCTGAATTAGCAGCAACTGAAACTCAAGCAGATTCAATCGAAGAAATCGTTGAAGTTGTAGAAGGCGACAACGCTTAATTCAAATAAGTAATTATTACCTAGGAGGGCGGGGCTTAGCCCGGCTCTCCTATTTTTAAAAAAATATAGGAGAATCAAAATGGCAGAAATTACAGCTAAACTTGTTAAAGAGTTGCGTGAAAAATCTGGTGCTGGTGTCATGGACGCTAAGAAAGCATTGGTCGAAGTTGAAGGTGATATCGAAAAAGCGATTGAATTGCTTCGTGAAAAAGGGATGGCAAAAGCAGCTAAGAAAGCTGACCGTGTTGCCGCTGAAGGCTTGACTGGTGTTTATGTTGATGGAAACGTTGCAGCAGTAGTTGAAGTGAACGCTGAGACAGACTTCGTTGCGAAAAACGCTCAATTCGTTGAATTGGTAAACGAAACTGCGAAAGTGATTGCTCAAGGTAAACCAGCTAACAACGAAGAAGCTCTTGCTTTGACAATGCCTTCAGGTGAAACTCTTGAAGCAGCATACGTATCTGCAACAGCTACAATCGGAGAAAAAATCTCATTCCGTCGTTTTGCTTTGCTTGAAAAAACAGATGCACAACACTTCGGTGCATACCAACACAACGGTGGACGTATCGGTGTTATCTCTGTTGTCGAAGGTGGAGACGAAGCACTTGCTAAACAAATTTCAATGCACATCGCTGCAATGAAACCAACTGTTCTTTCATACAAAGAATTGGATGAGCAATTCGTGAAAGATGAGTTGGCACAATTGAACCACGTGATCGACCAAGACAACGAAAGCCGTGCAATGGTTGGTAAACCAGCTCTTCCACACTTGAAGTATGGTTCTAAAGCTCAATTGACTGACGAAGTTGTCGCTCAAGCTGAAGAAGATATCAAAGCTGAATTGGCAGCTGAAGGTAAACCAGAAAAAATCTGGGATAAAATCATCCCAGGTAAAATGGATCGCTTCTTCTTGGACAACACGAAAGTTGACCAAGCCTACACTCTTCTTGCGCAAGTTTACATCATGGATGACAGCAAGACAGTGGAAGCTTACCTTGAATCAGTAAATGCTTCAGTTGTTGAATTCGTTCGCTTTGAAGTTGGTGAAGGTATTGAAAAAGCTTCAAATGACTTTGAAGCAGAAGTTGCAGCTACAATGGCAGCAGCTCTTAACAACTAAGAATTAAAAATAAGAGGTTTCGATCGAAACCTCTTTTTTGTAAGATAAAGTGATCTAGCTATTTTATGTGATAAATTGTAAAATATAGTGCAACAAAAAAACTCATAGCGTTTCATTGGGGTAAACTGTAAGTATTCACACAAAC
>NZ_JAHZQQ010000053.1 GCF_019930045.1 Streptococcus australis | reverse complement strand
TGTGTGAATACTTACAGTTTACCCCAATGAAACGCTATGAGTTTTTTTGTTGCACTATATTTTACAATTTATCATGAGGAAAAAGAAGCTTACTTTTATTCTTTCTGCTTTATTACTATCGCCTATAGTAATAGCCAATCAGGTTCAAGCTGAGGAGCAGTCTGAAAAGCCGACCGAAGCAGTTTCTGAGCTAGTTCGTTCTCCAGAAGCTATTTCTAAAGAGAATTCACAAACCAATGCCCAGTCTGAAACTGCAAGCCTTGAGTCAGTAGTGGAGGCAGATGCTGAGATAGAGCGCCCAGTGGAGGGGGACGCTAGCAAGCTAACTGAAACTGACGATACTTTAGGAGGATTACCGAAACCTTTATCGGTTTCAGAAACGCCTGGAAAACTCTCTAGTTTGATTGAAAATCCACATGTGGCAAATCAAAATTTGTCCATAGGGGAAACAGCAGACGAGTTGCTGAAATGGGCGGAGTCCAAACCGGACCAAACAGGTGCAACGCTTGAAGATCGACTTGAGTTTGCAAAGAGCTTGGGGATGATTCCGGACGGGGTAGGCAAGGATGAGCCCGTCCAGAATCTAAACCATATGATTTCAATCGCTAAGAAATTAAAAGAGGCCTACCGTGCAGAGAAGAAAGAACCTCTCATCCTTAATGGCAAGACCCAGCCTATTTTTCCTTTTACTCCGGGTGATGTAGAAACTGGCTATTCCAATGAAAAGAGTGATATTGTCCGATTTGTGGTCTATGTCGAATCAGACTATGATACAGATGGTGATGGGAAAAGGGACCTCATTAAAACATTTGTGCAACTTCCGAAAGCAGCTGCCAATGGAGATTATAAGGCTTCGACCATCTATGAGGCAAGTCCTTACGTAGCAGGAACAACTAATAAGGAAACCCTTGGCGAAATTGGCCTAAAAGAAGAGGGCGAGTTTGACAACAAGAAACTCTATCGTTATGTAGATCCCCGTCGTCAAACTGGTTCCACCACGACTTTAGCACATGCTAAAAAGGCAGATTCTAAAGATTGGTACTATAAAAATCCAAACGAAAGTGATGCGACCTTTACACGCTACGATTATGAAAATATTAACTGGTACAACTATTTCTTGGTGCGAGGCTATGCCGTGGTTACTACATCTGGATTGGGAAGCTATCAGTCAGAGGGGATTAATACAACAGGAAGCGACTTAGAAGTAGCGGGTTATAAGAGTGTGATTGAGTGGCTAAATGGAAAACGGGTTGCTTATACAGATAAGACATCGAATATTGCTATTAAAGCAGACTGGTCAAATGGAAAAGTTGGTATGACGGGATTGTCATGGGCAGGGACCACCACTTTTGGGGTTGCTGCGACCGGAGTAGAGGGCTTGAAGACTATCGTCCCTGCAGCTGGAATCGCGAGTTGGTATGATTATTACAACAGTCAAGGAACGACCTTTAACGTCGGTCCTTATAGAGATTTGTCTCATTTGTCTGTCTATGTATCCAATCGGATTCTAGATCCGGCTGATTGGAACAAGATTAAAGAGGACTATGCCCGCTACATTACTCAGTTGAATCGCGACCAACATAAACATGGCTATAATTATAGCGACATCTGGAAAAATCGCGATTATACCCTTCATCCAGAAAAATTCAAGGCCAGTGCCCTAGTCATGCATGGGCTAAATGATGATAATGTCAGAACCAAACACTTTGACCTGATGTATCAAACTTTGAAGAAGGCTGGGCAACCTGTGAAGCTCTACCTCTATCAAGGAGATCATATTTATCCTGTCAATAAACGCTTCGGAATTAAAGAGGACCAACAAAGTGTTAGTGACCTTCTCAATCTTTGGTTTAGTCACTACCTATATGATGCAGAAAATCAGGTAGAGTCTTTACCAGAAGTAACCGTGTCTAATAACTACGATCCATCTAAGTGGGAACACTATTCTAGCTGGGAGTCTAGCAATCAATTGACCCTGAAGACCCTTTCTAGACGAGAGGAAGAAACCATTGATAATGATTACTATGGGGCAGGGATGGATTGGACCAATCGGGATTCTCATACCACCAAGCAATCGTCTACTGCCAATGCTTTGTTTGCAGCTGAGGCTACCGAAGATGTGACTATTAAAGGGCATATTCCCGTCCATTTCCAAGCTGCCTTAGCCAAGCTAACCAATCAAAATATCAAAGACTATCAAGTCAATGTGCAACTGGTCGATCTCTCCGATGAGGAATTTGATGTCGCTTCCAATAAGATTACCTATGATGAAGCTGGCTACAAGTACCAAGAAATGCCTCTCAACACGCTTTCTGAATCAGGCTACTGGATGGGAAGCAATCTAAAAAATATTGCCAACAAACAATTTGGAACCATTAAAACCAAGTATAAGGTCATCTCTTCTGGTTGGATCAACCTAGCCAATCCTGATGCAGGCTATACCTCCGCTAGCTCAAGTAGTAGCATCGATCCCAAGCTCGGAGAGTTTCGGAACTACACCGTCTATCTACAACCAAATCTTTACACGGTTAAGAAGGGGCATAAACTGGGCTTAGTCTTTACCACCTTTGATAGTAACTATGTCTGGACGGATGATCCGTATTCCTATCGCTTGAAAACACGGTCCATCGTAGCAGAAATACCAACTGTTCAAAAAAGTAGTCTTCGCTATGCTTGGTATGTTCCAAATGAAAAGGATGAGGCTTATCAGGTCCTTCCACTGGTTGAAGAACCCCTACCAGAGTATCCATTGGATACCCTTGTACCATCCGTGAATCAGAAGGAACAGATACCAAACAAGGATTATACACCATACAAGTCAGGTTCATTAGCAGTTGAGTCTAGCAAGAAGGATACGATGGCACCACTAGCTGTCAACTACCAACAAGAAACACCAGAGACGGTGGATGAAGAGCTCCCTCAAGTGAGCAGTACTCGTAAGGAAGGACTTTATTTGCCGCAAACTGGAATGACCACCAACTTTGAAGTCACTTCAAGTGTGTTAGGAATCGTTCTTTTAGTCGGAATGGGAATCGTCCAACTAAAAGAAAGAGAAAATTAGTACTGTTAAGGACAGTGAGTACAAGACCATAATCGTCGTTTGAAGAACGGTTATGGTCTTTTTACTAATAAGTAGGAGAGATGATTTTTTAGTAGTTTGCGTACTTCTAAGCACTATCCTGAACTAGAAAAAAAGCCTTAAATATAGTATAATGAAGTGATACACTAAGAAGGGAAATTGTAAGGTTTGAGAACTTCAGAATTGCTAATTATTATTCCTGCTTACAACGAAAGTGGAAATATTGAAAAGACAATCAAGATGATTGAAGATCATACTCCGGAGTTTGATTATGTTATTATCAATGATTGTTCAACGGATCATACTCTAGAGATTTGTAAGAAGAATCACTTTAATGTCATTGATTTACCCATCAATTTAGGAATTGGTGGTGCTGTTCAAACGGGGTATCAATACGCTGTTCAAGAGGGATACCAGTATGCAGTCCAAGTAGATGGCGACGGGCAACACAATCCGGAATTTATTAAAAATATGTTGAGGGTGCTTCAGGAACGAAAGGTCAACATGGTCATTGGATCACGGTTCATTGAAAACCAAGGTTTCCAATCCTCCTTCCTTCGTCGAATCGGGATCACCTTCTTTGAAAAATTGATTAAATTATTGACGGGACAGAAGGTAACTGACCCAACTTCAGGCTTGCGCGTAGTTGATAGGAAAGTGATTGAGGAATTTGCTAAGCAATATCCAAGTGATTATCCAGAACCTGAGACTATTGTTTCTCTCTTGATGTCAGGCTACTCGGTTACTGAAGTGCCAGTCTTGATGAATGAGCGAGAACATGGTGAATCATCTATTACCCTAAGTAAATCAGTCTATTATATGATTAAAGTGACAGTGGCCATGCTACTAGCAAGAATGACGGGAGGCCAAAAGAAGTAAGATGTTAAATATTTGGTTATCGCTTATTGTTATTGCATTTCTTGTTTATATACTTAGATTGGTTGTTAAACAAGTCGTTGAGATGAAAAATGTCATTTCTTGGCTCTTACTCTGTGTACTCTCTTTACCAGTAATCTGGTTTCCGAGAGTAATAGAAGGGGCATCTAAATTTATAGGGATCCAAGTTCCAAGTAATTTAGTCTTCTTTTTAGGTTTTTGTTTACTGGTTTATTTGAACTTTTCATTAACTCGTTTGACCTCTAAACAAGCCGTTCAAATTAGACAACTAGCACAAAAGATTGCTTTACAGGATAAGAACCATGAAGAGTAATCAAAATGTTTCAACAGAAAAAATCTATCTTTGGAATTTAATTGGGAATTTAGCTTTCTCAGGATCCTCTGTTTTATTTACTTTAATTGTGACGAGATTAACCTCTCCTATTGAAGCAGATTCTTTTAGTCTGGCGTACGGTATTGCGGCTATTTTGGTAGTTGTTGGCATGTTTCAGGTTCGTAGTTATCAAGCAACAGATGTTTCTTTTAGACATAGTTTTACCAGTTATTTCTTAGCAAGGTGTATATCATTGACCTTAATGGTCCTAGTATTTTTTCCCTATTTATCAATCTCTAAAATTGACTTAAACGAGAGGGAAAAGGTTGCTATTATTGCTCTTTATGTCCTATTTCGTATGTGTGAAGCAATATCGGATCTATTTCAAGGTCTTTTTCAACAACATGAACGATTGGATATCGCTGGAAAGTCTATGACCATTCGGTACACTTTCAGTACTATTTTCTTATTTATTTTACTCTATACTACTAAGTCCCTTGTAAGCTCTTTAACATTATTAGTAGTTCTTAATTTTCTTTTCGTTATGGGATATGATTTTGTGAAGGCAAGATCATTCGAGAGAATAGATTTTTCTTCTATAGAGTTTAAGAGTCTTTTAGTTGATGCATGTTCAATATTAAAAAATTGCATCCCCTTATTTATTAGTGGTTTTTTGCTAGCCTATATTTTCAATGAGCCAAGAATTGCAATAGATATGGAGATTCGGCTGGGTCACTTAATTGAGGGGACGCAAAGGGATTACAATATTCTTTTCATGCCAGTGTTTTTTATGAGTCTATTTATTTTAATTCTTAGACCTTTAACCACGCAATTAGCCATCTTCTGGAAGGATAAAGAATATAAAAGGTTTGATGGGATTATTGTTAAATTACTTGTGATTATTTTAGGACTTGGATTTGTTTTGACTCTAGTTGCTTATTTTATTGGGACTCCAATTTTGAGTGTTGTTTTTGGGTTAGATTTAAACCGATATAAAGAAACATTAGCTATTCTTGTATTTTCTGGAATATTATATTCGATTGGAATTGTATTTGGGGATGTGATGACTGTTTTAAGACGTCAATCCTATCTATTACCCGTCTATTTATTAATGTTTGTTGCCTCTAAATTGACAAATTTACAATTTGTACAAAGAAGTGGTCTATTTGGAGCGTCCCTTAGTTTTTTACTGGTAATGGTTGTATATTTTATTGGGAGTATTGTCTCTTATTGGATTGCAAGAAGGTTAGAAAGGAAGGATTATGTCCTTTAAAGATCAACATACTTGGGTAATTTGTGCCTATGGCGAAAGCCATTATTTAGAAAATTGTATTTTGTCCCTCAAAAATCAAACGGTGAAATCTCAAATTATATGTTACACCTCCACCTTACTTCCGTCTATTGAGGTCTTGTGTAAAAAATACAATATTCCACTTTTCCATAAAGTGGGAGGGGGAATCGGAAAAGACTGGAACAATGCCCTCTCTTTTGTAGAAAGTCAGTATACAACTATTGCTCATCAGGATGATTATTACGAACCGACCTATCTGGAAAAGATTGCAAATAAGATCGGTGGTAAGGAGCAATGGAGCATTGCATTTTCTGATTATTTTGAGGAGAAAAATGGGACAGTCATTCCAGCGAATGCTAATTTAAAGATTAAATCCTTAATGTTACGAACTATGGCTGTTTTCCCGTCCTCGAAATGGTGGAGGAAGAGGATTCTAGCTTTTGGAAATCCGATTTGCTGTCCAGCAGTTACTTATAATTTAAGTGCATTAAAAGATTTTCAATTTGATGAAAAAATGAGAGTAAGTTTGGATTGGTATGCGTGGTACAAGATCAACCAGTACCCCGGCCAGTTTGTATATGTACCTGAGAAATTGATGTGCCATAGGATCCATGAAGAATCGGAAACCTCAAAGACAATTTCTGACAATACTAGGACGATTGAAGATCAGATGATGTATGAAAAATTTTGGCCAAAATGGATTGCGGATTTGTTAATGAAACAATATGTGAAAAGTCAGAAGACAAATAATTAGGAGGAGAGGATGAATTTTCTTATCGAAAGTTATGAGAGAAATAAAAAGTACGCCGTTGCATTTCTTGCTTTAGCATCCTGCATCGCTATTATTTATACAAAGTGGTTTATTGATTTTCCTAAAATTGGTGTTTTGTGTGTCATCAGTTTTTCACTCTTAATCTTCTTCTTACCTAAAAAAAATATTGGAACTTTTTTAGCCATGCTTGTAAGCGGAGTGGCATTTGCTATCATCACACCCGTTTTAAATACACCAGACGAGCAGGTCCATCTGGCTAGAACGATTCATATTGTCGAAGGTGATGTCAATATGGATAATAAAAATATTCATATTACGGAAGACTATTTTGATGTCTATAAGAATTTTAAAGCCCCTTTTACTAAATCCTCTTTATTTCATGAAGAGCAAACAACGAAACAGGTTGGATTCGGGAAAGAAACGGATTATCGAGCAACTAATTCATATTGGTTTATAGGATATCTTCCACAAGCAATCGGTTACGGTATAGGAAAAGTTCTTCATCTAAGCGTGGGTGTATCCTATTACTTGGGAAGAATATTTAATGTCTTTGCTTATTGTATTCTCGCCTTTATAGCGATTAAATTGAGTGGGAAGGCTAAGCAACTAATAACTATGGTTGCCATGTTCCCAATGAACCTTGTACTTGCAGCTTCTTATAACCAAGACAGTGTCTCCTTAGGTTTGACTTACATCATTGTCTCTTTGTTTATTAATTTTGTAAGCAATGAAGAAAAAATTGTTCAATTAAAAGACTTATTGCTATTCACTTCCTTGTGTCTTCTTCTGGTGACAATGAAATTACCATACGTTTTATTGATTGGCTTATTATTGTTTATTCCTAGGAAGAAAATAAATTGTAGGTATTATTACCTATTGGCTATTGCTTTAATTGCCCTTGTTTTTGCATTTACAATATTCTGGTATGTTTTATCTCAGCAAGTGAGGATTGAAAATTTCAAACTAGATGGAGCTAATGTTAAGAACCAACTAATGAATCTTCTTACTAAGCCTAAATTGTACCTTCCAGTTGTTTTGAAGGAAGTTTTATTATCTGTTAGCCATTTAAACCAGTTGTACACTTTTGGTTGGTTGGACCTATCTATGTCAGAAGTTCTAATCCCTATCTATTCTCTCTATACGCTGATTACGTTTTCTAATGTAGGAAAAATAAAGTTGCCAAAAGTTTCAGTGGTAGGTGCTTGCTTAGTATCTCTTGCGATTGTAGGATTGATTTCTTTAACACTATACTTAACATGGACACCAGTTGGAAATGCTGAAGTACTGGGGGTACAAGGTCGGTACTATTTAGGAGTTGTTGCGTTGATGCTTCCTGTCATTTGTAGCATCTTTAAAAAACAAGAGTCAGAAGAAAAAACATTTTCTGATACATTTATTGTTCAAAGTAGTTTAATCATTTTAGCTTTAACAGTGATTCACACAATTTCAGTATTATATGCTATTGTATAGGCGAATTAATCTAATTTTTACGTTAATACTAGGGGAAACCCTAGTTTTTTGTTACAATAGAAGGTGAAGTATACAAGGAGAGTGTTATGACAATATCAGTAGTAGTGCCCTGTTTTAATGAAGAAGAATCCATCCCTTTATTTTATGCAGAGATGGAAAGAGTTCGAGAAGTTATGGGGACTGAATTTGAATATATTTTTATCAATGATGGATCTTCGGACAATACACTATCCGTTTTGCGTGATCTCAATCTAGTTAATCCTAAGGCTCACTATATTTCTTTTTCAAGGAATTTTGGAAAGGAGGCAGCACTCTATGCTGGGCTCCAACATGCCAAAGGAAATTATGTAACTGTTATGGACGTTGATCTTCAAGACCCGCCAGAATTGCTCATTGAAATGAAGAAGCGATTGGATGAAGTTGTGGAATTGGATTGCGTTGGAACAAGACGGGTTACACGTGAGGGAGAACCACCCATTCGTTCTTTCTTTGCCCGAATGTTTTACAAACTCATTAATCATATTAGTCAGGTAGAGATGGTAGACGGGGCGCGTGATTTTCGTTTGATGCGTCGTCCAATGGTGGATGCTATCCTTGAGTTATCCGAATACAATCGTTTTTCAAAGGGGATTTTTGCTTGGGTCGGCTTTGAGACTCAATATCTGGAGTATAAGAATGTGGAGCGCGTGGCCGGGAAAACATCTTGGAATTTCTGGTCTCTCTTTAAATACTCTATTGAAGGGATTGTCAATTTTTCAGATGCTCCTCTAAATATTGCCTTTGTAGGTGGCCTTTTATCTTGGTTCCTAGCCTTTATCATGGTTGTATTTATAGTAGTGCGAACGCTGGTATTTGGAGATCCAACCTCTGGATGGCCTTCCTTAATGACAGTTATCCTTTTTCTGGGTGGTTTCCAATTGCTGACGATTGGCATTCTAGGGAAATACATTGGTAAGATCTTCATGGAGACCAAGAAACGTCCGGTATATGTGATAAAAGAGAAAAGTGACAATGAAAAATCATTCTAGGAAACAGGAAACCATTAAGCTCAAGATCCATTCACTTTACGATAAAGTTGATACCATCCTTGATCAGCTTTTGCAGTGGAATGTTACTAAACGACTAAATAAAGTGGTAGACAGAGGAAACATTTTTTTTAATGGATTCCGTCATTCATTTTTTTACCTATTTTTGGTTCTGTATTCTATTTTCTTTACAGTTGTTTCTCAAAATGTCATTTTATTTCAAAGTCAGTCCTATGATTATGCTTTTCATCTATCTCGTATTGTCGGATTAGCTGAATCAATTAGTCATTGGGATCTACTTCCAAATCTAAATTTCTTGTTTTCATATGGGACTGGATATGCTTCTCCTATGTTTTATGGAAATTGGCAATTCTATCCGTCAGCTATTGTTTACGTGATAAGTCAGGATGCAAATCTTTCCTATCTCCTCTTTGCCTTTCTGATTGTGGTTTGTACCTGTTTATCCAGCTATGTTGTCATTACTAAAATCATGTACAACAAGCTAGTAGCTTTGGCTGTTGCCTTGACCCTTCCTTGCTACTATACTTTGTTTGGATTTGGAATGACAATGGTTTTGCCTTTAGTTCCAATACTATTTTACGCTATCTACAGAGTAGTCTTTTTGAATAAAAAGAATCCTCTTTATCTTGGAGTTGTTGTAGCCCTATTGGTTCAAACCCATATTTTATCGACTATCATTTTAGCTATTGCCTCCTTTATTTTTTTATTGCTTAACTATAAGAAAATTACAATCGAAAAGCTAGCGTCTTTCGTATTTTCAATTGTATTTGCGCTCTTTCTTTCTGCAGGCTATATTTTCCAATACTTAGAACAAGTATCATCTCAAAAATTTTTATTCTCTTGGATGGGAAGGAGTTTCCCTGTGAATGTCAAAGATACATTTTCAGTACCCTATCCTTTTCAAGTAGATCGCTCTGGCTTTTATAAACCATTTACACCATTAGAATGGCCAATTCATCAAATGATTCGCAATGGTTTGATTGTCTTTACTTTCCTAGTTCTAATCTTTTATCGTCGAATCAGTAAGCTTAGTAAGTCGAGCTTTTTTGTCTGTTGGCTTCTGTATTTTATGGCAACGAGTCTTCTTCCATGGAGGTCCTTGTTGAAGTACAGTTTTATGGGAAGTATTCAATACTCAGGACGTCTCTTGTTTTTTATACCATTATTCTTTATTTTCTTTCTAGCTTTTGTTAATAAGAATGGGATTCTTTCGGTTATACTCTGTTGTTTGAGTCTTTCATTCTTTTATAATAATTTGGTTCCAAATTATCATACGAGTTCGAAATACTATAAACAGATGCGTGTGGTGAATCGAAAGGACAATAAGCTTTTGAAGTCAACTTATAAAGGTAAAAAATCAAACTTTGTAAATCCTGTCGGGGACGAATATTATAACCTAGAGGTAGATAATCAGCGTGTTCGTGATCCTCATTTTTCTGAATTTCAATTAGGTAAGGGCCTGTCAGTTTCTAATGTAAATACTCAATATAATTTACTTGAATTCGATGTAGAGAGTGACTCTTCAAAAGGGAATACCAGTATGGTGGTTCCGCTCATCTGGTATAAAGGATATACCGTTAATTATTCTGAAGGAGCATCTGGTACAGAAGCGAGTATGGCTCATCGTTCATATAAGCAAGAAGAATTAAACAAAAATCAAAATTTAAGAAAACCAAAGCTAGCGGAAAAAATTTTGAATGATGGAAAAATTTATCTAAAAATCAAAAGTTCAGGTCATGTAGCGATCTCATATCATAAAACCTTCCTTCAATATTTGGGCTATATAATTGAATCGCTCGCTTGGTTCGTGGTTGCCTATATTTTTAAAGTTGTCTATGAAAAGAAGAAAAATAAATCATTCAAAACCAGTTAAGACGAACTAGTTTTAAAAGCAGAAAACTTCTGCTATTTTTGCTATAATGATAGGGAAAAAGCATTTGAAAGGAAATTACCATGATTTTAATTACAGGTGCAAATGGTCAACTTGGAACGGAGCTTCGCCATTTGTTAGATGAACGAAATGAAGAATATGTAGCTGTTGATGTAGCTGAAATGGACATCACAAATGCAGAGAAAGTAGATGAGGTTTTTGCGCAAGTGAAGCCAACTCTAGTTTATCACTGTGCTGCCTATACAGCCGTTGATGCTGCTGAAGATGAAGGAAAAGAGTTGGACTATGCTATCAACGTGACTGGTACGGAAAATGTAGCGAAGGCGTCTGAAAAACACGGTGCAACCTTGGTCTATATTTCTACGGACTATGTGTTTGATGGGAATAAGCCAGTTGGGCAAGAATGGGAAGTAGACGATCAACCAGATCCCCAAACAGAGTACGGTCGTACCAAACGTATGGGAGAAGAATTGGTTGAGAAGCATGTTTCGAACTTCTACATCATCCGTACAGCTTGGGTCTTTGGAAATTATGGTAAAAACTTCGTCTTTACGATGCAAAACCTAGCGAAGACTCACAAGACTTTGACCGTTGTTAATGACCAACATGGTCGTCCAACCTGGACACGTACTCTTGCAGAATTTATGACCTATTTGGCTGAAAACCGTAAAGAATATGGTTATTACCACTTATCAAATGATGCAGAAGAAGACACAACTTGGTATGACTTTGCAGTTGAGATCCTCAAAGATACTGATGTTGAAGTGAAACCAGTAGATTCTAGTCAATTCCCAGCTAAGGCGAAACGCCCACTTAACTCAACGATGAGCTTGGCTAAGTCCAAGGCGACAGGTTTTGTCATTCCAAGCTGGAAGGATGCCTTGAAAGAATTTTACAAACAAGAAGTGAAATAATTAAAATGAAAAGATGGTGACATGCCATCTTTTCATTTGCTAATATGATAAGGAGAGTTATGAAAGAGAGAAAATTAAATATAGATTTGCTTAAATGTATTGCAATAGTATTTGTCGTAGGTGTACATTTTTTTCTCCATACTAATTATTATGGACAGTCCTTTACTTTTAAAAGTATTTTCTTGTCATCTTTTATTTGGATGATTCTAATGACCTGTGTACCTTTGTTTATCATGACTACAGGCTATTTGATGAAAGATAAGACCTATAGTGAAGACTATTTTATAAAACTACTTCCAGTAATTGGAATTTATGCTCTTACAGCAGCAGTTTATACTTTCTTTGATATGAGAGTTGTCAATGAAGAATACCTCGGAAAGTTATTTGAAAATATTTTTTCCTTTAGTCACTATGCGTGGTATGTTAATTTGTATATCGGCTTATACATGTTAATTCCTTTCTTGAATGCAGGTTTCAATTCGTTAACTAGCCGTAAGAATCAAGTTGTGGTTTTAGGTATTTTAGTGTTATTCACTATTGTACCGCCTACTCTTTCATTGTTGAACAACAATGAACAAAATTTTATGATTTTACCGCACATCATTCCAGATTATTGGAAAGGACTCTGGCCTATCACATACTATCTTCTTGGAGCTTTTCTCGCTTCATCAAAGAAGAAATCGAGTTTCAAGGAACTTGTTTTTGTTATTTTTATTCTTGATATTTTAAGTGTTTTTGGATTAGCAGCAATATCTGAAACTACCTTTGGTATCGAATATACAGTTCTTCCGGTATTCCTATTGTCTAGTTTAATCTTTTATTCAGTTATACACTTAAAAGTCTCTATAAAAAATGAGTGGTTGAAAAGAGTTGTTCTATTTATTTCAAAGAACACTCTTCCAATTTATTTACTATCTGTGATTGGAGATTATTATTGGTATCCTAAAATGGTTGAGAAATGGGGGGATTTTACAAACCTCTTCCTGAGATTTCCTCTGATTGTGCTATTTTTGTTAATACAAGCTATCTTGATGACTTTCATTTTAAATACACTACTAAAATTTATCAAAACAATAATTCTGAAATGATTCTGTCAATAATTTTGTGTAAACACTCAAGTAAAGTTGCGGAGTGTTAATCAAATAAGCTTTCAAGTGTGTC
>NZ_JAHZQQ010000052.1 GCF_019930045.1 Streptococcus australis | reverse complement strand
TTCTAGTAAATGTGTTGCAACTCTACTATACAGGATTTATTCCTTTTTGTGTTTACACAACTTATTGTACACTACCTTCATAAATAAACTGCCTTAAATTTAAATTCTATTATTCAATATATTGGAAATATTTAATATTTACAAGAAAAAGTATTGTACTGTTAAAATACAGTTTTTAACTCATACAATAAACTTTCACCTTTGAATCTCGTTTAGTGATTCTATAATCACAAGCCACTTCCATATCTTATCAGGTTCTTACTAATTTATTATGTTGTTAGTCTTCTATTTTTTTGCTAAAATAGTTCCTATAAACAAAAAAGGAGATTTCTGATGAAATACTTTAAACGTCTTGTCTTTGCTGCTTTGTTGGCAGTTGGTGCGTTTTTTCTTGTAGCTTGTGGCTCTACAACTACAACTAGCGATAATGGGAAATATGTCTATAAAGCTGAGAAGGATCAAATTAAAAGTATCCTTAAAAAGCAAGGGGCTACTGATGAGCAACTTGAGCAGGTCATTGATCAATTATCATTGACAATGACAATTGAAATTAAAGATACAAAAGCTAAGATGATTATCAAAATGGATGCTCTTGGTGAAAGCAAAGAGAAAACAATTGACCTGAAAGCTGATCAGAATGGTAAAACTCTTGAATCAGCGGAAGGTGGTAAAGATAAAGTTAAGTATAAGATTGATGGTGATGTTTTGACTTTGGATGTATCAAAAGCAGAATCTAGTGATTATGAAGTTTTTGTTTTCTTCAAAGATGCAAAATTCAAACGTCAAAAATAATCGTATCTAGAAGGGATAGCGGAGGCTATCCTCTTTTTTATTCCTTGCTTTTCATCTGCTCTTTTCCTTGCTAGCCTATGCGAGATCTGATATAATAGGGATGAATTGAAGGAGGCAACGTGCTTTCTAAAATAGCTTAAAAAGTACTTAAGGGTGCTTTTTTATTGTATAGGGAGGAGAAAGGTATGGGATATATTTGGTCTTATATGAGAAAATATCCAAAATGGTTGTGCTTGAATTTTACAGCTGCCATCTTTTTTGTGATTGTTAACCTCGGTCTGCCAACTGTTCTGGCTCGTATGATTGATGAGGGGATCAATCCGAGAGATATAGAGCGAGTTTATTTCTGGGCCTGGGTTATGTTTGGTGTGATCATCGTAGGGATTCTCGGGCGAATCGTTCTAGCCTATGCGGTTGGGAAGATTACTACAACCATGGTCATGGATATGCGCAATGACCTTTATGAGAAGCTTCAGGAATATTCTCACCATGAGTATGAAAAAATTGGTGTTTCTTCCTTAGTGACGCGGATGACGTCTGATGCTTTTGTCCTGATGCAGTTTTCTGATCAGATGTTGAAGCTTGGCGTCATCACTCCTATCATGATGCTGTCCAGTATTCTGTTAATTTTACAGACGAGTCCATCTCTTGCCTGGATTGTGGCGATTTCGATGCCATTTTTGGCTGTGGTCGTCTGGTATGTAGCTATCAAGACCAAACCTTTGTCAGAGAAGCAGCAGGAAACCCTGGATAAGCTCAATCAATATGCGCGCGAAAACCTTACGAGACTTCGGGTCATTCGTGCTTTTGCCCGTGAGGAATTCCAAGAGGAAAAGTTTGGCCAAGCCAATGCAATCTATGCGGACAACTCCAATAGACTCTTTAAATTGACCGGCTTGACGGAGCCGCTCTTTGTTCAAATCATCATCGCCATGATTGTAGCTATTGTGTGGTTCGCCCTGGATCCTCTAGGCGATGGGAGTTTAGAAATCGGGAATCTTGTCGCCTTTATCGAATATAGTTTCCATGCCTTGCTTTCTTTCCTATTCCTAGCCAATCTCTTTACCATGTACCCACGGACAGCTGTCTCCAGTCATCGTTTAAAGGAAATCATGGATATGCCGATTTCTATCGATCCAAATGAAAATGGGGTTACTGAGACAGAAACTAAGGGTTATTTGGAGTTTGACAATGTAACCTTCGCCTATCCTGGTGAGACAGAGAGTCCAGTCCTTCATAATATTTCCTTTAAGGCTAAGCCGGGCGAAACCATAGCCTTTATCGGCTCGACCGGCTCTGGGAAGTCCTCTCTGGTCCAGCTCATTCCTCGATTCTATGATGTGACCTTAGGGAAAATCTTGGTGGATGGTGTAGATGTACGAGACTACAATATCAAAGCCCTTCGCCAAAAGATTGGCTTTATCCCGCAGAAGGCCTTGCTCTTCACGGGGACTATTGCCGAAAACCTTCGTTACGGAAAAGAAGATGCTAGCATTGAGGAGCTAGACAAGGCAGCAGATGTGGCCCAAGCTAAAGAATTTATCGAAAGCAAGGAAGAGCAGTTTGACACTCATTTAGCAGAAGGGGGAAGCAACCTTTCTGGTGGACAGAAACAACGTCTATCCATTGCGCGTGCAGTTGTTAAAGAGCCGGATATCTATATCTTTGATGATTCCTTCTCGGCTCTTGACTACAAGACAGATGCAACACTGAGAAAACGTCTCAAGGAAGTAACAGGAGATGCGACCGTCTTGATCGTAGCCCAGCGGGTTGGGACCATCATGGATGCGGATCAAATCATCGTCTTGGATCATGGGGAAATCGTCGGTCGTGGAACCCACGAGGAACTCCTGGCAACCAATGAAATCTACAGTGAGATTGCTCGCTCTCAGTTGAATAACCAATCATTAACAGAAGAATAGGAGGGGGAGAAAATGAAAGAAAAATGTTCCAGTTTTGTACGCCTTTGGGGCTACTTAAAAGCTTATCGCTATGCCGTTATTTTCGCTACTCTTCTAAAAATTCTGAGTGTGGTTATGAGTGTCATTGAACCCTATATCCTAGGGCTTGCTATTACTGAATTGACTGCTAACCTGACAGATATGGCTAGAGGAGTAGCGGGAGCTCAGATTAATGTTGGCTATGTTGGCTGGGTCATGGTTGTCTATCTCTTCCGTGGAGTCTTGTATGAACTCGGATCTTATTATTCGAATTACTTCATGGCCAATGCTGTTCAAAGCATGATTGAGGATATGCGTAATGACCTATCTAAAAAAATCAATCGCATCCCTGTTTCTTACTTTGATCAGCACCAATTTGGAGATCTTCTCGGTCGCTTTACCAGTGATGTTGAAACGGTTTCTAATGCCTTGCAGCAGTCCTTCCTTCAAATTGTGAATGCCATTTTCACCTTAAGCTTGGTCATCGCTATGGTGCTTTATCTCAACCTTACTTTGGGGCTGATCGTGATTGCCTCTATCCCAATCACTTTCTTCGGTGCCCAGTTGATTATGAAGAAATCCCAGCCTTACTTTAAGGAGCAAGCTGATGTCCTTGGTGCTTTAAATGGTTTTGTTCAAGAAAATTTGAGCGGCTTCAACGTCTTAAAACTCTATGTACGTGAAGAATCATCGCAAGAAGAATTCCGCGACATTACCCGTCGTCTCCAGCAAGTTGGATTTAAAGCGAATTTTATTTCTGGACTGATGATGCCAGTTCTTAATGCGATCTCTGATTTGACCTACCTTTTGGTCGCAGTTATTGGAGCTATTCAAGTTCTTGCCGGTCGACTTACAGTTGGGAACATGCAGGCTTTTGTCCAGTATGTCTGGCAAATCAATCAGCCTATTCAAAACTTGAGTCAGTTAGCTGGCACCTTACAAAGTGCCAAATCTTCACTAGACCGGGTCTTCCAAGTCCTTGATGAACCAGATGAAGTGCTCGGCAAAAATGAATCTCTGGACACGGAATTGACAGGGCAGGTTAGCTTTAACCATGTGGACTTCCAATATGTGGAAGATAAACCGCTGATCCGTGATTTTAACCTAGAGGTCAATCCTGGGGAGATGGTGGCTATTGTCGGACCGACAGGAGCAGGGAAAACGACCCTGATCAATCTTCTTATGCGTTTCTACGACGTGACCAAGGGTGCTATTACAGTGGATGGTCATGATATCCGCGACCTATCTCGCCAAGACTATCGCAAACAGTTTGGGATGGTTCTTCAGGATGCTTGGCTCTATGAAGGGACTATTAAAGAAAATCTGCGCTTTGGGAACTTGGAAGCAACAGACGAAGAGATTGTTTCTGCTGCCAAGGCTGCCAATGTTGACCACTTTATCCGGACCCTTCCGGGGGGCTACAACATGGAGATGAACCAGGAGTCTAGCAATATCTCTTTGGGGCAAAAACAATTGTTGACCATTGCGCGTGCTCTTCTGGCCGATCCAAAAATATTGATTTTAGATGAAGCTACTTCTTCAGTGGATACCCGTCTAGAACTCTTGATTCAAAAGGCTATGAAGAACTTGATGAAGGGGCGAACTAGCTTTGTCATTGCCCACCGCTTGTCTACTATCCAAGAAGCAGATAAGATTTTAGTCCTTAAAGAGGGGCAAATCATAGAGCAAGGAAATCATGAGTCCCTCTTGGTTGCAAAAGGATTCTATTACGACTTGTACATGAGCCAATTCTCCAAAAAAGAAGAAGTGGCAAAATAAGACAAACAAAAAGACCATTAGCTCTTTTTTAAAGTCTTCTAAAAACTTTCCTTAGGTGAGTACGGACGTCAGCGAACTTCTATGAAGTTCCATGACTAATTATTGAGCCTAAGGTCTCAATAATTCCGAGTGCCTGAAACAATTGAGTTTCAGGCATTTTTCTCACAGCGGAAAGTTTTTAATCATCTTAAATGACTTAAAATAAAAGTAATTTTTGAAAAGTATCTTGCTGTTTTATGTTAAACAATAGTATGTCTACATTCAAACAAAAAAGAGTCATAGCTCTTTTTTTGTTTGGCAAATCAATTGCTTTTGTTAAAAGTCGGATTTCTTGAAAGGGGTTATTTTATTTGCTATAATCGTAGCAGAAATGGAGGCTTTATGCGCTTAACCAGTCAATTAATCACTGAAACGTTCCCAGATTTGGATAAAGTCGAGCGGTTGAATATCGAGGCTTTCCCTGAAGAGGAACGGATTCCTTTATCGGAGTTTTTACGCTATACGGACAATGATGATGCTCATTTTTTTGCTTTTTACAATGAGGAAGAATTTGTCGGATTTGCCTTTGCTATTTCAAATGCCAAGGCCTTTTACGTCAGCTTCTTTGCCATTATGCCACACTTGCGAAGCCACGGCTATGGTCAAGAAATCATTGAAAAATTAGTCGAGTTTTACCAACGGACCATGTTGTTAGAAGTTGAGCGATTGGATGAAGAATGTGATAATCTAGAACAACGACGGGCTCGGATGGACTTCTATTTGCGGAACGGCTTCAAAACAGCCAATGCCTTTTTAGAATACGATGATCTGAGTTTTGAGATTCTTTATCGAGGCGATCAATTTGATGAAGAGGCTTATCGGGACATCTTCCATAAACTGCAAGCAGAGAATTACTTTGATTTCCGTATTGATTATCGTCGCTTTAGTGATCATTAGGCAAGAAAACCATGGGATACCCCATGGTTTTTAGTTTATATGTTGAATAATGAACTCAATCAGTTTCATGATTTGTGAAAAGAACCAAGGCAGAAACAGAAAAGCTAAGAAAGCAGCATGCCATTTCCAATAGAGAGAAACTAGCCCAACCGTTTCTCGGATCCAAGCCGATGGGAGATAATAAAAAGCTGTTTTTGAACCGACACTGCGTCCAGGGATTTTTAATCGTCTCATAAAGACACCAGCCCGAAGAGCGTGAAAGGAATTGGTCACCACAAGGACATTTTTTCCTAATCCTTGTTCTTCAAGAATAGCCTTGCTGAAGGTCAGATTCTCAAAAGTAGTGCGTGAGCGATTCTCGATTAGAATAGCATCCTTAGGTACACCCTGTTCCATCAGGTAGCTTGCCATAGCTTCCGCCTCTGAGGTTAACTCATCAGCACCTTGTCCACCAGAAACAATCAGTTTTGGTCTCCCCTCGAATTGCTCATAGATAGTCTTTGCTTTAGTTAGACGCTGGGCTAGAAGTGGTGGGATTTTATCTCCAATCAAACCTGAGCCAAGGACGATGATAGCATCGGGCTCTTTACGAACGGGGAAGTAATTGCAAAAAGTCCCATATAAAACATAAGAAAGATAAAGAAAAGTCGAGTAAAAGAGGGCAAAGTCTGTTGGATAAATCAAGAGATCTTTTCCTGGGAAATCAGGAAGGAAATGAAGCGCCAAGGTGCCGATAATAAAGATCCCATATAGGAGTGAGAGGAGGTTTACCAACCTTTTGCCTTCAAAAGACATCATTTGACGGCCGTTAAAAAGAAGAAAAACAGTTGAGAAAATAATACTGAGTAAAACAAGGATAGCAAGTACTGAAAAAACAATGATAGCAATCTGTTGGTTAAACCATAGCTCCGTACGAACAACTAGTAGTAGGGCAGAAATCAGGAGGAAAAGGCCTAAGCTTACTGAAAAGAGGTAAGCATTGATAAGTCTTCTGCGGTCGTTCATAAAGAAAAATAAAAAAAAGGTAGTTGGAACCAACCAGAATATATTTAGTAACATGATGACTCCTAAATGTAGTAGTAGTTATATTGTAGCACGATTGACTAAAATGTGCTTATGAACTCCACAATCGTTCAATATTGTTAAAATCCTTAACTGCCAATTGAGAAAATCAATAGATTCAGAAAAAAAGAATTGCCGTGGTGGATAAAAGCTGTTATACTAGAAAGGATTGAAAAATGTAAAGGAGAACACATGTTACGAAAAGGTTCCTTAACAGGTTTGCTGTTATTTGGTATTTTCTTTGGTGCAGGGAATTTGATCTTTCCACCTGCACTAGGTGCCCAGTCGGGTAGCCATTTTTGGCCCGCTATTGCTGGATTTGTCTTATCAGGAGTCGGGATTGCGATTATCACCTTGATTATTGGGACACTCAATCCTAAAGGGTATATTCATGAGATTTCACGAAAAATTGCACCTTGGTTTGCCATCGTTTATCTGGTAGCCTTGTATCTGTCTATTGGTCCATTCTTTGCGATTCCAAGAACGGCTACTGTTTCCTACGAGGTTGGGATCGCTCCATTGTTAGGACAATCAAGTGGTAGACTGAGTCTCTTTATCTTTACCTTGATTTATTTCTGTTTGGCCTATTTGATTGCCTTGTATCCTTCTAAAATCCTAGATAGTATTGGTCGGATTTTAACACCTGTCTTTGCTATCTTGATCGTTGTCCTCGTTGTCCTTGGTGCTCTCAAGTACAGCGGACACGCGCCTCAAGTGGCAACAGAAGCCTATCAAGCATCTGCCTTTGGTCAAGGTTTCCTTGAAGGGTATAACACCTTGGATGCTCTTGCTTCGGTAGCCTTTAGCGTCATCGCAGTGACTACTCTTAATCAACTTGGTTTCACCAGCAAGAAAGAATACATTAAAACGATCTGGATTGTTGGCATCGTTGTAGCCATTGGCTTTAGTATTTTGTATATTGGATTGGGTTATCTTGGAAATCACTTCCCAATTCCAGCAGAAGTGATGGCTTCCGATGCCAATAAGGGTGTTTATGTCCTCTCAGAAGCTACCAAGGCTATCTTTGGCCCAGTTGCTCAAATCTTCCTTGCAGATATGGTGACGGTGACTTGTTTCACAACAACAGCAGGTTTGATTGTATCGACAGGGGAATTCTTCCATAAAACCTTCCCTAAAATTTCTTACAAGGTCTATGCGACTCTCTTTACCTTGATTGGATTCTCCATTGCCAATCTTGGTTTGAGTGCCATTATTGCCTATTCATTGCCTGTTTTGATGATCCTCTATCCAATCACCATTACCATTGTGTTGATTGTGATTGTAAATAAATTTACTCAACTATCAAAACCAGGAATGCAGCTGACTATGTTCCTAGTTAGCTTGGTTGCGATTGCAGATGTTCTGGCTAGTACCTTTAAACTTGCAGGACTAGCAAACATCATTAAGTACTTGCCGTTTGCTGCCCAATCCCTCCCATGGTTACTACCAGCAGTCGTTGGTATTGTCCTTTCGCTTTTCTTGCCAAATAAACAAAGTGCAGAAGAGGAATAGGTAGTCAATTGAACTCCAAAGTGATATGCTTTGGAGTTTTTGTTTGGTTTTGAAACTAGTTTCTAAATGATCATTTAATAATCAAAGCGTAGCAGAAATTTTTAATTTAGCTGTTGGAGTGTTATACTAGGTGTAGCATATCAATATACGGAGTGTTTTATGAATCAAATTGTTTTCTCCTTTACGGTCTTTCTGGCAGGTATTCTCTCCTTTTTCTCTCCCTGTGTCTTTCCATTGCTTCCTGTATATATCGGCGTCTTGCTAGGAAGCGACCAGGAAAAATCCGTTCAGATTTTTGGGAAAAAAATTCGCTGGCATGGTCTTGTAAAGACCTTGTGTTTCATCGCAGGGATTTCTGTTGTTTTCCTCATTATTGGTTTCGGGGCAGGTTTGCTTGGTCAAATCATGTACACCAACTGGTTCCGATACCTGATGGGAGCGCTGATTATTATTCTTGGCCTTCATCAGATGGAAGTCTTTCATTTTAATTTCCTAGAGAAACAGAAGACAATGGATTTCGGGGCAAACAAGCACAAGAATGAATTATTTTCAGCTTTTCTCCTTGGACTTGGTTTTAGCTTTGGATGGACGCCATGTATCGGTCCTGTTCTTGGCTCTGTACTTGCCTTAGCAGCATCCAATGGTCAAGATGCCCTTATGGGTGCCGTTTACCTTTTCATATATACATTAGGGATGGCTATTCCATTCTTACTCCTAGCTCTAGCATCTGGGATCGTTCTCCCATACTTTAATCGTCTAAAACCTCATCTCTTGTTACTAAAGAAGATTGGTGGCTTGATCATCATCATTATGGGGATTTTGTTACTTTTGGGACAATTGAATAGCTTGTCTGCTATCTTTTCATAAATCAAATGGAGGTTTACTCATTATGAAAGTTATTAAATACGCCTGTTTTTCGCTTCTTTCTCTATCCATCCTGACTGCTTGCTCTATGAATCAGTCCGAAAGCGGCATGAATAATCAATCAATGAATAATCAATCAATGACCAACACAACTGCTAGTAAACATCCTTTAGTAGGGAAAGAAGCGAGTGACTTCGAGCTAAAGGATATGAAGGGGAACACGGTTAAACTTTCAGACTACAGAGGTAAAAAGGTTTACTTGAAATTCTGGGCAACTTGGTGTGGTCCATGTCGCCAAAGCATGCCTGAACTCAATAAATTAGTTGAAGAAAAGGACCGGGACTTTGAGATTCTCACGGTTATGGCGCCTGGAATGCAAGGGGAAAAAACAGAAGATGAGTTTGTTGAATGGTTTGCCCAACAAGATTATCAATCAGTGCCTGTTTTGTACAATCCAGACGGATCTGTCTTTATGGATTACCAGGTTCGTTCGATTCCTACTGAAGTCTTTATCGATAGCCAAGGAAAGATTGGACATGTTCAATTAGGGGCTATTTCAAACGAAGATGCCAAGAAGATTATCAAAGAGTTGAAATAAAAAAATGAAGCGTAAAGCTTCATTTTTTTATTAGTTGCTTGCACCAGATGTAGCATCAGCAGCTCCGTCACCGTGTCCTCCAGCATCGGAAGCACCTGAAGTTGCATCTGCATCACCATGACCACCAGCAGGAGCAAATGGTCCGCTACCGCCTACAAGGCGTTGACCTGTTGTTTGAAGATACCAGTCCAACCATGGTTGGAAGTTGAAGACGATCTCATTGATACCAGCATATGAGCCATCTGGATAGTACATTGCTTGGTAGTTATGAGTATTGATCACGCCTTCAGGGGATCCTGGGACAATGGTACGAACATATTCCTGGTTTCCGTTACGAAGAGTGCCGATTACCCATTCAACGTTTTTCATACGTGCTGGTGGAAGTGAACCATGAACAGTTGACATCCGGCTACCAGATTGAGGTGGCACGCGTTTAGCAAACATCGTATCTGGATCTTGGTGAGCATTGTTGTAGTAGAGGAACTGGTTGTTATCATCCGCATAAGTTAACTCAAATGGCATAGCTTTTAAGAACATATCGATTTGATTAACAGTCAGGATACCGTGGTCCAATTTGACATAAGTATCGCCTGATACAGCACCTGTAATTTCTGCAACTTTTTCTACCCAATCTGGATCATCTGGGTCAACCTCAGTGATGGTAGTAGCGATTGGTTTTCCGCAATCCAAATCTTCTGGTTCAATTGGTTTTGGTTTTTTCAATTTAGAAACGACTCCTACGTATTTCACAAAGTTATCTAAACAAGTTTCAAGGAATTTAACTGTTCCTTCGTTCGTGATGTTGCCATCTGCATCAAAAGCTTCTTTCGCTTTTCCAAGAAGAAATTCGTTCCCTGGAAGGGTATAGGCATTGACACCTGGAGCATCAAGTATTTTACGAAGGTGAACTTGAGCACGAGAAGTCCCTTGGTCGTAGTAAGAAGCACCTACAATCATGACAGGTTTGCTTTCAAAAGGATGCACTTCATAGGAAAGCCATTCTAAAACAGATTTTAGTCCAGCTGAAATGGTGTGGTTGTGTTCAGGAGTTGCAATAATGACACCATCGGCACGAGTGATTTTATTGTTAAGGAGACGCAATTGGAAGCTTTCGTCCCATTTTTCATCTTGGTTGAACATTGGAACTTCGTCGATTTCAAGAACTTCTAATTCAAATTTGATCTTAAAATGACGACGGATGAATTCCAAAAGTTTGCGATTATATGATTGGTCGTAGTTCGATCCTACAAGTCCTACAAATTTCATGCTAGTATGTCTCCTATCTTACAAGTTTTCCCAGTCGAAGTCTTCGGCATCTTTACGAAGTAATTCTTGAGCGTTGCGCAATTTTTCAGTAACTTTAACAAAGATACGGAAGTCATCAAAGATAGCATCCAATTTCTTGATGACGTCAAGATCTACTAAGTCACCATTTTGATCAAATGCTTGAAGAGAGTGAGAAAGCAAGAATTCGTCTGGAAGGACAGTGGCTTTAATTTCTGGTGAGTTCAAGATTTGACGCAGCTGCAATTGGGCACGAGATGAACCAAGTGTACCATAAGAAGCACCAGTAATCATCACTGGTTTGCTTAATAATGGATAGATCCCATAAGATAGCCAAGCAAGTGCACTCATCAATACAGCAGGGATGGAGTGATCATATTCTGGTGTACCAATGATGACGCCATCAGCTTCCTCAATTTTCGCAGCAATCTCTAAGATAGCTTCAGGAACTTGTTTGTTGGCTGGCTTGTTGAAGACAGGGATATCTTTGATCTCAACTAACTCAATCTCTGCCTTGTCAGCAAAATGCTTTTGCATGTATTGAAGTAGTTGGCGGTTTGTTGAACGTTTGGAGTTTGTTCCAACGATCGCAATAAGTTTTGTCATGGAAATTCCTTTCTGAAATTAAAATTACAAATAATCATGAAGCCCACTAGTATAGGCGATGCGACCTGACTGATAGATTAAAATAGCATCCATGCCAGGTAAGGTTTCAACAATGTTTAAAATGTTGCTCGGTTCTTCACCGAACAAGCGGGTGGTCCAAATCTCTCCGTCAACTGATCGGTCAGAAATAATCGTGAGACTTGCCAGTTCCGTTTCGACAGGATAGCCGGTTTGGGGATCAAAAATATGATGGAAGGACTGGCCGTCAACCTCGAGGTGACGAACATAGGTACCTGACGTCACGACGGACTTATCTGTTACAGATAGAACCAGTAAATGTTCCCCTCTTGGAAGCTGAGGGTCTTGGATCCCAATTCGCCAAGGGCGATGACTGACAGGGTTTTGACCGACGGTAAGGATATTGCCTCCCAAATCAATTAAAGCCTGTTCAATCCCCTGACTCCTGAGATAGTTAGCTAGTAAATCGGCACTAAATCCCTTTGCTAAAGCACCTAGATCAATTTTCATCCCTTTTCTTTTGAGAAAAACAGTTTGTTGATCCGGATCCAAGCAAATCTGATGAGAGTCGATGACTGTTAGGGCTTGTTCAATTTCCCTTTGATCAGGTTTCCTTGCATCAGAGAAACCAATTCTCCAAGTTTGGACAAGTGGACCAATCGCAATGTTTAAATGACTTCCTTGCGCTTGACTATGTCTGGTTCCTAGAGCAATCAATGAAAAAAGATCAGGATGAACCTCTACGGGTTCAATGCCAGCCTTTTGATTGACCTCCATCAATTCAGAAGAAGGGTCATTGGCACTAAAGCGATGCTCATAAGATCGCAGGAGACTAAAGCAATCGGCCAGTATTTGGTCAGCTTGTTGATGAGAAATCGAAACGGTTATGGTGGAGCCCATTAGGCGTTCGGATCGACTAGTTAGTTCCACAAATAATAAACCACCTTTCCAATATTCACCTACTTCAAGTTTAACAAAAAGAAAGCCATTTCACAATCCCCCCGAGCAAATTTATTGACATTTTTCAGGACTTATGCAAATAGAATTGAAAATAATATCACAAATTGTAAGCAAAAAAATTGGAAACGATACCATTTTCATGTTATAATTGTATGGTAAATAAAATTAAAGGTAGGATTATTTCTATGAGTAAAATCGTAGTTGTGGGTGCTAACCACGCTGGGACTGCATGTATCAACACAATGTTGGATAATTTTGGAAACGAAAATGAAATCGTTGTTTTTGACCAAAACTCAAACATCTCATTCCTTGGATGCGGAATGGCTCTTTGGATTGGTGAACAAATTGATGGACCTGAAGGCTTGTTCTATTCTGATAAAGAAAAATTAGAAGCTAAAGGCGCTAAAGTTTACATGAACTCACCAGTTCTTTCAATTGATTACGACAACAAAGTTGTGACTGCAGAAGTCGAAGGTAAAGAACACAAAGAATCATATGAAAAATTGATCTTCGCAACTGGTTCAACTCCAATCTTGCCACCAATCGAAGGTGTTGAAATTGTTAAAGGTAACCGTGAATTCAAAGCGACTCTTGAAAACGTACAATTCGTTAAATTGTACCAAAATGCTGAAGAAGTTATTAACAAACT
>NZ_JAHZQQ010000051.1 GCF_019930045.1 Streptococcus australis | reverse complement strand
TTTGTGTGAATACTTACAGTTTACCCCAATGAAACGCTATGAGTTTTTTTGTTGCACTATATTTTACAATTTATCAAAGATTTAACAGTTTACCATACAAAAAGACCTACCCGAAGGTAGATCTCTTGTTGCTTACAATTTACCCGCTACGGCATCCAACAATTCTTGGATCTTGGCTTGGTTGCTTCCTCCTGCCATGGCCATGTCTGGTTTTCCACCACCACGTCCATCAACGATTGGAGCCAATTCTTTGACCAAGTTACCTGCGTGGATGTCTTTGTTCTTGCTTGCTACGAGAAGATTGACCTTGTCACCGATTGCTGCGACCAGAACAAGGACGTCTGAGTAGTCTTTTTGTTTCCAGTTATCCGCAAAGGTACGAAGGGCACCTGCATCTGATACAGAAACTTGGCTAGCAATGTAACGGTGTCCGTTTGCTTCTTGAACATGTTTGAAGACATCACCTGCCGCTGCTGCTGCAGCTTTTTCCTTCAATTCAGCATTTTCTTTTTGCAATTGACGGAGTTGTTCTTGAAGGCCTTCCACTTTGTGAGGAACTTCCTTGAGTTGAGGTGCTTTCAAGGTTGCTGCGACGGCTTTCAGAGCATCTTCTTGATCACGATAAGCTTCGAAGGCTTCTTTACCAGTCACTGCCAAGATACGACGAGTTCCTGATCCAATCCCTTCTTCTTTGACAATCTTGAAGAGGCCAATCTCAGAAGTATTGCCAACGTGGGTACCACCACAAAGCTCGACTGAGTAGTCACCGATGGTCACAACACGGACTTCCTTACCGTATTTCTCACCAAAGAGGGCCATAGCACCCATATCTTTAGCTGTATCAATATCAGTCTCAACAGTTTCCACTGCGATGGCTTCCCAAATCTTCTCATTGACTTGTTGCTCAATAGCACGCAATTCTTCTGGAGTTACTGCTTGGAAGTGGGTGAAGTCAAAGCGAAGGAATTCCACTTCATTAAGTGAACCTGCTTGAGTTGCATGGTGGCCAAGGATATTGTGAAGAGCCGCATGGAGCAAGTGAGTCGCCGTGTGGTTCTTCATGACACGGTGACGACGATTGCTATCGATGGCCAAAGTGTATTCTTGGTTCAAAGCAAGCGGTGCATGGACTTCAACAGTATGAAGAGCTTGTCCATTTGGTGCTTTTTGAACATCCGTTACAGTCGCTATCAGGTTTCCTGCAGCATCCAAGATTTGACCGTGGTCAGCAACCTGTCCACCCATTTCAGCGTAGAAAGGTGTTTCTGCAAAGATCAGAGATGCAGTTCCTTCTGAAACAGCTTCTACTTCAGCATTGTCAGCTACGATAGCCACCAACTTAGAAGACAATTGACTAGCATTGTAGTTGAAGATACTTTCTACAGTGATGTTTTGAAGGGTTTCATTTTGCATCCCCATAGATCCACCTTTGACAGCAGATGCACGCGCACGTTCTTGTTGTTCCTTCATTGCTGCTTCGAAGCCTTCACGGTCAACCGTCATGCCAGCTTCTTCAGCGATTTCTTCTGTCAATTCCACTGGGAATCCGTATGTGTCATAAAGTTTGAAGACGTCTTGACCAGCAATAACCGTTTGGCCTTTTTCTTTCAAGTCTGCTACGATACCTTGGGCAAAGTGTTGACCTGAGTGAAGGGTACGCGCAAATGACTCTTCTTCGCTCTTAACGATTTTTTCGATAAAGTCACGTTTTTCAAGCACTTCTGGGTAGTAGCTTTCCATGATTTTTCCAACAGTTGGAACCAGTTTGTAAAGGAAAGGCTCGTTGATGCCCAATTTTTGACCATGCATAGAGGCACGACGGAGGAGACGACGAAGGACATAACCACGACCTTCATTTCCAGGAAGAGCACCATCCCCAATCGCAAATGAAAGCGAACGGATGTGGTCTGCAATAACCTTGAAGCTCATGTTGTCGCCATCTTGGTCGTAGACCTTACCAGATAATTTCTCAACTTCACGAATGATTGGCATGAAGAGGTCTGTTTCAAAGTTGGTCTTAGCCCCTTGGATCACCGCTACCAAACGCTCTAAACCAGCGCCCGTATCAATGTTCTTGTGTGGCAACTCCTTGTACTCGCTACGAGGGACAGCTGGGTCCGCATTGAACTGTGACAAGACGATGTTCCAGATTTCGATGTAACGGTCGTTTTCGATATCTTCTGCGAGAAGTCGAATACCGATATTTTCTGGGTCAAAAGCTTCCCCACGGTCAAAGAAGATTTCTGTATCTGGTCCAGAAGGTCCAGCACCGATTTCCCAGAAGTTGTCTTCGATTGGAATCAAGTGACTTGGATCCACGCCCACTTCAATCCAGCGGTTGTAAGAATCTGTATCAGCTGGGTAGTAGGTCATGTAGAGTTTTTCTTTGGGGAAGTCAAACCATTCAGGACTTGTCAAAAGTTCATAAGCCCAAGTAATGGCCTCGTCACGGAAGTAATCCCCAATTGAGAAGTTCCCCAACATTTCAAACATGGTGTGGTGACGCGCTGTCTTCCCTACGTTTTCGATATCGTTGGTACGAATTGCTTTTTGCGCATTGGTAATCCGTGGGTTCTCAGGAATGATAGTTCCGTCAAAGTATTTCTTAAGAGTAGCAACCCCTGAGTTGATCCACAAAAGGGTTGGATCGTTTACTGGAACCAAGCTAACGGATGGTTCTACTGAGTGACCTTTGGTCGCCCAGAAATCAAGCCACATTTGGCGGACTTGTGCACTAGATAATTGTTTCATGTTTTCTCCTCTATTTATTGTTTTCTATTGATCGGCTTAGGAGCCATTCTCCATCATTTCTACATAGTCAATGGCAAGACACAAGGAAATCACGAGATTGGCATATTCCTCTTCATAGACGGATACCTGATAAGTCGACGTCAAGGTAAAGACTTGTTTGCTAATCTCTGCAACCAGCTGGTCGCGATCATCCAATAACTTGAAATCCAAATCCCAGATATTGCCTTCGATACGTAGTCCTAAATTAGAAATATCGTACTTATCACGGAGTAAAGTTAGTTTTTTACGGATGAAAAAACTGGAGCCATCCGCCAATTCTACAGTGAATTGGGGTAAGAGGCTAAAAGGCTTCTTCGTGATATGGCTGACCTTATGGCCTTCCACATCAAATACCGTAAAGGTTTTAGGAATCTTAAAAAATGAACCTTCTACCTGGTATTCCACCATTCCTAGATCATTTTTGATGTCAAAGCGTTCCCCTCCAAGTCGAAACTTTTGTTTGACCAGATACGTTTTCATCAGTTTCCTCCTGCAAATCCTTATGAAGACCTTTCTCTTATTAGAAAGGATCTCCGGTAGAAATGCTGAAAAAAAGACAAGCTCACTAACGAAGGGCGAAAAACCGCGGTACCACCTTCATTCAATGAACTTGTCATTCTTCATTCGATTATGTAATTGTTCTATTGAGTAGCAAAATCATTCCTCTTCCATGGCTCGCACCCCCGCCACTTCTCTGCATCTGATTCTAAATGATTTATTCTCAACTATCTCATTATACAGATAAATACAATGCTCGTCAACTAATATCCTTATTTAGAAGATGAGCTATCTTCTGTTGTTGCACCAATATTTTGCATGTATTGGTTGAAGGTTGCCTTGAAAGCATCATCTTTCACCTTGATATTGGCATTTGTCATTGCTTTGGCAATGATGCTACGGATAAAGTTGGCATCATTTTTACGTTCAGCCGTCAGAATTTCTTTCAAGCGTTTTTCGTATTTCTTCCAGTCAGATCCTTTTTCTTCCTTCTTAGTTACTTTAACGATATAGTAGGCACCAGCGCTTTTTTGACTAGCAGGATCAATAACGACATCTGAAATACCATTTACATCAAGCTTAGATGCTGCTTCCTTGACACGAGTTGGAACAGTTGTTGTTCCAGAGTCAAATTTGATTTCTCCACCCTTATCTTTGGTGCTAGCATCTGTAGAGTTTTCTTTGGCAATTTGTGCAAAGTCTGCGCCTTCAGCTTTTACACTTGCAAGAACTTCATTGGCTTTTTCTTCTGAATCCAATTTAATCACATTTGCAGTGATTTCTGGTGTATAGCTTTCAAAGGCTTTTTTATAAGCTTCGTCTGTCAACTCTTTTGAAATAGCTTGGTCAACTGCATACTCTAACAAAAGATTGCTACGGATTTGTTGTTTGTTGGTTTCTTCTGTTAAACCTTGTTGAGTGAGGTAGCTATTGAAGGCTTCACCCAATTGTTTTTTCTGCTCATCAACTTTTTTCTCAACATCTTTGTCTGAGACTTTTGAGCCGTATTCTTTTTCAAAGACTTTATTAATGGTCATTTGGAACAGGTATTGTTGGGCACCTTGGTTGTGTTTGATTTCATCATAGAAGTCACCAACAGTGATGGTATCCCCCTTCATTGTGACGATATCTTTGTCACTGCCACCTTTTGCACAAGCTGCTAGCGCTACGACTGATAAAAGGGTCACCGCTCCAGCTACAAATTTTTTCTTCATGTTTATTTCTCCATTCTAAAATTCACTGCTACTATTTTACCACAAATTCAACAGGATAACTTAAATAAGTCTAAAAGCTACTCTTCTGTCGGCAAAGAAATCTCTTCCTGATTTTTACGAATCATGAGAATGCCGTCACCGAGGGGGATCAGACTGGCTGTCAAGCCAGGATGGTCCAAAGTGGCGTCAAAGAGACGTTGCAAACCTCGGTAAATGGTACGTTGTCCTCTCCGTACATCCATAATATCACGCGCCACATCTCCTCCTTGGAAGATATCGTCCAAAATCACGACTCCCCCAACTCCCAATCGTTTGAGAACTTCTGGAAGAAAGACGATGTACTTAGACTTAGCCGAATCCATAAAAATCAAATCAAAGCATTGCTCAATATGCTCCAGCAGGTCCACCGCATCTCCCTCTAAGAGGGTGATTTGCTTGCGTTGATCAAAACGAGCAAAATTTTCCTTGGCAAAACCAATCATTTCCTCATTGCGATCAATGGTCATAATCTTTGCATCAGGCACTTGCTCCGCCATCAAGAGGGCCGAAAAGCCGATTGCTGTCCCGATTTCTAAAATAGACTTGGGCTGCATGGTCTGCAAAAAGAGACGAAAGAAAGCGACCGTTTCATGAGGGATAATAGGAATATTTTCCCGGCGAGCAAATTCTTCTAGCTCCTTTAAGGCATCCGTAACAGGTGCTTGGCGCTCCCGCATAAAGGAGACAATTTCCTCCTTCACAACCGGTCTGCGCATATTGTGGTTCGCATTTTTACTATAAGACTCAACCATCTTAGGCTAACCCTAATTTTTCAACCAGGGCCTCAAATTCATTGAGACGACGTTCAAAGACTTCAAAGGCTGCATGGAGGTAGTCTTCTTTTTCCATATCAACACCCGCCTTGCGGATCACATTGAGTGGATAATCCGAATTTCCAGCCTTCAAATACTCTAGGTATTTGTCCTTATCTTCTTGTGTTCCATGAACGATTTTCTCAGCCAAGGCAGAAGCTGCTGCAAAACCAGTTGAATATTGGAAAACATAGTAGTTATAGTAGAAATGAGGAATACGAGCCCATTCGTATTGGATTTCTGGATTGTCTTCTTTTGAAAGGCCATAGTATTTCTCGTTCAAGTCCGCATAGAGCTCATTCAAGAATTCGCTGGTCAAGACTTGTCCTTCTTGATCTGCTTTATGAATGGCATGCTCAAACTCAGCAAACTGGGTTTGACGGAAGACGGTACCACGGAAACCATCCAAGAAGTGGTTGAGAATAGCAAAACGGGTTTCATCATCTTCTACTTCTGCCAACAATTGCTCGGTCAAGATATTTTCATTGGTTGTGGAAGCAATCTCAGCAAGGAAGATCGAATAGTCCCCATAGACATAAGGCTGAGTTTCACGGGTATAGCTGGAGTGCATACTGTGACCAGTCTCATGCACCAAGGTGAAGAGATTATCCAATGTATCTTGCCAGTTCAACAACATAAAGGCATTGGTGTCATACGATCCACCTGAATAGGCACCTGAGCGTTTTCCTTGGTTGACATGAACATCGATCCAACGTTCAGTGAAGGCGCGCTTCACGCGGGATAGGTAGTCATCACCAAGCACCGCCAAAGCTTGCTCAGACTTGGCAAGGGCTTCTTCATAGGTGAACTTGTAATCGGTAGAAGATAATGGTGTGTAGACATCATACATCTTCAAATCTTCAATTCCCAAGATTTTTGAGCGGAGTTTCACGTAGCGTTGCAACAAAGGCAAATGCTTATTCACTGCTTCTACTAGACTATCATAGACGCTTTCTGGGATAAAGTTAGCAGAAAGAGCTGCCTCACGCGCGCTTGAGAATTTGCGAACCTTGGCATTGTAATTGTGAACCTTGACGTTGGTCTGAAGGGTCTTAGCATAGGTATGTTGGTACTGTTCGTAGACACCATACAAGGCCTGGTAAGCTTCCTTACGGACTTGGCGATCCTTAGATTCTACCAAAGAAATATAGTTTCCATGGGTCAACTGTACTTCTTGTCCTTGGTCATCCTTCACCATCGGGAAGACGATATCGGCATTGTCCAAAATCTCAAAGGTTTCACCTGCCGCAGCAAAGATTTCACCCGCTCCTGCTAGCAACTCTTCTTCTTTTTGAGAGAGAACATGCTCTTTGGTTTTTAGCAGTTTATCAAAGTAATGAGCATAGGCTTCTAAGGCAGGGGCTTCTTTCAAGAAGTTAGCATATTGCTCTTCGGTGATCTCCATAAATTCTGGTTCGTAGAAGGCAAAGGTCTCCCCTAAAAGGCTGTAAAGGGACATCGCTTTTGATTGGAATTCTTGGTATTTGGCTACGCGTGTGTCCTGGTCATTCTTCATATGGGCGTAGACATAGACCTTCTCCAAACGACGGCTCAAGTCCAAATAAACTTCTGTGGTTTCTAATAGGTTGGCTGGAGAAGACAATAAAGAACCTGCAAAATGGGCAGCATCTTTAATGGCTGCAGCTAAAGCAGTTGCTTCTTCCTCCCAAGCTTGGTCTGTCGCAAAAATGGTCGACAAATCCCACTGGTATTTTTCATCAATTTCATTTCGTTGTTTTACCATTACAAAAATCCTCCAATGCTTCTATTCTATCACAATATTACCATTTGGTGGGATTTGTTTCACGGAAATTTAAGCTTTCCCATTCTGATAAAAACGAGGTGAATAAAGAGTCTGAGTTTCTTTCATTCCAGTTCGACGATAGTAGGTCATAAAGTCCTGATAATAGCTCCGCCAATCTCCCCTAATCTGGATAAAATGGGAAGACTTCAGTGGACGACAAAGTGGATAAAAGGCTTCCAAATCTAAGTCCAGAAGATGCTTTCCTTTCAGATAGAGTTGTTCCTGAAGGGCCATCCACTTAGGATGCCGGTAATACAACCGCTGACGAAGATAGTCCTTAAACTGTCGATCTAGAGGGACCGTCATTCGTTGCAAGCCTTGTTGGGCATAAGGGGTCCGCAAAACTTCTAATAGGCTTCTTCCATAAAAAGGAAAATGTTGAGTCCGATAATGAAGACGCCCTCGCAAGTCTTGATGAATGAGATAGTGGAGCCGAACTTCTTGCTGTTCTAGGTCCAACTCCCAGAGATGAAAGCCCCTATTTTGGCTAAAATAGACAAAACCTTCTTGCAGAGCTGACAGGCTTTTCTTGAGCCATAAGTTTTTCCCCAATAACCAATAAACTTGATAACCATGCATGCGATAGGCATCACTCCGTTCTTTTAAACGCTCCATAGACAAGGAACTACATTGCACTTCTAAGGCAATCTTTTGATCTGGAAGGAGAACATCCGCAATCTGTTGAAGAGCCTGCAAAGGACTTTCCACTTCAGCTTGGGTATTTTGTTTGGCCCATCGATAAAGCTCCAACTTTAACTCCAAATGTTCTGGACTCTCCGTTTCATGACGGAAGGGACAAGCCTCTAGGTTGACGTGAGCAAAATGAGGACGCTTCACTCGCCCTTTCTTTAAGCGGACTTCCTTTCCACACAGGAGACAGACAAAGGGACCATTTCTTTTCATCGGAACCTTCTCCAAACAATTCCAACGCTGTTGCTTTGCATCAGCCGCAATAAACATGTCATCACCTCCACTTATATAATTCGTAACCGAAGACGCTTATAATAGAAGAGAAAGAAAAAAGGAGCCAAGCTCCTTTTTTAGATATGATCCTACTTACATATAAAGCGAAGGTTCATCCATCCTAGACAAGACTTTATATAATGTCCCCCGCTTACTGATCTGACTCATTCGTTTTCTCGCCTGATGCCGGATCTTGACTTTCCGCTGATGGGGAGGTCCCATTTTCAGATGCTTCAGCTTGTTTTCGAGCCGTTTCGAATTTTTCGACAATGCTTGCACGAGTATCTTCCGGAACATCGGTGTCTTCAGACCCTATCGTATCCATGGATTCATTAAAACGGGCCTTGCTCGTTTCCATTTTCTCCTTCAAGTCTTTCAGATAAGTCTCATAGGTCTCTTTTGCAGAGCCCGTGAGTGATGCTCCTGCTTCCTCCGAATGAGCAACTGTTCGGTCCATCATCAAAGCATAGAGAGCTTTAAAATCCCCAACGGTTCTGGCATTTTCAAGTTCCTCATCTGTATACAAAACAAAAGGAGATTCTGAGGATCCTTTCAAACTGGTCACTTTCTTGCTCTGAGAGGCCCTAGAAGACTGGGCTGTTCCCTGAACTGACTTTTCACTGGACGAGGTCCCTTCTTGATTTGAGCAGGCTACTAGCCCAAGCACTCCCATTAAAGCAACCATTGTTAACAGTCTTTTTTTCATTCAATCTCTCCTTTTTATCATTCCATTACCATTCTAGCATCAAGCCCGGTTGCCGTCAATTCATACCTGTCCCCTGATTCTTTAAAAAAAGACCAGAGATCAGTCTATCTCCGGTCTATCGATTTATTTGGAAATCTTCTTATCTTCTCTTATATCTCACGTTAAAGAAAATTCTTAAGAAAATAAAAGGAAGGAAGCAAAAGAGCCACATTGGATCCCAGCCTTTTTGACGACTACTCGTAGTCTTCTGATGGGGCGCTTCTACGGCGCTTACAGCCTGCGTTTGCTGAATGGACGGAGAAACAGTTTGCAAGCCATTTGCGATTTGTAGTTGGCCATTTTGAACACTGATCTCTGGATTGGTCCCTCTTTTCACTGTAGCATAGAAGGGTTTGTCTAAGTGATAGGTTTGGCCCTGAATCGTGTGATCCCCCGCAGGCAGCACCTCTTTGTATTCATAATCCTGATATAGTCTTTCAATCAGGGCATTCCCAATGACGTGGCGAAGACTTTCTGCAATCTCTACATCATAGTTACCGACTCCCATAATGACTTGAACAAATCGCTGATTTCCACGATTAACCGTCAAGGTGTAATTATAATCTGCTGTCGGACTAGAGCCGGTTTTTAGGCCATCTGCTCCCTTTAAAGAATATCTTCCACCTTCCAAGGAATAATTATAATTTTCATGGGTTTCTTCATAATCTGTACCTTGGAAGAGAGTTATCTTGGCATTTTTAGTATAGTTGAGAATTTCAGGGAACTCGTTAACTATGTGATAGGCCAAAATAGACATATCTCTTGCGGTTGTTTGGTTAATGGCATTTTGATCATAGCGGGTCGGATTATAGTAGCCATCTAAGACTGCAGTTGGGGCACCATTAGGATTGTTCCACTTGGTATTGGTCATTCCAATTTCCTGGGCCCGCTGGTTCATCAAATCCAAGAATTTATCTGGATCTCCTCCCGACACCTTATTGGCAATCATGATGGTCGCAGCACTGGATGAAGGAACAAAAATCATATTTAGGAGGGTCGATACCTTGTATTGAGCACCCGCCACAATGGGACTATTGCTCAACTTCTGATTTTGAGAAATGATCACATCCGTATCCGTCGCTGTAATCAGGGTATCATAATCCAGCTGCCCTTCTTTAATAGCTCTCAGAAGAACATAAACAGACATCAATTTAGCCATACTACCCGAGTCACGAGGAGCATCAATATTATCACCATAAAGAATAGCTCCTGTATGAGCATCAACGACAATATCAGCCTTGGGACGGAAAAATTCATCCACCGAAGTCCCAGATTTTTCTGTGATCGACATGATATCTTCTTGTTGGTAAAGATCATCTGCCTTTGCTAGCATTGGGAAACATAGGCAAGCAAGGGAAAGTGTCGCAAATAAGGCACGTTTAAACTTCATTCTCTCTCATTTCTTTCATAAACATCATCGTTCTCCATTATAGCATAAGTCCTTCTATTCACAAACTCTATTTCCTAAACTTTTTACTCCTTCGTGTTCCCAAAGAGACCTGGAGATTTCCCTTTTGGCATCTTTAAAAAGAGGCTTAGTAGAAGGACGAGGACTAGGACAGCCACCAAGAAGTAACTCATCATTGAAAATCCTCCGTGATCCACAAAGAAAGCTGCTAGCGGTTGCAAGAGAATGGTACCAAGATAGCGGACTCCTTGTACAAGAGCCATAGCTAAGACTAGATCTTTCTTATCCACCTGTTGGGAGATAAAACGCAAGGAGACCATGATCAAGACCATCCCTGTCGTATGCTTAGCCAAGAGGGTGACCAGCACTTTTAAGAAGACCGGACTCGGAAGAGCATAGATAAAATACTGGAGCAAGAGGATCCCCACAGGAAGCAAGATTAGTAAACGCAAGGGCCAATGGTCCATAAAACGGTCTGAAAAAAAGATGAGGGGCGCTTCTACAACAACAGATAGGGCCACAACCGTAGAGGCTATCTGAACAGGAAGGCCACTATCCATCAAGAGAGCTGGAATATAGGTATGGCCAATATTCCCCACGCCCGACACAAGCCCCATCAGTAATAGGAAAAAGAGATAGGGTCCATTATGGAGCAAAGGACGGATCGAGACAGCTTCTTTCTGTACCCGATTGGTCTTGGAAATACGGATAGCCCCTAAAGTGAAGAAACTAAGAAGGATCGTGACCAATACACAATAGTATACAGACTGGGGGCTAAGATGAGCATAGAGCCAACCAGCTAGGTGGGCTCCAGCCGCATACCCTAGCGTCCCCCAAACGCGGATTTTTCCAAAAGCATAGGGACTCTGGGTAGCTAAAATCTCCATCATGGGAGCCGTCCCATTTAGACACAGTAATACCAAGCCATAAAAAATCGTCAACCAAAAGAAGTTAGGGGCCCAGATAAAGCCACCCACTCCTGCCAAGAGGACTCCTAAGCTCAAGGTCGTGATTTTAACAATGCCAAATCGTTCATTGATATAACCAAATAAGGGCTGGGTAAGCATGGATAGGAAAAAGGCTGTCGACACCAAATTAGATACCTGACTGGCTGAATACTGCTGGCCTATCAGATAGACAGAGATTAAAGTCGTAAAGAGGGCCGTCGACATGAAGTAAAAACTATATAAAAATAAATAAGCAGGATAGGAATTTCGAAATGCTTTCATAAGTTTCCTTTCAACATGAGAAATAAAAGGCAATGACAAAACCCAACTGGATTTCAGTTGAGTTTTGATCAGTTATTTTTTGTAGCGATCCTGAGCCTTGCGCGCCCGTTCTTTGCGATGAGCTCTTTCTAAATACAGAATCATAGCAAGAATGAAAATTGGAATCAGAATGACCAGGCTTTCAAGAGGAAAATGGGAGGATTTCTCTCTAGCTGGGGCCGCCGTACTTTGGGAATCCGATTGACTCACTGCTCCTTCTTTGACTGGAAGTCCATCAGAAATCTTTTCTGATAGGGTCATCAAGCCTGAATCCGCCTCAACCTGTCCATCTTTGACAACGAGTTTTGGATTCTCTTCTCCCTTTTTGACCGTGGCATAGAAAGGTTGATCCAGTGTGTAGGTCTTTCCATCAATCGTCTGAACACCCTTGTCCAACAACTTCTTATAACGATAATCAGCAAAAGCCTTTTCAATCAAGGCATTACCAAATGGATGTCGATAGTATTCACCATCCTGGTCGGACCAATCACCAACACCCATGACTACGGAGATAATTCGTTGCTCCCCCCGTTTAGCGGTTGCGATATAGTTAAAGGCACCACGTGGACTCGAACCTGTCTTCAGACCATCTACTCCTTCAAGAGCATATCTAGCTCCTGGCAAGGAATAGTTATAGGTATCAAAAGTCTCCTCATAAGGCGTTCCTTGTTTTACGGTCACCTTAGCCTGATTGGTATAACTAAGGATCTCTGGATATTCTTTCACGAAATGATAGACGAGAATCGCCAAATCTCTTGCAGTTGTTTGGTTGGCCGCATCATTTGGATAGTTATAACTGGTATATAAACCTTGGAAGGTTGAAATGGCCGCTCCACTCGGATTGTTCCAAATGGTATTGGTCATCCCCAACTCCTTGGACTTTTCGTTCATCCGCTGAATAAAGGCATCCGCATCGTGGTTAGAAAGGAGATTGGCCAACATAATCGTAGCTACATTGGAGGATGGAACAGCCGTCATGGTAATCAATTCAGAGACCGTATAGTCCACACCTGCAACGATGTTATTGTTGGAAATCTCATAGATTTTTGACATGGATTGATCCGCAGCTGTTGCAGTGACAACCGTATCTTTGGTAATTTTTCCCTCTTTCATGGTTTCGAAGAGCAGATACAGGGTCATGAGCTTACTCATACTTGCTGGATCCCGCACTTCATCAATATTGTCTCTCCACAAAACATCCCCGGTATTCGCATCGATGACGAGAGAAGACCTTGGTCGGTTATAGGCCTGCACATGATCATTGGGATACATTTTTTGCGCCATATCCACTAGCTCATCCGCCGCGATCGACAGAGGGCGGAGTAGAGTTAGAATGACGATTCCTAAAACGAGCAACTTCTTTTTCAAAATATATTTTCCTCAAATATAGAATTTTATCTTATTGTACCATACTTCAATCTATAAAAAAACCCCAATTGTCAAGTCAAGTGCAACAAAGTCATTCCTCTGATTAAGCGAGTGTTCTTCCAGCTGTTTGAG
>NZ_JAHZQQ010000050.1 GCF_019930045.1 Streptococcus australis | reverse complement strand
TTGTGTGAATACTTACAGTTTACCCCAATGAAACGCTATGAGTTTTTTTGTTGCACTATATTTTACAATTTATCAATAATAAAAAAGTTCCGACGTTTGTAAATGTTTTGAGTAAATTGAAATTACTTTTTGACCTTCTGGAAATACTGTCTTTCTCTTCAAATCTAATAAAGATTGAGGAACAATTTTCCTTGATGTCTCTTTCAATGTTAATGCTAGTATCTGTTTTCTTGTACGTAGAGCATAATCAAACTCCAAATACAAATAACGTCCTGAACCAGTTAGATGAACATGCTTTCCCAATAACTCCTCAATAGATCCTAAAACTTGTAACTTTTGCATCGTGGTTCCATCATTTTTTATTTTCAACTCATCAATTATGACATGACTATTTAAACAATCGTCAAAGAAACTGCCTGCACCTTTTCGGTAATCAACACCACATAGGTGCATGAAATTAGTAGGTGAAAAATGAAGTTCAACACTTTCTATTTCTGTTTCATAATACATGATTTTGCCAACGAAGTGTTCTTTAAAAAAAGAAGCCGCAATTTGTAACTGAGTAAAAAAACGCTGAAGTTTTATTTTTTCGGTGTAATTTGGATTACGATAATCTCTAGAATTTGCCATATTTTCCTCACAAAAAAGGTGGTTTACAGAGTCTGTAAGCCACCTAGTCAGTCGGTTTATTCTGGTGTCTGCCACCGCTTGGCCCTTACGTCCAAGATTGCTATCGGATTTCGTTCTGGTGTCCGCCACCGCTTGGCCCTTATGTCCAAGATTACTATCAGATTGACCATGAGCCGACTACTCATCTACACTATTTATTCTACCTGAAAATGGTTAAAATTTCAAGTGTAAACTCTTCTATTTCGTAGTATAAGCAAAACTAATGGCACTATCTGCTTGAGAGATTTTTCTAAAGGTATAGTTAGGGTTGCCACCATAGTTGGTTTCAGACACAAGGAAAGAACCGTCATCATATACTTTCTCGACAAAAGCCACATGACCGTAGATGGCTGGTGTGCCATGTGTACCTCCCACAAAAGAAACAATGGCACCTGCTCTTGGTGTAGAGCCAGTTTCCCCACCAAGACTTGAAGCTGTCGCAACCCAGTCCTGACCATTTCCCATAGTATTAATGATTGAAATCTTTTCTCCATTTCTACCTTTTAGCTTTAATCCTAACTGGTTCATACGAGCCGCAACACCCCATGTACATTGTCCATAGGCATAGGCCATACCATCTCCACCACCAGGAACAGAATGATCATACAAGTCCCCACGAACCCCTTCAAGGGATTGTGGGTCACTTTTTGCCTGTCCTCCATTTGTTTGACTAAAGCCTTTTTCAATTTGATAATACCATTCCGTTGCTCTAGTTTGTCTTTCCAGTAGTTTGTCACCAGAATTTCCCTCCCAATAGGTAAGGAAGAGTTGGGCTAGATTGGCTGCACTACCCGTATTTTTAAAGAAATCCTTTAGCCAACTTTGATAGTAAGGACTATCCCCATGAAGCATAAAATCAAGTTGGAGGTCTAAATCATACCATTTCTTATTTTTGCTACGTGCATAATTTAACAAAGCTGTATGACGTGTTGAACCATCTGCAGTATCCGTCCATTGACCTAACCCCAAACCTCTATGAAGGATATTAGGATAAGCACCACTATAAATGGCTGGCCCTCCTATCGCTAACCAGCTTTCATCATCCCATGAGGAATCGGTAGCGCCAACAGGAGGAGATAAATAATCTCCTTCAGCTCGTTTAGGATTGATAGAAGACTCTACCGACCAATTTCCTAAAATAGCCGCAATGGCTTGGGGACTTGCCCCTTGAGATTTCAAAAACTCATAAATATGCTTTGCTCGTTCAAACTCATCTCCACCAAACTGACCAATGGCAGGTAAGATAGTGGTCTGAAGTTGAATGACTTTGGGAAAATAAAATTGCGGATTGACGTACACCAATTTTTCTTTCTTGTTCTTATACTTTTGATAGGAAACTTTCAAACCTGTATCATCTGGTGTTTCACCAATAACATCACCTGTTAGGACTCTTGTTCCCTCAATCGCACGGCCATTATGAATAGAATACAAGGTTAAACGACTCTCATTCTCTCCTTTTCCGTTAGTAAGAATAACATCATCTCCGTCAAGAGATACAACTCCATCCATTGGTGCGACAATCGTTTGGTGAGCCTTCGCTTCTAGTAGAATGTACTCCTGAAGAGTAGGTTTTCCGTCTAAATCATAGTATCCATAACGATAAGTCATGGTTAGACTATATTCGTTGCTTTTCCCCTCAAATGGATTGTCCAATTCCTGCATGGAAGCATAGACACCTTCTTCTTTTAGTTCCTTTATTTCCTCTTGATCATCTTTCGATAGTTTATACTTAGGAGTTTCATAAAGGTCTTGCATGGATTTCAAATCATCCCCATCGTTTAAATCATGCCACAAAGTAGACAGATAATCCTTGTAAGTTTCGGAACTAAATAAGTGAACTGGTTTGTTTAACTCATAGTCATGGAATTTAAAGTTCATATACCCCATCACATCATCAACTTTTGTGTAATAGGTAATGCCTTTGTCATTTGTACGAGTATGTTCTGCATCTTCCCAAGTTAGGTGGGTATTAGCTTTTGTTAATTCAAATTCATCTTGTTGAATCAAACTAGCAGATGAAAATCCTAAAAAGAAGCTCATCATAAGTAAGAGAAGAAAGACTAATCCTCCAACTATCCATGTTGCAGGATTTCCAGCCGCAAATGTAAAGAAGGAAAAGGCTGCTTTTAGTTTTTGATAGATATTTCGGACACTTGTAAGACCTTGTTTCTTTAATTTTCGAAACCGATTTTTAAAGGAGCTTGGATTATCTTTCGCTAGTTTCCATCCTTTTCCATCCTTAAAATGATGGTATCGCTCTTTTGTGTTGGTCAGTCTTTTCTTGGTAAAACGACCTGTTGCTTGTCCTGTTTTGACACTAGCTTTCCCAATGTTATAAGAAAGCCGACTGTAGCGTTTCCCTTTTCTAATGGTCTCTTGAAGTGTGCGATAGCCTTCTAAATCTTCATTTTCTGAAGCTAACTCTCCTCCTTCACGTCCAAGGACATAAAGAAAAGTTTTGGCTTTCCTACTGACTTTTTTGGACTTATAGGCTTGTTTAGTAGATTTTAGATTCTCTTTTGCGGCCTTGACTTCTTTCTTAGCTTTTAATTCTTCTAAACTCTTCCCTTGAAAGAAAAAATTAGATTTATGTTTCAGTTCCTGACCATAGAGAAATTTTTGATTGGTTTTTCTTTCTTTACGACGCTCTTTTCTTTCTTCTTTTGACTGTGCCTTTGCTTCCTTAAACTGCTTCTTGGCTATTTTCATTCGTTTCCTAGCATGAGGCAACCGTCTGTCTCTTAATTCTTTGCGATTCAAAAGAGATGGAGGACTATTTTGAAGGATGTGATTGTAATCTTCATTTGCTTGTTTTACTCTAGCCTTTGATGCTTCTCTCATCTCCTCTAGCTTTTCTTTTATCTCTTTTTTCCATGCTTTTTCATCCAGTACAGCGGAATCTTTTTTCTGTTTCCTTACCTCCTTCTTTCCTTTTTTCAAGAATTTCTTCTCATCTTTTAGACTTCTTCTAAATGCCTTTCGGGCACGTATGATTTCTCTTTTATCCTTCATTTACCTTCCCCTTAATTAGAAGCCATTTTATCAGGATCTGTACTCATGATATCAAACAATTGAGTGCCTTTAGGAATCTTATTTTTAAAGGGAACTACAACGGAACCAGCTTTTATCAGTCCTGCACCTTTTTCTGGATTGACTAGGTATTTTTCAAGTTCTTTTGACAATCCTAAGAGTTGAACCAATTCTTCTCGATCATTTTTTGCTTGCTTTAGGAGAATCATAAATTCACTATTTGCAATAATCCGTCTACCGTTTGGATCTAACAATAAGGTTTCGACATTTTGGGTTATCCCAGTCGGACTGGCTCCATATTTTCTGACACGACTCCACAATTTAAAGAAGAAATCACTGGCATATTTATCTAATAAGAGAAGTTGCATTTCATCAAAATAAATCCAGGTCTTCTTCCCTAATTTTTGGTTCCGAACAACACGATTCCATATCTGATCAAACACTACCATAAGAGCGATTTGTTTCAACTCATCTCCTAACTTTTTAACGTTATAGATTAAGAAGTTAGATCCTGTCTGAATATTGGTCTTATGAGAAAAAATATCAAGAGAACCTTCGACATACAGTTCCATATCAAGTGCCAAATTCTGCGCTTCTTCTTCTGGTTGTTGGCTCAAGACAAAGACCCATTCTTCCAAAGAAGGCTCTTTAAATGACTGATAAGTGAGTCTCGTAACTCGGTCGATAATCGATTTTTCTCTCCCATCCATTTTTCTATCCAATAACTTACCGATAAAGGATAAAAGAAATTCTGATTTTACCTTTACAGGATCCTCATCCATATTTTCCTCAGACAAGTCAAGGACATTGAGATAGGTTTGGGAATCGGGCGCAATATCAATCATTTCTCCACCAAAAGCCCGTCCAATAATACTGTACTCTGCTTCTGGATCCACGATGATAATTTCAGTATTTTCACCAGATTCCTTGATTTTGGTCGTGATAATTTCATGCTTGGTTGCCATCCCTTTCCCAGCTCCAGATGTTCCTAAAATCAGACCAGACGGTGTATTTAATAGGCTGCGATCAATGGTAATAATATTACTTGATATTTGATTGATACCGTAATATTTCCCACTACGGTCTTGTAAGTCTACTGAAGTCCAAGGTGAGTTCACTGCTACATTGGACGTTAATAAACTCCGTGATACACCCTCTAAAAAATCACAACCAAATGGCAGCAAACTATTAAAGGCTGCTTCTTGCATATATGGAAGTTTATCAATCATTAGGTCATTTGAGCCGGCCACTTGTTGGATCGTGTCTAGGGCTTGTTTGAGTTCTTCTTCATCCTGACCAAAGACACCAATCAAGAAGACTGTTTGAAATAGTTTATCTCCTGTCTCGGTCATGGTTTTTAAGAGTTCCTCAGCTTCATCGATATTGCTTTCTAATACATGGCCTACTTTTTCCAAATAGATACCTGTACGAGCAAGTTTTTGTTGTTCCCCAATCTTTTGGGATTCCATTAAGGTCTTCTTTGTTCGTAGTTTCTTCATGGCATCTGCCTTGGTCGAACTTTGAGCATGGAGGCTCACAATCAATTCCAGATCTCCTTGCATAAGGTCTCGGATAAACTGATCACCTAATTCCATGCCGTAGTCTCGCACATAGACAATCTGTAATAAGCGGTCATTGATTTGTAGGTAATTCTTGTTTTTGAAATCTAAGAGATTAGGTGCTATGAAGTGACGAGTTGTCTGACCAGATCTCGTTAAATCACGGTAAGAAAAAGGAAGATGGTGTTCTCCTCTAAGCATGTCTGCCAACAAGTTGACACGGTCTTCTCCAGCCAAGGATTCAAATCGTGCATCAATTTCTGAGAAACCACTCTTGAAATATTCTCCTATTTGGGACAAGGAACGATAGGCTTGTTTGGGATTAGAATCCTTTCTACCAAAGCTAATCAGTTTCACAGCTGAAAAGTTATTTTCACCACTGTCTAAATTCTGATTCATCATCCGATTCAATTCTTTACGATAGGTATCATATCCATCTTCTTTTTCCTCATACAAAACACTTTGTCTAAACTTTTCTAAATTCAATCTTTTATTAAAGATGGTCAATTGGAAGTTGGTTTGGTCGTCTAGGGAGTTAATCAAATCAGAATACTTCTCAATGATTGCGCCTTTATCTTCTAAACCAACGGTCTGGTAATTGACATCACCAAGTAAATAGCTTTGTGAGAAATAATCTTCTTTTACCTGCATTAGACCATTTTGATACAGGGCTTGATAAGAAAGAGTATTAGCCGTTGAGGGTAACACTTCCTCTTTTTTATCTTTAACTTTTTCCTTTTTATTAGTCATTGAAGTTTTTTGTTTCTTTAATGTATTTGATTTTCTTTTCATGTTCAGATCCTTTCTTTCCTGTAATTGTGCGTAGGGGAACCGTTAATTCAAAATGAAGACGGTATTTCAAATAATGTTCAAAATATAAATCATTGGGTTTATAGACTCCAAAAAGCATGAGGGGGATGGTAAAAGCAAACACAAAACCGTAAACAAACCAATCTCCAAATTGCCAGAAAAAGAGATTCAAGCCCAAAACAATAATTGTGACAATAAAGGCTGGTAAAACAAAGATGATTTGTCTTGTGGTGAAACCTAACCAAGCCCTGTGTTGGTATTTTGAGATGTCTTTAAAGACACGTGTATTCATGACTTTCCTTTCTAAAAAGGCTAAGAAGCAATCACTTCCTAGCCTTTATCTAATTACATACCTAAGATTGAGCGAGCCGTACGTTGAGAACCAACGAGGGCAATAATCAGTAAGATAGCTTGTATTAAACTACCAAACATAATCGCAAGTGATTGCAAGACTCCTGCACCATTTGAAACAGCTATTTTCCCAGCAGATTCAAATAAAGGAACAAGAGAAACAATCAGAAAAATAAGAACCCCTTGTACCGCATAGACCATAATATTTTTTAAATAGCCAATACCAATAGACTTCCACTCATCGCTTAAAAATGTTGGAATCGTAAGAGGGGCAAATGGAATCATAAGGTAGAGTTGAATAAATCGAATAGATACCAAAAGATTGACCATGGCTGCACTTACTATCCGAACAAGCCAAATGAGGAGGGCGAAAAATCCCACAATCATCCGGCCAATAAATCCTGACCCTTTTAATCCAGAGATGGTATCATACTTTGCCCCACCGTGAGCCACAATCGAGGCCACTTGTTCAATGGCGTGACTTGCAATCCCAATGATGGCTTCTACAATGACGGTAGTGTTGGTAATTACAACTGCAACCATAATATAACTAATCAACATCGGCGCTAATGCTTCAAAGGTCATCGCTCCACCAGAGTTAGCAATTTTCTTTGCCATCTTCGAAAATTCTAAGATGAGAACAACTGATAAAATCGCAACTCCAAGAGGCTGCATGACACTTTTAGTAATACTAGACATATAAGTCCAAACTGTTGGATTGTAGCTAGATAGAGATTTAATCAGATCTACCGTAGATTGTAAATCCACATTAAATCCTTCAAATAAATTTTCAGCTGATATTTTTTCAGATGCAAGGTAAACAAAGGGTGAGACTAAACTAAGATTCATGTCATTGTTTATCCTCCTAAATTGAAATCTGGGTTACAAAGGCTCCAGCAGCCCCGACCATAACTCCACCGACAATTTCAAGAATGGCATTTCGAACACCTGGTCCACCATCTTTAATGTTGGTTGCAAGATTGACAATTCCCACAACAACGAGAAAGGCTCCAACCGCAATCAATCCCTTCTGTAACAAAGACATAGCTTGTGCAAACATGGCACTTGCGTCTACTCCATAAACAAAACCTTTAAAATGCGTAATCATCTATTTCCTCTTTTCTATTTTTATTTTAAACTAGATTCAAAAGTTAAATCACGAATTCTAAGGCCTTCAAGATGATTTTCTTGTCTTTGATTCAAAGGATTGATTTGATAGTTCCACCACCGTTCATCGGTTTCTTGATTGGCTAGGTACTTCCAGTTTGGATGCTTGGTTGAATTGTATTTTTTACTTTTAAAGACAGGCATATTGGCAATTCGAACCAAGCATTCATGCCGTTTCATATTTCCGACTTCATCAGGTGTCATTAAATCACGAGCAATCTTTTGATGAGAAAGGGATCCTGAACCTGTCTGGCCAAAGGAACGACTAGTATTTCGAACATCAATGGTCTGTTTACCGAGTAAGCCACTCATAAATTTAAAGGTATCTTCATCATTACCACCTAAGTAGACTAAGCTATCACAGTTCCCAAGAATGGTTTTCCAAGCTTCTTTTTCTTTATAGAGGCCTTGAAGTTGGGCAATATTTTGTAGAATAGGAACGAGACTCATATTCCGAGAACGGACTGTTGAGGTTTGTTCAGCAAAATCTGGGATTTCTCCGATATTTGCGAACTCATCTAAGTAAACTCTCACATGAAGAGGTAATTGCCCCTTAAAATCAATATCTGCTTGTCTTGTTAAGGTTTGAAATACGGTTGAAAAAAAGAGAGCTGAAAGAAAGCGAAAGGTACTATCATTATCTGGGATAACTAAGTAAACCATTGATTTTTCCTTGCCCCATGTCTTCATATCAAGGGTATCTCTTTTAGTCAAATCCATGACACTTTGAATATTGAAGAGGGCAAATTTAGCAGTAGTCACAGCTATGACAGAATCAAGAGTCTTATCCTTATAATTTTGAAAATCTGCCCAATTTCGCATGGTAAAATTTTCAGTCCCATACTTTTTAGCATAATTTTCAAATAGAATTTCTATGACACTTTTTTCTTGATTTTCACCCTTGGATAAGTGTTTAATGAGTTTTGAGATTTCAGCAAAACTTGGATAACGCCCTCGTTTTTTTCGCTCTTCCACTTCTTTTTTTTGACGTTTCAACAAGTTTTGATATTCTGTTTGACTCAAACGACTCTCTTCAATGAGCTGTTCTCTTGTTTTAGGTGGATTATAGAAATCGACCAAGTAAGAGGCTAAAGCTCGAACCAAAGTCATAGAAGCTTCATCCCAAAATGGATCACTACGGGAGCCAGAGCCTTTGGTGTTATTAAAATAAACCGTCAGCATGCGATTCAAATCATTTTCTGTCTCTATATAGCGAAAAGGATTGAAACCATCTGAGTTCTTCATATTGACTAAATCTAACACCTTTACTTGGTAACCATTTTCTAAAAAGAGTTTACCTGTTTTCTCGGCCAAATGATCTTTAGGATCCACTACAATATTAGAAGTATTCATCTGAATCAGATTGGGTTTTACAAAGCGAAATGTCTTTCCACTTCCTGAACCTCCGATCACCGCAATATTCTTATTTCTATCATATTGGGGTGATTTTTTATCTAATAATGTCAAACGAACATCTTGTGCTAAGATCGTATCATGAGAAAATTCTTTACCGTAAAAGAGCTTCTTTTCTTTTAGAGTTCCAAAACGGGCGCTCCCGTATTCTACTCCTTCTCGGTATTGTTTTTTACCAGTCTCTAGATAGAGATAAACCAGTAACATCATCACAAAGCCTAGTAGAAAAAAAGCACTTGATTTTCCAGTAAAAGAGACATTCCATGGCGACTGAAGAACTTGATCTTGACCTTCCATCAGAAGATGAGTCCATTTATCTAAAGTATTTCCAGTATAGGAATCATACAAAAGCGTCAAACGATGAAAAAGATAGCCTAGTAAGATACCTAACAGTGAGAATAGTAGGAATTTCTTTCCACTGTACATCATCTCACCATCTCTTTCTGTTTGACGGCTCCTTCTTGTCTAAAGGTAATTTGGGATTTAGCTTCATCAATAGCATCATCTAATGACTTATCCATGGTAAAATCAGCTAATTTCTCCGGATCATTAACCATTTTTTCTAACAGATGGTCTAAATGATTGTCCAGAATCGAACGGTCTTTGGTGTAGAAATGTAGAGAATCCCCTTGCCAAGCGATGGCTAAAGGAATCTCTTCTTTTTCTAAAAAAGCTTTAAATTTCTCTATATCAATTGGTTTGTCTAAAAAATCTTTTTTCAGATTAATCGTATCAATCGAATAAGGAGATTGTAGCAATTCTTCTAATTTCTGCACTCCTATCTTATAGGCGGAATCCTGTGCTAAAGCCTGACGTCTAGACCATTCTAGAATCTTTAAAAGACTTTTGACAGTAAATAAAAGACTACGCTCTGCATATTGAACTGCCATTCGTTCCTGTTGTTCAGAGGACATCTGATGCCTCCTTCTTAACAAATAGCAGCTTTCCTTCTTTATAACGATAAGCTATCAATTTCTGACGTTGCTTAATCGACTTGACAACCTGCAGTAGATCTCTCGAATAAGGTTCTCGAAGAGTAACTTCTACTGCTTTCCCATCAACGATACCAACGCGTTTAAATTCAATGTAGTCTTTTTTGAGATGTCCTAAGCCCATACCAAAGGGAAAGTGATGAATCAATTGGATGGTACAACCACCTTTATTTCCCATTTGTTTCAAATCATACAAGTTTACTACTTTCATGATTAACTCCTTTATCTAGTTTGTCGCATCGTTTAAGTCTGGTAACGATAAACTCCGTGTCTGTTAGAAAATTCTCACACACGTCTTGTGCCAGTTGCCCTTCACAGGGAAATACTCTCAGTCCCTACTTACACAGGCACGCTAATCAAGACGGAGTGGATTCAATTTTCAAAGAACAGGTAGCTTTATTATAGATAAGAGTAGTTGAAATTTTTATCACATCTTTGGAGTTGTTGGAATAATCAGGTAAGTACTAATTTCTAGCTCCTCTCACAACACCCAACATACCTTCTATGTTTTATGAACAGTAGCTATCATTTACATTTTCAAACTACCATTCTATCAGACTAGAAGTCAAAATAGACGCATCTACTTCGAGAGATACTCATTTAATGGTTCAGCAATTCGCTCTACTTCCGTTACAGAAATTACATCACTATGACTTCTCATGATTTGTTATTAGTTCACTTTGAGGGGCTTGCTCATGAAACCAAACAGCGTAAGTCGTAAAAGAAAAAAAGCAGTACAAGATTGAACTGCTTTTACGGATTCAGATAAAATAACTTTAAAATATAGAAGATATCTATTGACTGTAACTATAATTGATTTAAATTTATAACTTCATCTGCTTGATTCCAAATATCTGGATTATGAGTTGCAATGATGATTAGACGATTTTCATTTTTCATATCTAATAATAATTTCATAATTCCTTGTGAAGTCGTAGGATCGAGCGATGCAGTCAACTCATCCGCAAGTATTAATGGTGGATTTTTAAGAATGATTTTCGATAAAGCAACACGTTGTGCTTCACCGCCAGACAATTCATATATCTTTTGTTCCAGATGAATATGAGTTAGACCAACTCTTGCTAATACATCTTTTTTTAACTTATCTTTTTCTATATAATTACATTTAAGATTTACTAATCCTAAATCTAGATTAGTAGAAACATTTTCATTATCTAACAAACCAAAATTTTGAAAAAGATATCCTGATACTGTCAATAAAAAAGCTTAGAAAGGCTTAAAGCCTTATCCAAGCTGATATTTGTTCATCTAATTAATAATCTAAATAAAGGATCTACTTCACTTTCATAATACGAACTAAATTGGCTCTTTCTGCCTCCTCTAGTTTCAATTCTATATAATGAATAGTTTCCGACAAGTTTGGAATAATCGAGTATTCTAAACCATTTACACGTCTACGTGTTTTTTCTATTTCATCAGCCATTAACTGACACGTTTTTTCAACTTCTGCCAGTCTTAGTAATTTATCAATTAAACTATTCATTGTAGCAAATACATCATCCATTTCACTATTAGAAGATAAATAGCTGTATTCACTGTTCTCATTTTGAGAAGTAATATTCATATGCATTCTAGGAACTGTTACACTCATGATATTTTCTTTCTCAACAAATAATTCAATTTCTTTCGATGGAATTGAAAATAATTCCTCCACCATTTGAGAATTCTTTAATGATTTAGCAACTGCAAAGGATTTTAGATTATCAATTAGATAACTTTCTACTTCTTTCCGAAGTTGATTATTCTCACGAATCAAAGAAATAAATCGCCTCATCAATTCATCTCTTTTATCCTTTAATAACTTATGTCCACGTTCAGCTGTTTTCAAACGTTCCTTTAAGTTATTCAATTCCATACGAGTTGGTTTTACATTCAAACGTACCATCGATAATCACTCCATTTCCGGATTAAACTTCTACCAAAGGTAAGTATTTATCAAGCAAATCATCTTTGATACGTTTTAACTCTGTTCTAGGAAGAATTGATAGTAATTCCCACCCAAGATTCAACGTATCTTCTATATTTCGATTTTTATAAAATCCTTGGTTTATGTACTCTTCTTCAAAACGCTTTGTAAACCTCACATACAATTTATCTACATCAGATAAAGCCGATTCTCCTAATACTACTGCTAACTCTTCAACCTTTTTCCCTTGGGCATAGGCTGCAAACAGTTGATTCATAGTTGGAGCATGATCTCCACGAGTTTTACCTTCTCCAGATCCCTTATCTTTTAATCGAGAGAGAGAAGGTAAAACATTGATTGGTGGACGATAACCTTGATTATACAACTCATGCGACAAAATAATTTGCCCTTCAGTAATGTATCCAGTTAAATCAGGAATTGGATGTGTTATGTCATCTTCTGGCATTGTTAAAATAGGAATCTGTGTCACCGAACCTTTTTTACCAACTAAGCGACCAGCCCTTTCGTATAGAGTTGATAAATTTGTATATAAATATCCCGGATAGCCTCGTCTCCCTGGAACTTCACGGCGAGCTGCCGAGACTTCACGTAACGCTTCACAATAGTTAGTCATATCCGTCATGATAACTAGAACGTGCATATCTTTTTCAAAAGCTAGATACTCTGCCGCAGTTAAAGCAATGCGGGGAGTTGCAATACGCTCAATTGCAGGATCATTTGCCAAGTTCATAAATAAAACCGAACGATCGATTGCTCCTGTTTTTCTGAGTTCTTCCATAAAAAACTCAGCTTCTTCAAAAGTAATACCCATTGCTGCAAATACAACCGCAAAATTTTCATCAGAATTTAAAACAGTCGCTTGTCTTGCTATCTGAGCAGCTAATTCATTATGAGGTAAGCCCGAACCTGAAAATACTGGTAATTTTTGACCACGTACAAGAGTATTCAAATGATCAATAGAGGAGATCCCTGTCTGAATAAATTCATCTGGATAATCTCTAGATACAGGATTAATAGCTTGACCATCAATATCTAAATATTTCTCTGGAATTAAATCTGGTCCACCATCAATTGGTTTTCCCATCCCATTAAAAATACGACCAACCATATCCTCAGATACAGCCAATTCTAATGCATGACCAGCAAAACGAATTTTAGACTTTTCTAAATTTATTCCACTAGATCCTTCAAAAAGCTGAACCATTGCTTTATCTTCGTGGATTTCTAAAACTTGTCCACGACGAATTTCTCCATTATGAAGTTGAATTTCAACTAACTCATTGTAAGACACATTATTTACTTGTTCAACAATCATAAGAGGCCCAACAACTTCACTGGCAGTTCTGTATTCTTTTATAACACTCATTTATAGACCTCCTGTTTCTAATATCAAATGAATTTGATGTGTAATCGATTCTGTCAATAATTTTGTGTAAACACTCAAGTAAAGTTGCGGAGTGTTAATCAAATAAGCTTTCAAGTGTGTCA
>NZ_JAHZQQ010000005.1 GCF_019930045.1 Streptococcus australis | reverse complement strand
GAGCTAGCTCAAACAGCTGGAAGAACACTCGCTTAATCAGAGGAATGACTTTGTTGCACTTGACTTGACAATTGGGGGCGGAATAAAAGAACTGTTTTTTCTGGAAAAATCTCTGGAAAAGCACTTATCTGACAGGCTTTATGGTAAAATAGAAGGAAGAATATTAGTTTGGAGAGTAAAAATACAATGAAACGTTCCATGTATGCTGGACGTGTTCGAGAGGAACACATTGGACAAGAACTAACCCTCAAGGGATGGGTGAGTCGACGCCGCGATTTGGGTGGATTAATCTTTATTGATTTGCGGGACCGTGAAGGGATTATGCAATTGGTCATCAATCCAGAAACTGTCAGTTCGGAAGTCATGGCAACGGCCGAAAGTCTTCGTAGCGAGTATGTGATCGAAGTGACAGGTCAAGTTGCTGCCAGACAGCAAGCCAATGATAAAATTGCAACAGGTCAGGTTGAAATGCATGTTTCTTCTTTGACTGTCCTTAATACGGCAAAAACCACGCCATTTGAGATCAAGGACGGCATTGAAGCTAACGACGATACCCGTCTCCGCTATCGATATTTGGACTTGCGTCGTCCAGAAATGTTGGAAAACTTGAAATTACGTGCCAAGGTAACGCATTCTATCCGCAACTACTTGGATGAGTTGGAATTTATCGATGTGGAAACACCTTTCCTTTCTAAGTCAACTCCAGAAGGGGCGCGTGACTACCTCGTTCCATCTCGTGTTAACAAGGGTCACTTTTATGCCTTGCCTCAAAGCCCTCAAATCACCAAACAGTTATTGATGAATGCCGGCTTTGACCGCTATTATCAAATCGTCAAATGTTTCCGTGATGAAGATTTACGTGGAGACCGTCAACCTGAGTTTACACAGGTCGACTTAGAAACCTCCTTCCTGACAGAGCAAGAAATTCAAGATATTACAGAAGGTTTAATCGCGCGTGTCATGAAAGAAACCAAGGGGATTGAAGTGACACTTCCTTTCCCACGGATGAAGTACGATGATGCGATGGCTCTTTACGGTTCTGACAAGCCAGATACTCGTTTTGAGATGCTCTTGACAGACTTGACAGAAGTTGTAAAGGGCGTAGACTTTAAGGTCTTTTCAGAAGCTCCAGCAGTGAAAGCCATTGTCGTCAAAGGCGCTGCAGATAACTACTCACGTAAAGACATCGATAAGCTGACAGAAGTAGCCAAACAATATGGCGCTAAAGGTCTAGCATGGGTCAAGGTGGCGGATGGTGCTTTGAACGGTCCAGTTGCTAAGTTTTTGACAGATGTGACAACAGAGTTGACAAGTGCTTTACAGTTGGAAGAAAAAGATTTGGTCCTCTTTGTAGCAGATACATTAGAAGTAGCCAACGCAACACTAGGTGCCCTTCGTTGTAGAATTGCCAAGGAATTGGACCTCATTGACAACAGTCAATTCAACTTCCTATGGGTGGTAGATTGGCCAATGTTTGAGTGGTCTGAAGAAGAAGACCGTTACATGAGTGCCCACCATCCCTTTACACTTCCGCAAGCAGAGACAGCTCATGAATTAGAGGGCGATCTTGCCAAGGTACGTGCCATTGCCTATGACATTGTGCTCAATGGTTACGAACTTGGGGGAGGAAGTCTCCGGATTAACCAAAAAGAATTGCAAGAACGGATGTTTACAGCTCTCGGTTTCTCAAAAGAAGATGCAACAGAGCAATTTGGTTTCTTGCTAGAAGCTATGGATTATGGTTTCCCTCCACATGGTGGATTGGCTCTTGGTTTGGACCGTTTTGTTATGTTGTTAGCTGGTGAGGAGAATATCCGTGAAGTGATTGCCTTCCCTAAGAACAATAAGGCAACAGATCCGATGACCCAAGCCCCTTCTACAGTAGCCACTAAACAACTAGAAGAGTTGAGTCTACAAGTGGAAGTCAAAACTGAGGAGTAAGAATAAAAGCGGAAAATCAGCAGAAGTAGCTTCTGAGATTTTCCCTTTATTTATAAATTGAGAGATAGTCATGAAAAAAACTCGCTTAGGTAAAATCTTACGTTTTTATGTGAGAAGAATTGCTTATAATTTTAAATTATTACGGGTCTTGAAAAGTATTTCCCGCGAAAAGTATGATGAAAAGATTTCAGCCTCATTGGTCTATGGATTTTTATCTGCGATTGCTGTGAACTTCTTTTTCCAGCCGGGACGTGTCTATTCAAGTGGCGCGACAGGGTTAGCACAGATTGTTTCCGCTCTTAGTGATCGATTTTTGGGCTTTACGATTCCTGTTTCCTTGTCATTTTATGCCATCAATCTGCCCTTAATGATTATTGCCTGGTATCAAATTGGCCATAAATTTACCATTTTCACCTTTATCACGGTGTCCATGAGTTCCTTCTTTATCCAATTTGTCCCCGAAGTTACTCTCACCAATGACCCTATCATGAACGCCTTGTTTGGGGGTGTTGTTATGGGGACAGGGATTGGTTTTGCTCTTCGGAATAATATCTCAAGTGGGGGAACCGATATTGTCAGTTTGACCATTCGAAAACGAACGGGTAAGAATGTCGGGAAAATATCTCTCATCGTCAATGGGACCATCATGTTGATTGCCGGGATGACCTTTGGTTGGAAGTACGCTCTCTATTCGATGATTACGATTTTTGTTTCTAGTCGAGTGACAGATGCTGTCTTTACCAAGCAGAAGCGGATGCAAGCTATGATTGTCACTAGCCAACCGGATAAGATTATTGAGAAAATCCATAAGCGCTTGCATCGTGGGGCAACCATTATCCACAATGCCGAAGGAACCTATAACCATCAGGAAAAAGCGGTCTTGCTCACTGTTATTACCCGAGCAGAGTTTAATGAGTTTAAACTTTTAATGGAAAAAGCGGATCCTCAAGCTTTTATAACAATTTCAGACAATGTTCATATTATTGGACGCTTTGTCGAAGTAGAAGATTAAAAAATTCCTGCAAGAACTTCTTGCAGGAATTTTTTATGCTTTTTCTACCAAGATCCAGCCATGGCCTGGAACGGTAAATTCTTCTTGAGAAATATTTTGATCTCCTCCATAAATATGAGGGTAGGAAATTGCTAATTTAGCAGGCTGTTTGAGTCGATAGGACCATTCTTGATCCCCCAGGTTGACCAAGATAAGCAACTTACGTCCGTCTTTCTCGATGCTGTATGAGAAGGTCTTCTCCGAAGTCCAAGTAACTTGACAATAATCTCGAATGTCTTGGGCATTTACAAGGCGGAGGAGCTCTTCCTTTTTACGATAGGCAATCAATTCGCGCAGGAACTGAACATCTGTTTCATAAGCTATAGAAGAAAGCCAGTCTAGTTGATTTAGAGCATCCGGAAGATTGTAAGTATTCTCTTCTAAGCCCTTGCTGCGATAGAACTCTTGACCAGCATGTAGGAAGGGAACTCCTTGAGCTAAGAGTACGAGGTGCAGGCCGAGTCGAGCTTTAGCCTGACGCTGCTCCTCTGAAATGTTTGGATCTTCAACCTTGAGGTAGTCAAAGAAGGTTGCGTTGTCGTGGCATTCCACATAGTTGATCGCCTGTTGAGGACGTACAAAGTGGGGGGCTCCTTTGAGACCGATGTTACCAGTCAAAATATTGGCCAGATCATTGGCCAAATAGTGGCTGTCTATACGTCCTTCTTTGAGGATGCTTCGTTTAATGGTATCACGGAAATTGTCACTGAAGAAGCCATACGGACGAAGTCGACTAGCATTGTATTGATGGGCCAAGAGTTCAGGATCTAGTCCGGTATCCATCTTCCACCCTTCTCCATAGAGGTAAATGTTGGGGTAAATGGCTACTAATTCTTCTTGAATTTCCATCATGGTTTGGCGGTCAAGAATGCCCATCAGGTCAAAGCGGAAACCATCAAAGCCGTAGAGTTGAACCCATTGCTTGACTGACTGCTTGATGTAGTTGCGAACCATGGCTCTCTCGCTGGCTACATCGTTGCCACAGAAGGTTCCGTTGGTTCGTTGACGGTCTTGGTCATAGCGATAGAAATAGCCTGGGACAATCCGCTCAAAAGCAAATTCATCAGAGAGGTAAACATGGTTATAGACAACGTCCATGATGAGGCTGAGATCTGCCTTATGGTAGGCATCAATCACCTGTTGCAACTCCAGGATCCGTTGGTAAGGATCATTTGCCTTGGTACTAAAACTTCCTTCAGGAACATTGTATTGCACAGGGTCATAGCCCCAATTGTAGCCAGAAGTAGGGTTGGTTTCATCCACGCTTCCGAAATCATAGAGGGGCAGGAGCTGAATATGAGTGATGCCCAGGGATTTCAAATAGTCAAAGCCAAAGGTCTGTTCTCCATGCTTAGGAGATTCTAAGAGGGCTGGGAAGGTTCCAGGATGATGGAAACCAGCTTCTTTTTGCATGGAGAAATCCCGGACGCTCAATTCATAAATAATAGCCTGAGTCGGATCTAGCTGGGTTGCGACTCTCTGGATAGGGCGTTCAATCTTGTGTCGGTCGATGACATAGCTAGCTCCTGAATTGGCTTCAGAAGAAAGAGCATAAGGATCATGAACGATATGGGTTACACCGCTGACTTGATGTTGGTAGTAGTAAGAGGCTTTTTCCCAATCTCCCTCGAGTTCTAGACGCCAAACTCCTTTTTCTGTCCGCTCCATCGGGTAGGCAGTTTGGTTAATCAAGAGTTCAACCTCTTGAGAAATGGGAGCCCAGAAGGCAAAGGTCGTTTTTTCTTTTGAGTAATGAGCTCCTAAATCCTCTCCATCATAAGCATATAGCTGATCAAAGATGGGGTGGCGGACAATGTCGCGGTAGTGGAGGAGGCAGGTTTCTCCTTTAGCGTTGGAGAGGGTATAGCTTTGACTCATGTCGATGGGAAGGGGGCTTCGAAGAGTTTTTTCTTCCTCTGTCGGCAAGAGTTCAATCGTTTTCGAACCAGACGTCAATGTAAAAGGAAGAAAGGCCGTTACGCTCTCTCCTCCTTCCATGCGAATCAAGTCTTGGTCATCTAAATAAGCAGCAAAGTGTGTGGTCATAGGTTCTCCTAAAGTTCAATAATCGAGTGTTCAATGAGCTGTCTGTAGCAAACAGTTTTGTTTTCCTTGTTGTCTTTAATAATTTGGAGTAAGGTTCTGACAGATTCGCGTCCCAATTCAACCGTATTGATATCAATATAGGCGTCAATAGGGATCCGCGGTTGAATGGAGTCGAAGGAAATAATCGGAAGATCGACCTGTTTGTCACTCAAGTATCTCCGAACCCCTTCAGCAACTAGAATATCCGTTGTCATGAGTGCTTCAAGTTCTTCAAAAGGCAGGGTATCCATGATTTGATAGGAATTCTCCTCTAGCAAGAAACCGAAGGAGAATTTAACCAATTCCTCACGAAGTGGGATTTGGTGACTGGCAAGAGCTTCTTGGTAGCCCTTGTAACGGTCTTGGGATACGGCTAATTCCTTATTTCCTCCAACAAAGGCGATGTTTTGATAGCCTTTGTTGATAAAATATTCTGTCGCATCAAAAGCTGCTTTAATATTGTCATTATCAACTAAGGATACGAACGGTGAGGTTGCCTTTCCTAAGATTAGGAAAGGGAATTTATCTTGAATACAGAAGTCAACCAGTGGATCCCCCAACTTAGAATAAAGGAAGATCAGTCCATCTACCCGTTTTCCATAAATCATCTGCTTAAGCTGTTCTAAACGGTGGGTTTCATCCGTTCCTGTGCAGATTTGGATAGCATAGTCATAGTCAGAAGCAACTTGGCTAATTCCCCGGAGAACCGTTGGGAAGAATGGGTTTTGGAAGAACACATCACTCTCATCAGGCAAGACAAGGGCAATCACCTGACTGGACTGGCTCACTAAGCTACGAGCATTGAGGTTTGGATGGTAATCTAGTTCTTTCATGGCAGAACGAACCCGTTCTTTAGTGGCTTCACTGATGGTAGATTTATTTTGAATCACTCGTGTAACGGTAGATGGTGCAACGCCAGCAAGTTTGGCTACATCTTTGATGGTGACACGCATAAAAGACCTCCTTAAGGTTTGTAATCTGGATCCCGGAAATGAGTCTTATAGAAAGCAAGTGCGAGGAACAAGACAAATAGGATATTTTGGATCAAGATGGTTGTCGTAAAGACTTGGTGGAACAATAAGCTGATCAGGACGCTCGCAAGAATAGGCAATCCAAGACAGTTGAGAGTGAAGTTGAAGCATTCTTTGAAGGTCTTGAGAGAGAAGAGACGGGACTTCCGTGTCAAGAAGAGGAAGAAGGAAGCTCCAAATACTAAAATTGCAAAATTCACAGCAGATAAGAAACCTGAGAAGAGGACGAGGAAGAGACTAACTGCCAATCGATTGGCTTGGAACCAATCTTTGGAAATGGCTTGGCTTAAAGCATCTTTGTTTTCAAGACTCTTTTGATTGATTGCCTGATAAGGAATGCTTGCAAGTTCTTTATTTTCTCTGCTGATCACTAGTTGGGTCTTATCGAAATAGAGGGTTAATTTTTCACCTAATGGAGTCCCTTCGTGATGACCAATGATAACATGGCCAGCTTTGTTCTTATGAACTCCAAAATGACTGTTATAGACTAGTTCATGCTGTTCAATACGGACATTTTCTTTCAAGTCCTTCATAACATCCTCTGTTAAGGGATCAAAGACATCGCTAACAAAGGTGGTTAAGGGGTAGGTCTGTAATTCCGCATTTTGAACGGCAACAGGAATCAGGGTCAAGGATAGAAGAAAGAGTGAGGTGAAGATCATTTGGAACCAATTAAGTTGTTTGCGGTTGGCAAATGCTTTTCTTACCTGAAAAAGGCTGGAAAAATAGTTAAATGGATAGGGCATGAAGAGACCTTTCTAATCTCCGGGATGGATTTCCCTTGTATGGAGAGCATAACAAGATTTTATCCTTAACCAAAGATGGGAGAGAAACTGGTAGCAAATCAATCAACTTGCTATCCTTGTCCCACTCCCATCCTTTCCTTAAAGATAAAATTAATGTGACTGGGAGAAAAGCACGAGAGAGGATCTCGTCCTTTTCATCATTGCTGGAAGGTTTTAGAAAAGTTTATTTTATCCTTTATCTCCACCAGCTGTCAAGCCTGAAACAAAGTTCTTTTGAAGGAAGAAGAACAGTACACAGATTGGGACTGCAATCAGAATCGCACCTGCCGCAAAGAAGGCAATCTTTTGATTTTTTTGGTCGCTGATAAAGGTTTGAAGACCAACAGCTACCGTGTAATTGATTTCATCGCGAAGCAAGAATTTAGACAAGATGTAGTCTCCAAAAGGTCCCATGAAGGCCCAAAGAGCTTGGACCGCAATCATTGGGCGAACCAATGGAAGGACGATTTGCCAGAAGCGACGGAAGTGTCCAGCACCATCCAATTTTGCAGATTCATCAAGTGAAATTGGGACTGTATCGAAGTAACCCTTCATCAACCAAGCGTTCATCGGGATTCCCCCACCGACATAGAGGAAGATGAGGAACCAGCTGTGGTTCAAGGCATTCAACATCAAGGCCATAACGAAGAAGGCAGTCAAAGCAGCCATGGTAGGCACCATTTGGATAATCAAGAAGAAGACCAAACTTTGCTTACGAGCCAAGAAGTTGTAGCGGCTGTATGCATATCCTGCCAAGGTAATGATAGATGTTTGAGCGACCATGGTAATAATGGCGATGATCAAGGTATTGAGATACCAAGTACCATATAAGGTGTCCGTAAAGAGTTTTTGGAAGTTATCAAAGCTGAGACTGCCACTGAAATCAAGTGTAAAGGCACTGACGTTACCCGTTTTGAAGGCTGAAAGAACCGTGATCAACAATGGATAGATGATGATGATGGAAAGGACAACCAAGTAGAGGTAAGTCAAGAAATGATTAAGGCGGCGTTTAAATTGAACTGAATTTTTCATTTTACACATCCTCCATATCAAATGCGTGCAGTTTCTTGAAGGCAATCATCGAGATCGAGATGACAATCAGAGAGATAATCAACGTAACCGCAGCAGCCATTGAGTATTGAGGTGATGAGTTCGTTGTCAATTTATAGATCCAAGAAATCAAGATATCTGTCGAACCAGCATTACCACCAACAGATCCAGGTCCACCATCGTTAAAGAGGTAGATAATGGAGAAGTTGTTAAAGTTGAAGGTGTATTGGCTGATGAGCGTTGGTGCCGCAACCGCCAAAATCATTGGGAAGGTAATGTTGCGGAATTTTTGCCAAGCGTTGGCCCCATCAATATAGGCTGCTTCGTAAAGGTCGTTTGGAATAGATTGCAAGATTCCGAGTGTCAAGACGTAAATGTAAGGGAAGCCGAGCCAACCTTGCATCATAATCAAAGCAATCTTCGTCCAGGTAGGATCAGTTTTCCAAGGAATGAGAACCCCATCCAAGAATGGGAAAATCTTCGCAAAGAGCGGAAGGACTTGCGCATTGATGGCCCCGATACTATCGTTGAACATGTTTGAGAAGGTCAAAATCGTAATGAAGGCAGGAACCGCCCAAGGAAGAAGGAAGATAACACCGAAGATGCGTTTTCCTTTAATGAATGGTTGGTTGGCAATAATAGCCGTTAGGATACCAAGAACGATTTGAAGAGTAGAAGCTGCCAAGGCCCAGATCAAGGTCCAGCCCAATACAGATGTAAAGGCAGAACGGAAGGTACTCAAAGTCCACATGTTGGTGAAGTTTTGAAGTCCGATCCAATCAAGGAGCGTAAAGCGAGCTGTATGCTTAAAGTCGTAGTTGGTAAAGGCAATCATCAAGGTAACCAAAACAGGGAAGATGATTGCAAAGGTCATGGCAATATAAGAAGGGATGATCAAGAGATAAGGGAAGCCATTTTCATAGATAGCATTCACCATCTCTTTTAGGGTCTTCGGCACTCGAATACCGTTATTAATCCGCTTAGCTACAGTACCCGCATCTTTGATATTCAAGGCGTAGAACATCAAATAAACGACGGTGATAATTAAGTGGAAGGCCCCACGAATCAAGATAAAAAGAGAATTATCTTTTCCACGGACAGTACCGAGGGTAACGAGTTTAGACAATTCCTCCAAACCAAGCCCGAAAAAGTAAGCGAGAAAGACAAGTGTTACACCGAGAAAGATGTATCCTTTTGCTTTCTGTTTGTTATAGATTTGTCCCAAGCCAGGAATGAGGGATAACCACATTGCCTTTTTTGGATTTTGTTGTGTTTCCATATCGACTCCTTATAAGTGAGCGACCAGAGGCCACATCACAGCGAAAGGCTGGGAAACACTCCCAGCCCCTTGGGAACTGTATTACTTGCCACCGAATTTTTGTTCGATAGTTTCTTTGATTAATTTAACAGCACCGTCAGCAGCATCTTTAGCAGATTTCTTACCACTTACAGCGTCGAAGAGCATAGTTGCAGCTGGATCCCAAACAGTACTCATTTCAGAGATGTTTGGCATTGGTTGTGCATTTTCAAACTGTTTAACAACGGCAGTTGTCAATTCATCGTTTTTACCAACAGCGTACTCACGAGCTTCTGTGTTAGCTGGCACTTCGTTCGTCTTATCGTAGAAAGCTTTTTGTTGATCAGTTGAAGTCAAGAAGTCTACGAATTTTTGAGCTGCTTCAGGGTGGTTAGCACCTGCAGGGATAACCCAAGCTTTACCACCACCGAAGGCAGAGTAAGCTTTTCCGTTTGGAAGAGTAGGGATTGTTGCTACACCGTAGTTTACTTTTGCTTCTTTCAATGAAGATGCTTTCCATGGACCATCAATGATGGCAGCTGTCTTACCTTCTTGGAATTGAGTTTGGATGAAGTTTGCAGCACCTTTAGTGTCTTGCAATCCTTTAGGCCATTTAGCATACCAAGTTTTCGCGTATTCGATACCATCGATCGCACCTTGGTTGTTCAAACCAATGTCTTTTGGATCTGTACCATCTTTACCGAAGACATAGCCACCGTTACCTGAAAGGAGTCCATATGCATAGTAGAAGTTTGTCCAGTCAGCAAGGAAGGCAGTGTTTTTACCATCTTCACCAGCGAAGTCATACTTGCTGTCTTTTGCCAATTCTTCAAGTTCGCCAAATGTTTTTGGAGCTTCTTGCATGAGGTCTTTGTTGTAGTAAAGAACCAATGTTTCGATAACTGCTGGTGCACCGTATACTTTACCACCGTTTGTTACAAGTGATTCAGTTGTTTTGTCAGTCTTGCTGTCTTTGTTCAATGTCACTTCAGCCAATTGACCGTCGTTACCAAGGCCACCTACACGGTCGTATGGTGCCATCATAACGTCTGGAGCTTTACCAGATTGGTTGTCAAGAGACAATTTGTCCAATCCACCAAGAGCGTCACCTGTCTTGATCGTTACTTTTGTTCCACTTTCTTTTTCAAAAGCTTTCGCAGCTTCTTCCATGTAAGCTTTGTAGCCATTGTCAACGTATACTGTCAACTCGTTTTCAGAAGCAGCAGAGTCGTCTTTTTTGCCTCCACAAGCTACCAAAAGAAGTGATGCGAATCCAACTGTACCAAGTACAGCAGCGCTTCGAAGAATTGTGCGTTTCATGATTTATTCCTCCTAAAGAATTAAAATAAGATTATTAGTTGAAAACGTTTTAGACAAACGTTTTCCTTAACACGAATAGTATATCACAGAGAGAAAACGTTTGCAAGCTCTTTGTGCAAAAATTTTTTAAAAATTTTTATCTTCTATTAAATACACACAAATAGTTGACAAGAAACTGAGAAAGGGATAAACTAGGCGTGGGGTGAAACCTGCAGAAAAAATCATAAAAGTTTAGGAAACCTCTTGCATAAACCACAAGAATACTTTATAATGGACACGTAACGCAAACGTTTTCCTTGAACGTTGCATAACGATGATCTAAGGTCATTTATAAATAGGCTAAATTTATTTCTATGTCTGACAATTGGTCGCTTCTTATGCCTTCTAAGAGTCGGAATGAGAACTGGAACAGAACAGAGTAGAAAGTTGGTCTATTTTTCTTTGAAACAAAAAATATTAAACTAAAGGTGGTACCCTCAATGAAAAAACGCCAAAGTGGTGTCTTGATGCACATTTCATCCTTGCCTGGGAAGTATGGAATCGGTTCGTTTGGTCAAGTAGCTTACGATTTTGTGGATTTCCTGGTTCGGACTAAGCAACGGTATTGGCAAATTTTGCCTCTCGGAACAACCAGTTATGGAGATTCTCCATATCAATCCTTCTCGGCTTTTGCAGGGAATACCCACTTTATTGACTTCGATCTCTTGATCGAGCAAGGGCTCTTGGATGTATCTGATGTTGAAGGTGTTGATTTTGGTCAAGATCCAACAGAAGTAGACTATGCGAAGATCTTCGAACAACGTCGTCCTCTTCTAGAAAAAGCAGTTAAAGCTTTTATTGAAAACGGTGATTGGGATGACTTCGGCCGTTTTGCTGAGCAAAATGCAGCTTGGTTGGAATTGTTCGCAGAATACATGGCTATTAAAGAGCACTTTGAATTAAAAGCATGGACAGAATGGCCAGATGCGGCGATTCGTGCACGTCAACCGGAAGCCCTTGCCTCTTACCGCGCTCAATTGGAAGACAAATTGACTTACCATCGAGTAACACAGTATTTCTTCTTTAAACAATGGTTGAAATTGAAAGCATACGCTAATGACAACCACATTGAAATCGTAGGAGACATGCCAATCTACGTAGCGGAAGATTCAAGTGACATGTGGGCCAACCCTCACCTCTTTAAAACGGATGAAAATGGGAAAGCAACCTGCATTGCAGGATGCCCACCAGATGAATTCTCAGCAACTGGTCAGCTTTGGGGGAATCCAATCTATGACTGGGATGCAATGGACAAAGATGGTTATAAATGGTGGGTTGAACGCTTGCGTGAAAGCTTCAAGATCTATGACATCGTTCGGATCGACCACTTCCGTGGTTTTGAATCTTATTGGGAAATCCCAGCTGGTTCTGATACAGCAGCACCAGGTAAATGGGTCAAAGGTCCTGGCTACAAACTTTTTGCAGCTGTGAAAGAAGAACTCGGTGACTTGAACATCATCGCAGAAGACCTTGGCTTCATGACGGACGAAGTTATCGAGCTTCGTGAGCGCACAGGCTTCCCTGGCATGAAGATTCTTCAATTTGCCTTCAATCCTGACGATGAAAGTATTGACAGCCCTCACTTAGCGCCAAACAACTCTGTTATGTACACAGGAACGCATGATAACAACACGGTTCTTGGATGGTACCGCAATGAAATTGACGATCCAACTCGTGAATATCTTGCTCGTTATACCAACCGGAAAGAATACGAATCTGTTCCACATGCGATGCTTCGTACCGTCTTTGCTTCTGTCAGCTTTATGGCCATCGCTACCATGCAAGACTTGCTCGAGTTGGATGGTTCAGCACGGATGAACTTCCCATCTACTCTTGGTGGGAACTGGGCATGGCGGATGACAGCGGATCAATTGACGCCGGCTGTTGAGCAAGAATTGCTTGATTTCACAACCATCTATCGTCGTGAAAATACTGACTTGGTGAAAGAAGAAGCGAAAAAAGCAGAAAAATAATCGTTTTAGAAAGTTTGCTGATTTCAGCAAACTTCCCCCTATTAAATTGTTGGAACAAAGGAGATACTCAACATGGAATCATTACAAAAATATGTGATTGACCATCATCAAAAAACAATTGCAGAATGTTCAAACGAAGAATTGTACATTGCTTTGCTTAATTACACCAAGCAAGCAAGTGCCCAAAAGAAATTAAACACTGGTAAGAAAAAAGTTTACTATATCTCAGCTGAGTTCTTGATTGGTAAACTCTTGTCTAACAACTTGATCAACTTGGGTCTTTACGATGATGTCAAAAAAGAATTGGCTGACGCTGGCAAAGACTTGATCGAAGTCGAAGAAGTAGAATTGGAACCATCGCTTGGTAACGGTGGTTTGGGACGTTTGGCAGCCTGCTTTATCGACTCAATCGCTACACTTGGTTTGAACGGTGACGGGGTTGGTTTGAACTACCACTTTGGTTTGTTCCAACAAGTCCTTAAAAACAACCAACAAGAAACCATTCCAAATGCATGGTTGACTGATCAAAGCTGGCTCGTTCGTTCAAGCCGTAGCTACCAAGTGCCATTCGCACACTTCACATTGACTTCAACACTTTATGATATCGATGTACCTGGCTACAAGATCGATACTAAGAACCGTTTGCGCTTGTTTGACTTGGAATCAGTTGATTCTTCCATCATCGAAGAAGGTATTAACTTTGATAAGACAGATATCGATCGCAACTTGACTCTTTTCCTTTACCCAGACGATAGTGACAAACAAGGTGAATTGCTCCGTATCTTCCAACAATACTTCATGGTTTCAAACGGTGCACAATTGATCATCGATGAAGCGATCGAAAAAGGAAGCAACTTGCATGACCTTGCTGACTACGCAGTTGTACAAATCAACGATACTCACCCATCAATGGTGATTCCTGAGTTGATCCGTCTTTTGACTGAACGTGGTATCGAACTTGATGAAGCAATCTCTATCGTTCGTAGCATGACTGCTTACACTAACCATACCATCCTTGCAGAAGCCCTTGAAAAATGGCCACTTGAATTCTTACAAGAAGTGGTTCCTCACTTGGTACCAATCATTGAAGAATTGGACCGTCGTGTTCGTGCTGAACACAAAGATCCAGCTGTTCAAATCATTGATGAAAACGACCGCGTCCACATGGCCCACATGGATATTCACTATGGATACAGTGTAAACGGGGTTGCTGCTCTCCATACTGAGATCTTGAAAAACTCTGAATTGAAGGCCTTCTATGACCTTTACCCAGAAAAATTCAACAACAAAACAAACGGTATCACCTTCCGTCGTTGGCTCATGCATGCCAACCCAAGCTTGTCTCACTACTTGGATGAGATCCTTGGACGCGATTGGCACCATGATGCTTCTAAGTTGGAAGATCTTCTCTCATACGAAGATAAAGCTGCTGTCAAAGAAAAATTGGAAAACATCAAAGCCCACAACAAACGTAAATTGGCTCGTCACTTGAAAGATCACCAAGGTGTGGAAATCAATCCAAATTCTATCTTTGATATCCAAATCAAACGTCTTCACGAGTACAAACGTCAACAAATGAACGCTTTGTATGTCATCCACAAATACTTGGACATCAAGGCTGGTAATATCCCTGCTCGTCCAATCACAGTCTTCTTTGGTGGTAAAGCAGCTCCTGCCTACACCATCGCTCAAGATATCATCCACTTGATCCTTTGCTTGTCAGAAGTCATTGCAAACGACCCAGCAGTAGCTCCACACTTGCAAGTAGTGATGGTTGAAAACTACAACGTGACTGCAGCAAGCTTCTTGATCCCAGCATGTGATATCTCAGAACAAATCTCATTGGCTTCTAAAGAAGCTTCAGGTACTGGTAACATGAAATTCATGTTGAACGGAGCTTTGACTCTTGGTACTATGGACGGAGCTAACGTTGAAATCGCTGAGTTGGTTGGCGACGAAAACATCTATATCTTCGGTGAAGATTCAGAAACAGTTATCGACCTTTACGCGAAATCTGCATACAAATCAAGCGAATTCTACGATCGTGAAGCAATCAAACCATTGGTTGACTTCATCGTCAGCGACGCTGTTCTTGCAGTTGGTAACCAAGAACGTTTGGAACGCCTTCACAATGAGTTGATCAACAAAGACTGGTTCATGACCCTTCTTGACTTGGAAGACTACATCAAGGTTAAAGAGCAAATGTTGGCTGACTACGAAGACCGTGATGCATGGTTGGATAAAGTCATCGTCAACATTGCCAAAGCAGGATTCTTCTCATCTGACCGTACCATCGCTCAGTACAACGAAGATATCTGGCACTTGAACTAATTTGTTTTTAACATTCTAGAAGCAATATACTTACAAAGAAGAGCTCCTTTTGGATCATATCCTGATTTAGAGGGAGCTTTTTTAGTACAGGATCGCTGGGGAAATCTAAACTTGCGCTTCCCTTGGGTTCACGTTATAATAAATACTATAGATATTAGAAATGGGGAAATACAATGAAGAAAAATCCGATTTATATGTATGTATTGCTAGCTCTCTCAACGATGGGGACTTTTTTAACTGCTCAGTCCTTCTTTGGACTGGCCAAAGTGGAGCTCACAGATGAAATGGCAGCTTCTTTGAACTTGACCACTGCACTTGAACGGGAAGAATACAAGGCCTTCCTTGAAAAATTAATCGTAGCCTTACGTGGACCGATTGCTTGGTTGTTGCTATCACTTTTGATTGGTGGCTTGATTGCAATCGCTTATTTCTTCCTGTCTAAAAAGGATATCGTCAAGGCAACTTATGCCTATATGGGTCAGATTGGAGCCTTTGTCCTCATGAGCTTGCATAATTTCTTGTCTTATCGTTCTTCCATGTCTGTGATTACGTCAGACAAATTGCGGACTTTGTTACAGGCTTCTAGCTTATATGCACTTGTCTTGAGTGTGGTTGTAGCCCTTGTTTACTTGGGAATCCTCCTCTACAAATTGAAAAATAGACCAGCTAGCGACCTTCAAGCTTAGATCATAGCATTAAAAAACTCCTCAAGTCTTGGACAAAGAAGAGGAGCTGGTCTGATTGGAGAAGAAAATGAAAGTATGTTTTGTCTATATCAGTTTAAGTGGCAATACTGAAAGTTTTGTTCGTCGCCTCAGTGATTATCTATGGGAGCAGTATCCTGACTTGATCATTGAAAAAATCCATGTCAAAGACCTAGTCAAAGAAGGAAAGCCTTTCTTTGAAGTCGATACACCTTTTATCGCCTTTTTGCCGACCTACCTAGAAGGAGGAAATGGTGTTGATAATGGGGATGTGGAGATTTTAACGACCGATGTAGCAGACTTTATTGCCTACGGAGACAATGCCTCTAAATGTTTGGGAGTTGTAGGATCAGGAAATCGCAACTTCAACAATCAATATTGCCTAACGGCCAAGCAGTACAGCCAACGCTTTGGTTTTCCTGTGCTAGCAGACTTTGAGATGCGAGGGATGCTAGGGGATATCAAAAAAGTAGCTGGCATTGTAGAAGATTTGTATCGTCTTTAAAACAAAAGAGGCTGGGACAAAAGTCCTAGCCTCTCAATTGTCTTTGGATTATCGAGCAAGACGCAGTGGTTGAGTGGGCTCTACCACGCTGATTTCATCAGCTTTTACAGCTCTACTCAACTGTGCGGAGGTGGGACGACGAAATCGAATTCTAACGAATTACCGATTTCTGTCCCACTCTCTTATTTGTTACGGTTGAAGAGAGAGGGGGCATACTTTGTATGACTCCTCTTTTTGCTGCTTATTTTAATTGATCTGTGATTTCTTTCGAGAGCAAGAGGCCGAGGCGATAGTCCCTATTGATGGCGTGAATGACATCGTTGATGTTTTCCGTCGTTTGGATTTGTTCCTTGATGCTTGCCTTGAAGGCTTCATCTTTTAAGAGTTGCTCTTGTAAAATCTTTTGCAGTTTTTCTCTCTCGTATTTATTGATTAAAAAGAGGATGAGTAGACTAACCAAAATAAGGATGTAAACAGTTTGATTCATAGGGTTCTCCAGAGGATAAGATAATGGATAAAGGGGAGGGAAACGATAATCCCTAAAAATATAGGTGTATTTAGCATGAAAAAAGGAGTGAGATGGAACTAAATAAGGTTTATTTAGCGATTCCTCTCACCCCTATAAGAGATGGTTTCCTATCAAAAAGTAAGGAAGAAATTACATTTTCTCAGGCGCATCTACACCCAATAGACGAAGTGCTTCTTTCAAAACAACTGCTGTTGAGTAGCTAAGAGCAAGACGGCTATCGCGTTCTGGACTTTCATCCAAGATACGAGTGTGAGCATAGTACTTGTTGAAGGCTTGAGCCAGGTTGATGGCATATTTTGCTATCAAGGATGGATCATAGTTTTCAGCGGCACGTTTCACGACACGAGAGAAGTCTTGGAGAAGTTTGATGATTTCCCAGCTTTCTGGATCGTTCAAGCTGTAAGTTGCATCTGTTGATGGAGTGAAGTTGGCTTTGCGAAGGATGGATTGGATACGAGCGTATGCGTATTGAACGTAAGGTCCAGTTTCCCCCTCAAAGGATACCATGGCTTCGAGGTCAAAGTCATACCCATTGCGACGGTCTGTCTTCAAATCGTAGAATTTAACCGCACCAACACCGACTGCACGTGCCACTTCTTCCTTGTTTTCAAGTTCAGGATTCTTCTCTTCGATCTGAGCTTTGGCGCGAGAGATAGCTTCTTGAAGAGTTGGTTCGAGTAGGATGATATTTCCTTTACGAGTTGACAATTTTTGGCGGTTCTTTGTGACCAAACCAAAGTCAACGTGGATCATATCGTCGCTCCACTCAAATCCCATTTTCTTCAAAACAGCTTTCAACTGACGGAAGTGGTTGGATTGTTCTTGACCTACGGCGTAGATGTTTTTCACAAAGTTGTAGGTCCGTGCACGGTAGATAGCGGTTGCGATATCACGAGTGATATAAAGAGTGGCACCGTCTGATTTCTTAATCATAGCTGGTGGAAGGTTGACATCATCCAACTCAACGATGCTAGCCCCTTTAGACTCTTTCAACAAGCCTTTTTCTTCAAGGATTTGGACAGCTTCATCCATCTTGTCATTGTAGAAAGCTTCTCCGTTTAAGCTATCAAACTCAACACCGAGTAGTTTGTAGATACGGTTGAATTCTACCAAGCTCTCGTCACGGAACCATTGCCACAATTCAGTTGCTTCTGGATCTCCATCTTCCAATTTCTTGAACCAGAGACGTCCTTCCTCATCCAAAGCAGGATCGTTTTCGATTTCGGCATTGATGCGGACATAGAGTTTCAACAATTCATCGATTGGATTAGCTTCAACAGCTTCCTTGCTACCCCATTTTTTATAAGCGACCATCAAGAGACCGAACTGTTTGCCCCAGTCTCCTAAGTGGTTGATTTTAATCGTGTTGTAGCCCATTTTGCGGAAGATGTTTGAAAGAGCATCCCCGATAACAGTTGAACGCAAGTGACCAACTGAGAATGGTTTTGCGATGTTTGGGCTTGAAAGGTCGATGGTAATGTTTTGACCATGTCCTTCGTCTTGTTGGCCGTAGTCTGCACCTGCTTCGATGACGGATTTGATGACTTGGTCAGAGATTTGTGATTTATCTAAGAAGAAGTTTACATAAGGACCAGTAGCAACGACTTTTTCAAAGTGAGAAGCATCGATTTTTTCCGCAATATCAGCAGCGATTGCTTGAGGAGCTTTGCGTTCGATTTTAGCCAAAGAAAAGGCAGGAAAGGCGATATCCCCAAGGTCTGAAGATTTTGGTTGCTCTAGTAAAGTTAAGATAGTTTCTTGGTCTAAGCCTTCAATGACTTTTGCCAATTCACTTGCAATAAGTTCTTTATGATTCATAGTAGCTCCTTTGGTCTTTTGTTACTATTCTATCACAAAATTCGGCCTTTCTTCAAACTTTTTGGTATAATCAAAGTATAATTATTCAAAAGTGGAGCAAAAATGAAAAAAGATGAACGTCAGCTTTTGATTCGAGAGATTATTCAAAATGAGAAGTTATCGACGCAAAAAGAAATTCAAGACCGCCTAGATCAGAGAGGGGCGGGAGTAACCCAGACAACCTTATCCAGAGATCTGCGAGAAATTGGTCTGATCAAGGTGAAAGAAAAGGGTGGGCTCTATTATAAATTAGCCGATGAACCTGATCGAACAGATATTTTTAGACTGATTGCTCAATATGCACAAGTAGTCTCGAGAGCAGAGTTCACACTGGTTGTTCGGACGGAGCTTGGAGAGGCGGCCATTTTAGCCAACGCAGTCGATGAGATTTTAGATGATCAAATCCTTGGCACCGTCGCAGGAGCCAATACCCTCTTAATTGTTTGCAAGGACCAAGAAGTAGCACAAACGGTCCAGCAGACTATTCTCCAACATTCTAGTCACTAGTCAAGGGCGAGGGACCAGTCCAGAAAGGGATCGGCCCTCCTTTTATGTCAGTTTAGAGTTGGAGCAAGCTCTCAGAATGAAAGCAATGATATAGAAAAGGAGCAATATGGCAGCAGAAAAACTATCACCTGGCATGCAGCAATACCTAGATATCAAAAAAGACTATCCGGATGCTTTTTTGCTCTTTCGGATGGGAGATTTTTACGAGCTCTTTTATGAAGATGCCGTCAATGCCGCTCAGATTTTAGAGATTTCCTTGACCTCAAGGAATAAAAATGCAGAAAATCCGATTCCCATGGCTGGAGTTCCCTATCATTCAGCCCAGCAGTACATCGATGTCTTGATCGAAAAAGGCTATAAGGTGGCCATTGCAGAGCAGATGGAAGATCCCAAGCAAGCTGTCGGTGTAGTTAAACGGGAAGTAGTCCAAGTCATTACCCCAGGGACGGTTGTCGACTCGACCAAGCCAGACAGCTCCAACAATTTCCTGGTAGCCTTGTCTCATGATGAGACGGATTATGGCCTTGCCTATATGGACTTGGTGACTGGAGAGTTTCAGGTCACCAGTTTGAATGATTTTGCCATGGTCTGTGGGGAGATTCGTAACCTACGGGCACGGGAGATTGTCCTGACCTACTCCTTGTCAGAAGGGGAAGAAAGAGTCCTTCTTGGCCAAATGAACCTCTTGCTCTCCCCTATCTCAGAAGTGGCGGAGGATGTCCAGCTTTTAGGGGCTGACTTGACTCATTTGGAGAGAATAGCGGCAGGAGGCCTGCTCCAATATGTACAGGACACCCAGAAGCGAGAACTCCATCATATCAAGCCTGCCCATCACTATGAGGTCCGCGATTTCTTGCAGATGGATTATGCGACTAAGGCGAGTTTGGACTTGACAGAGAATGCCCGGACAGGCAAAAAACATGGCAGCCTCTACTGGCTCCTAGATGAAAGCAAGACAGCCATGGGAGGACGTCTCTTGAGGGCTTGGATCCAGAAGCCCTTGATGGACCGCCATCGGATCGAAGAGCGCCAAAAGATTATCCAAGTCTTCTTGGACCATTTCTTTGAGCGAAGTGATCTGGCAGACCGTCTCAAGGGTGTGTACGACATAGAGCGCTTGGCCAGTCGGGTCTCTTTTGGAAAGACCACTCCCAAGGACCTCTTGCAGTTGGGTGAAACGCTACGCCACGTTCCCTTGATCAAATCGCTTTTGGTCGAGATGGGCGAGCCGGTGCTAGACCTCCTCATCGCCCAGTTAGATGAGCTCCCAGAGCTTTGCCGACTCATCGAAGCAGCGATTGACCCGGATGCACCTATCGTTCTGACAGAAGGCAATATCATCCGTACCGGCTTTGATCCAACCCTGGACCAGTACCGTGTCGTCCTCCGAGAAGGGACCGGCTGGATTGCGGAGATTGAAGCCAAAGAACGTGAAGCCAGTGGTATTACCGGACTTAAAATCGACTACAACAAAAAAGATGGTTACTATTTCCATGTAACCAACTCTCAATTATCCCGTGTGCCAGCTCATTTCTTCCGCAAGGCGACCTTGAAAAACTCCGAGCGCTTTGGGACGGAAGAACTGGCTCGGATCGAAGGAGAAATGTTAGAAGCTCGGGAGCAATCGACCAGTCTGGAGTATGCGATTTTCCTACGAATCAGAGAAGAAGTCGGCAAGTACATTCAGCGCCTACAGTCACTAGCCCAAGCCCTAGCAACGGTCGACGTCTTGCAAGGTCTGGCCTGTGTGGCTGAAAAGCAACAGCTCATCCGTCCAGTCTTCCAAGAGGCACGTGATATCCGGATTGAAAAGGGCCGTCACCCAGTTGTTGAGAAGGTGATGGGAGTTCAAAGTTATATTCCCAATAGTATTTCCATGGATGAGACTTGCCAGATCCAGTTGGTTACGGGGCCCAATATGAGTGGGAAATCCACCTATATGCGTCAGTTGGCCATCATTGTCATTATGGCCCAGATTGGTTCCTTTGTACCGGCTCAGGCGGCGACCCTCCCTCTCTTTGATGCTATTTACACCCGGATTGGGGCAGCAGATGACTTGGTATCCGGTCAGTCAACCTTTATGGTCGAGATGATGGAGGCCAACAATGCCATTCGGCAAGCGACTCCAGCCTCACTGATCTTGTTTGATGAGTTGGGACGGGGAACAGCGACCTATGATGGCATGGCTCTGGCTCAAGCCATCATCGAGTACATCCATGACCGGACAGGGGCAAAGACCCTCTTTGCTACCCACTACCATGAGCTAACCGACTTGGAGCAGACCCTATCTCGCTTGCGCAATGTCCACGTCGCCACCTTGGAGAAGGATGGCCAAGTGACCTTCTTGCACCGGATTGAAGAGGGACCAGCTGATAAATCCTACGGGATCCATGTGGCCAAGATTGCAGGCCTGCCAAGCGACCTCTTGAAGCGGGCGGATGCCATCCTGAGTCAATTAGAAGGCCAAAGCCACGAAGTGTCGATGGCGACTCCAACACAGCAATCCTCTCCAGAGCTTGGAGAACAGTTATCTCTGTTTGCAGCAGATGCCACTCATCCAGTACTAGAAGAATTAAAAACTCTCGATATCTACAACATGACCCCGATGGAAGTCATGATGGCAGTTGCTGAGATGAAAAAGAGAATTTAAAAAACAGTTCATTCGAACTGTTTCAGATTGAAGACAAAGTAATTTTAAAAACTTTCCTTAGGTGAGTACGGACGTCAGCGAACTTCGTAGAAGTTCCATGATTAATTAAGATACAAAGGGCGTTCTCGGATAAAGTCAAAATAGGAAGTTCGACGCAGAATCTTTAGATTCTAGGAGGACTTATCTTTTTGACACAATCCGAAGCCTGTGTTCAATTCGTATTGAGCCTAAGGTCTCAATGATCCCGAGTGCCTGAAACACAGTTGTTTCAGGCACTTTTCTCACAGCGGAAAGTTTTTCATCTTCTTGAATGACTAAAAAATAAAAGTCATTTTTTTGAATTCCTCAGGCTTTCCCTTGCAACTGTTGGTTGATCTCTTCTACTTTTTTCTTGTAAATGCGATAAGAAACCGCCCAGATAACCAAGTACACAAGGCTAAACTCTATAATGACGGAGATGTAGAAGCTGATTTGGATTGGGAACCAGCCTCCCAAGGTTGCCAAAGGTAGAAAACCAAAGAGCATCAAAAGGTAGTGGCTGAGGGTCGCACGGAGGAGGCTCCAGTCTTTGTTGAACAGTTTTTTTCCTAAGCTGAAGAGCAAGCCGATGCCAGCCCATATAAGGATACAATAGAGCATGACAAGGGATCCATGCACGTCGTGGGCTTGCATCCATTGTCCAACGCCTGAACTTGGACTGAGAGGCATGTAAGTGGAAGGTGAGTTTAGGAAAGAAAAGACGATAGAGAGGGTAAGGCCGATGAAGATGCCTTTAGAGGCATTCGATAGATGAGTCTTTAACATGATAATTTCTCCTTAATAGCTTTTAAATAGCGACGAGACGAATAGGTGATGGTCCCGTTTTTCAGATTGATTTGGACCGATCCGCTGCTGGTAAAATGCAGATGATCGATTTCTTTGGTATTGATAATTTCAGATTGGGAAATTTTTAAAAAGTAGATGGGCAAGTCTTCAGAGAGTTGGTAGAGGGGACCGGTGAGGATGAAGTGGTCATCCTTTGTTTCCCCAACGACTTGACGGTTTTCAATATAGAACCGATGAAACAAGTGGGTCTCTACAAGATAGGTTTCCCCCTCCTTCTTCGCTCGCAAGCGTTCCTTCTGGTCCAATTCCTCTATGAATTGTTGGACTTTCTGGATGTGTTCGCTAGGTTGTGGCGCTGTGATGGCTACGCCTTCTTCTTGAAAATGGGGGTCAATGGTAACTGTTACTTTCATACAAATCCCTTCTAAGTGATTGACGTCAGGTAAGCGATCCGCTAGCAGGACCTCTTGCTTACAATTCTATTAAACACTTTTTCAGGCATCAAGACAAGGTTTTTCGCATATTCGGTCATTTTCTCTGTTTATCTGGTAGAAGACGGTATCTTTAATGGAGCTGGAGCACAAGGTTTTATAAAGGGAGGGCTTCCTTGTAGATATGGTATAATAGTTCTACCTATGCGCGTATAAAACATAAGAGGGGAAGCTATGTCACAGATTATCGAATTACCAGAAATTCTAGCCAATCAGATCGCTGCCGGTGAGGTCATTGAGCGCCCTGCTAGTGTGGTCAAGGAACTGGTTGAAAACTCCATAGATGCGGGAGCTAGTCAGATTGTCGTAGAGATCGAAGAAGCTGGCTTAAAGAGCATTCAAATCACGGATAATGGACAAGGGATTGCCCATGAGGAAATGGAATTAGCCCTTCGTCGCCATGCCACTAGTAAGATCAAGAGTCAAGCCGACCTCTTTCGCATTCGGACACTAGGCTTCCGTGGCGAGGCCTTGCCGTCTATTGCCTCTGTCAGTGTCATGACCATCCTGACAGCTCAGGAAGGAGCTAGTCATGGGACCAAGCTAGAGGCTAAAGGGGGGGGAATCACTTCTCTTGAGCCAGCGACTAGCCCTGTGGGGACTAAAATCACAGTTGAGGACCTCTTTTTCAATACACCAGCCCGCCTCAAATATATGAAGAGCCAACAGGCAGAGTTGTCCCATATCGTCGACATTCTCAACCGCCTGAGTCTGGCTCATCCAAAGATTGCCTTTACCTTGATCAATGACGGCCATGAAATGACACGGACGGCAGGAACGGGAAATCTCCGCCAAGCCATCGCAGGAGTCTACGGGCTCGCTACCGCTAAGAAAATGGTTGCCATCGAGACAGGTGATTTGGACTTTGAAGTGTCGGGCTTCGTCTCTTTGCCAGAATTGACCCGGGCCAATCGCAATTACATTAGTCTCTTTATCAACGGTCGTTACATCAAGAATTTCTTGCTCAATCGGGCCATCTTGGATGGCTACGGCAGTAAACTTATGGTCGGACGCTTCCCGATAGCAGTGATTAATATCCAGATTGACCCCTATCTAGCCGATGTCAATGTCCACCCGACCAAGCAAGAGGTGCGTATTTCTAAAGAACGAGAACTGATGGCCTTGATCTCCCAAGCGATTGTCTCCGCTTTGAAAGAGCAGGATCTGATTCCAGATGCTCTAGAAAATCTAGCTAAGTCAACGCTTCGTCGAACAGAAAAGCCAGTCCAGACCAGCCTCCCTCTAAAAGAAAATAGCCTTTATTACGACCGAGACAAAGGAGACTTCTTTGTCCGTCCAGAGGTTGCAGAATCCCAACCAAGTGGTGAATTGACCCCAGAGCAAACGGTTCTCTTTGCCCCAGAAGAGGGAAATCAGGAGGCTAAATCACCAGCCATCAAATTCGCGGAGCGAAAGGCGCCTCAGTATGATCAACTTGACCACCCAGAGTTGGATCTAGCTAGTCTAGACAAGGCTTATGACAAGTTGGAAGGAGAAGAACATTCGACCTTCCCAGAGTTGGAATATTTCGGTCAGATGCATGGAACCTATCTCTTTGCCCAAGGAAATGGGGGCCTCTACATCATTGACCAGCATGCGGCCCAAGAGCGGGTCAAATACGAAGAATACCGGGAGAGCATCGGGGACGTAGACGGCAGTCAGCAACAACTGCTGGTTCCTTATATCTTTGAGTTCCCTGCAGACGATCTGATCCGCTTGCAACAGCGCAAACACCTCCTAGAAGAAGTGGGAGTTTATCTTGAAGAGTACGGAGCCAACCAGTTGATCTTGCGGGAGCATCCGATCTGGATGAAGGAAGAAGAGATCGAGTCGGGTATCTACGAAATGTGTGACATGCTCCTTTTGACCAAGGAAGTGTCCATCAAGAAATACAGGGCTGAGTTGGCCATCATGATGTCCTGCAAACGCTCCATCAAGGCCAATCACACACTGGACGATTACTCTGCACGCGATCTCATCTACCAATTGTCCCAATGTGACAACCCTTATAACTGCCCTCATGGCCGTCCCGTCTTGGTTAACTTTACCAAGTCGGATATGGAAAAGATGTTCCGACGCATTCAGGAAAATCACACCAGTTTACGGGAATTGGGCAAGTATTAAACAAAGAATAAAGGAAGATTATGTACGAATACATTAAAGGAATTTTAACGAAAATCACTGCCAAATACATCGTGGTAGAAACAGCTGGGATCGGCTATCTCTTGCATGTGGCCAATCCTTATGCCTACTCTGGCAAAATGAATCAAGAGGTGCACGTCTATCTGCACCAAGTGGTCCGTGAAGATGCTCACCTTCTCTATGGCTTTGCGACCGAAGAAGAGAAACAGCTCTTTTTGAACTTGATCTCAGTCTCCGGGATTGGACCTGTCTCAGCTCTAGCTATTATCGCTGCGGATGACAATGCAGGCCTTGTCCAAGCTATTGAAAGCAAGAACATCACCTACTTGACCAAGTTTCCGAAGATCGGCAAGAAAACAGCCCAACAGATGGTCTTGGACCTAGAAGGTAAGATTAATCTTGACCTAGAAGATGCACCGGCTCAGTCCAATGCCAAAGTTTCAGAAGAAAACCAAGCTCTTGAAGAAGCTATGGAAGCCATGTTGGCTTTGGGCTACAAGGCAACGGAACTCAAGAAAATCAAGAAATTCTTTGAAGGAACTTCTGATACGGCTGAAAACTACATCAAGTCTGCCCTGAAGATGTTGGTCAAATAGGAGAAGAAGATGCCAAAACGTTGTGGATGGGTTAAAATGACCAATCCTCTCTATGTGGCCTATCATGATGAGGAGTGGGGACAGCCCCTCCACGATGATCAAGCCCTTTTTGAGTTGCTCTGTATGGAAACTTATCAGGCCGGTCTATCTTGGGAAACGGTGCTCAATAAACGGCAGGCTTTCCGTGAAGCTTTTCATGGTTACCAAATTCAAGCTGTTGCAGACATGACTGATGAGGAACTGGAAGATCTGATGAATAATCCAGCAATTATCCGCAATCGTGCCAAGATATTTGCGACGCGCACCAATGCTCAAGCATTTCTACAAGTTCAGAAGGAGTATGGTTCTTTTGACACCTATCTTTGGTCTTTTGTAGATGGGAAAACCATCGTCAATGATGTCTCGGACTACAGTCAAGCACCAGCTAAGACGCCTTTATCTGAGAAATTATCCAAGGACCTCAAAAAACGTGGTTTTAAGTTCACCGGACCAGTCGCAGTTTTATCCTACCTACAAGCAGCAGGCCTGGTTGATGACCATGAGAATGATTGTGAATGGAAAAGTGGCAAGTAGTGAGTACAGATAGCGAAAGTATTTGAGAATATAGAAAAAGCTGAGAAATTCATCTCAGCTTTCTTTGTTATAGTCAAAGCGAATGACTTGCTCCGTTGCATCTACATACGCGTGGACTCCAAAGGGAACAATTGTTCTTGGAGTTGCGTGTCCGACATTCAGATTATAGACAATCGGGATATTGCTATCGATGATATCCAAAAGTGCTTCTTTATAGTCGTCATAGAAAGTTTCATCCATAGGTTTTCCGACTAATAGTCCACTGATGACCTCGAATATACCCGTGTCCTTCAAAGTCCGCAACATCTTTTTGAAGTCGTCAGGTTCAGGCTTTTCTTGGCTTGTTTCTAGCAAGAGGATCTTTCCTTCCCAGTCTGACAAGTCGGGGAAAAGTTTGTATTTTTGGCAGAGGTCCGTGCTATCTGCGTGTAGAGAGTTGTCAAAAATATCATAGAGAGACTCAAGACAACCACCGAGGATTTCTCCCTCGAACTGAGCATTGCCTTGCAATAAGTCAAAACCTGTATTTGCATGGCTGACACGAGGTGTTCCCAAGGCTTTGGGACTAAAATCAGTCCGTTCCTCATACCAAACGTTACTAGGGCGAATTTCTGAGATTCTTCCCGTCTCAATCAATTCTTTGAAGTAGTGGAGGCTATATGGCAACATTTCTTTGTCTAACTCACAAATGTCTGCTAGAAATGATTGGCCGTAAAAAGTCTTGATTCCTAGTTTATGCAACATGAGATGGTTCATGGTCGTATCCGAGAAACCGAGAAAAATCTTTGGTTTGATAACCTTTTGTAGTTGGTCATTTTCAAAAAGATAAGGTAGCAAGCGATAGGTATCGTTTCCACCAATGGCGCATAGGATCATGTCGATGCTATCATCAGAAAAGGCCTGAATCAAATCCTCTGCACGAGCTTCAGGATGTTCTTTGATAAAATCTAAGCCTTTTAGCGAATGAGGTAAAAAGATAGGGTTGAGTCCGAGGTCCTTGAGACGTTGAATACCCAAGTCCACTTCGTGCTTGACAAAGTCTTCACCCATAGTCCCACTAGATAAACTTACAATACCAATAGTAGAAGTCATATATTATCCTCCTAAAAATAAATTGATGCTATTGTATCATAAAAAGTGATAGAAAAATATAAGGAATAGCGTTAGAGATACGATTTTATGTCAATAAAGCAATATAAAAATAACCGCTCGATGTGCTTACTTCAGAATATAGGCAAGCCCTTCTAGAAGTTGGTTACCACGTAGTTAAATCTCTTAGGAATATTGATGTAACGGAATTTATAAGAGTTTTTTACTTTATAATACTCTAAAAGAAAAAGATTGAAGAAAATTACCTAAAATGAACTTTTTCTTCAATCTGTTTTTAAAATAATTTAGGAAATTGTGTTACAATGAAGAAAAATTACGAATAGTATAAGTGGAGGCGTTATGAAAGCAGAGATCATTGCAGTGGGAACCGAAATTCTCACAGGACAGATTGTCAATACCAATGCGCAATTCTTATCAGAAAAGTTGGCCGGTCTAGGAATCGACGTTTATTTCCAAACTGCAGTTGGGGATAATGCCGATCGTCTCTTGTCTGTTCTTGCGATTGCGCGTGATCGAAGTGATCTCGTCATCCTCACGGGAGGCCTCGGACCGACCGAAGACGATCTGACCAAGCAGACCCTAGCCCAGTTCTTGGATAGAGACTTGACATTTGATCCAGAAGCAATGGCCAAGTTGGACCGCTTCTTTGCCAGTCGGCCAGACCATGTCCGAACTCCCAACAATCTGAGACAAGCGCAAATAGTGACAGGCTCAACACCGCTCCAAAATCTGACCGGTTTGGCAGTGGGAGGGCTGATTGAAGTAGAGGGCGTTAGCTATGTTGTCTTGCCTGGTCCCCCTAGTGAATTGAAACCCATGGTTACTGATGAGTTAGTGCCCTTGCTAGCCACAGGCGAGAAGCTCTACTCACGTGTCTTGCGCTTCTTTGGGATTGGGGAAAGCCAGCTAGTAACAGTCCTAGCCGATGTGATTGATGGCCAGACGGACCCGACAGTGGCTCCTTACGCCAAGACCGGGGAAGTGACCTTGCGCTTGTCGACCAAGGCTGCGTCACAAGAGCAAGCAGATCAGAAATTGGATCAGTTGGAGCAAGTGATCCTCCGTCATGAGACTTTGGATGGTCAAGCCTTGAGCCAGCTCTTCTATGGCTATGGAGATGACAATTCCCTAGCCAAGGTTGCTTTTGAACTCTTGCGCGAGAGAGGCTTGGCCCTAACCGCAGCAGAGAGCTTGACGGCCGGGATGTTCCAGTCGACTCTGGCTAATTTCTCAGGAGCCTCAGCAGTCCTACCAGGAGGTTTCGTCACTTACAGCATAGAGGAAAAGAGCAAAATGCTCCAAATCCCCCTAGCTGAGTTGCAAGAACATGGAGTGGTCTCTGCCCATACAGCTGAGCGGATGGCAGCGCAAGCTCGTCTCTTAACAGGGGCTGACTATGGAGTCAGTCTGACAGGTGTTGCTGGCCCAGACAGTCTAGAAGGCCACCCAGCAGGGACCGTTTTTATTGGAATTGCAGGTCCTAAAGGAGTCCAATCGATCAAGGTCAATATCGCTGGCCGGAGTCGTATGGATGTTCGTAAAGTTGCAGTCCTCCATGCCTTTAATCTGGTACGCCGGACTGTATTATTAGATGAAAATTTGCTATAATGATAAGAAGCTTGTATAGCATTACGCTTTGAATATAGGAGAAAAGAATGGCGAAAAAACAGAAAAAATTAGATGATATCTCTAAGAAATTTGGAGATGAGCGTGAAAAAGCGCTCAATGATGCCCTAAAGTTGATTGAAAAAGACTTTGGTAAAGGATCCATCATGCGTCTGGGCGAACGCGCAGAGCAAAAAGTTCAAGTCATGAGCTCTGGTTCCTTGGCTCTTGATATTGCCTTGGGTGCTGGTGGTTATCCAAAAGGTCGGATCATCGAAATCTATGGTCCAGAATCATCAGGTAAAACAACCGTTGCCCTCCATGCAGTAGCGCAAGCACAGAAAGAAGGAGGCATTGCTGCCTTCATCGATGCCGAGCACGCTTTGGACCCATCTTATGCTGCAGCTCTTGGGGTTAATATTGATGAACTCCTCTTGTCTCAACCAGACTCAGGAGAACAAGGACTTGAAATTGCGGGTAAATTGATTGACTCTGGTGCCGTTGACTTGGTCGTTATCGACTCTGTTGCTGCCTTGGTCCCACGCGCAGAAATCGATGGTGATATCGGTGATAGCCACGTTGGTTTGCAAGCTCGGATGATGAGCCAGGCTATGCGTAAGCTCGGAGCTTCGATCAACAAGACCAAGACCATTGCTATCTTTATCAACCAATTGCGTGAAAAAGTTGGGGTCATGTTTGGGAATCCAGAAACCACACCTGGTGGTCGTGCCCTTAAATTCTACGCTTCTGTTCGTCTAGATGTCCGTGGAAATACTCAAATCAAGGGTACTGGGGACCAAAAAGATACCAACGTTGGTAAGGAAACCAAGATCAAGGTTGTGAAGAACAAGGTAGCCCCACCGTTCAAAGAAGCCATGGTTGAAATCATGTACGGGGAAGGAATTTCACGTACAGGTGAATTGCTAAAAATTGCGACAGATCTTGATTTGATCCAAAAAGCTGGTGCTTGGTTTTCTTATAACGGTGAGAAGATTGGCCAAGGTTCTGAAAATGCTAAGAAGTACTTGGCAGACCATCCAGAAATTTTTGATGAGATTGACCACCAAGTGCGCGTGCGCTTCGGTTTGATTGATGATGACACTGCTGTAGTTGCACAAGATGAAGTAGCTGAAAGCCCACTTGTTGAAGAAGTAACACTAGATCTTGATGATGCCATTGAGATTGAAGAGTAATTTTTTTTCAAAATAGGTCGAAAGACTGATGGTTTTTATGGTATAATATACTACAATGTTATTATCGTGTGGCGAAAGGAGTGCATGCATGATTAAAATTTACACAGTTTCAAGTTGCACGAGTTGTAAAAAAGCCAAAACTTGGCTAAATGCTCATCAGTTGATCTATAAAGAACAAAACCTTGGTAAAGAAGGGATTACAAAAGAAGAATTACTCGATATTTTGACCAAAACAGAAAATGGCATTGCAAGTATCGTTTCTTCAAAAAACCGATACGCTAAGAATCTAGGTGTCGATATTGAAGATCTCAGCATGAATGAAGTCATCGATATCATCTTAGAAACACCACGGATCTTGAAAAGTCCTATCCTAGTGGATAACAAGCGACTTCAAGTTGGTTATAAGGAAGATGATATTCGGGCCTTTTTACCACGCTCTGTACGAAATGTTGAAAATGCAGAGGCTCGCTTAAGAGCAGCCTTATAAGAACAAGTAGCCAAACATTGAGCTACTGAGAAGAGTCGAGATGTCAAGATCTCGACTTTTTCTTTTGTATCTGGCCAAAGAATCCACGAAAAAATGGTTGTAAGAATGTTTTTGCTGGGCATTCTATGGTACAATACTTCTGTGGGGAAAATCCCTTTTATAGAAGCTTATCAAAGGAGAAAACATGAAAAAGAAGCTTATTTGTCTCGGAGTCTTGCTCCTGACGCTGACAGCTTGTGGACAGAAGAAACATGGGAAAACCGATTCTTCCAGTGTTCAAAAATCCAACAGTGCTAAAATTGAATCGTTCAATAAAGAAAATCGAAATTTGTTAGAGAAGGCTGAAGAGCAGCAAGTCTTTACCAAACATTTTGTCCTTCCGACAGATGAGAAAGGTATTCGCCAAGAGCAGACCATCACCTATCAAGGGGAACAATTACAAAAATTGGTCATGACCAATACCACTCCTGCTAGTGATGAATTGAAAAAAGCCATTCAAGAGGTCGGCCTCGAAGAAGCCCAACGATTGATGGTGGAGTCGATGGACAAGGATGAACAACTCAAACAAGCCCGGACTCTTCCAGGCTTTACCATTGAACTGACCGTACCAAATGAAAATGAATACCAAACGGTCATCACCTATGATTTCACCCAGTTGGATACTAAAAAAGCGGTTGAGTTAGAGTACTTCAAATCGGCTAATATTGCAGAATTGTTGAAGTTGACACCAACAGAATATATGAATAATCTACTCCGTAATGGAGCAAAAGAAGAATAAGGAGAAAACATGAAAAAATTTCTATTACTAGTCGTTGCTGGATTGCTTATCTTGGCAGGTTGTGGGAATTCTCAATCAAAAGGGGGCAAGTCCTTATCGAAAGATAGCGTCGTCACTCGGACCTTTAAGATTAACAGAGATGTCAATGAAGCTGACGAGGTAGCCAAACAGGAAATTACAGTAACCGTATCCTACCAAGGTAAGAAATACAAGAAAGTTTCTATCAAACTAGCGACTCATGTGTCGGACGAATTCAAAGATGAAGTCAAGAAATTGATCGATGCTGAGGATGATAAAGAAGGTGCCAAACAAGCCTTGATCGAAGGTTACGAAGGTGAAGGTGGCATTGATGAATTGAGAGACTACGATGGAATCACCGTGACATCAGATTGGACAGGTGAAGCAATGATCTCTGAGATTGAGATTGATCCTGATAAAGTAGACTTCGATGACATTAAAAACAGCGAAGACTTGGGAGAAATTTGCAAAATGATCAAGACCTATTCTCCAACGCTCTTCATCAAAAACATGGAAAAAAATGGTTTTAAAGAAGTAAAATAAAGTCATTGAAAACTGTAGAAGATTGCTTTCGGAAACAAGTGATGAAAAGTCCAAGAAAGCCCATGAAATCAGTAATTTTCGTTTGAGAAAGTATGGAAATTATGATATAATAGTATGAATATAAAGAAAGAGGGTGGTATTGTGGGATTTACAGACGAAACAGTACGTTTTAATCTTGACGATTCAAACCGTAAAGAAATTAGTGATACATTAAAGGATGTCTACTTATCTTTGGATGAGAAGGGCTACAATCCAATCAATCAAATCGTTGGTTATGTACTCAGTGGTGATCCTGCTTATGTACCTCGTTATAACAACGCTCGGAACCAAATCCGGAAATACGAACGCGATGAAATTGTAGAAGAATTGGTTCGCTACTACTTGAAAGGGCAAGGACTCGACCTCTAATGAGAATTATGGGACTAGACGTTGGCTCTAAGACAGTAGGAGTGGCTATCAGTGATCCGTTAGGTTTTACGGCTCAAGGTCTGGAGATTATTCAGATTAATGAGGACAAAGGAGAGTTTGGTCTTGACCGCCTTGCTGAGTTGGTCAAAGAATACAAAGTGGACCGCTTTGTCGTTGGATTACCCAAGAATATGAACAACACAAGTGGACCGCGAGTAGAAGCTAGCCAAGCTTATGGCAAGCGAATTGAAGACTTGTTTGGATTGCCAGTTGAGTACCAGGATGAGCGATTAACAACTGTCGCAGCGGAGCGTATGCTGATTGAGCAAGCGGATATCAGCCGAAATAAGCGAAAAAAAGTAATTGATAAATTGGCTGCCCAGTTGATTTTGCAAAATTATTTAGATCGAAAATTTTAGAAAAAAGAGGAAATAAGATGGCACACAATCATGATCATGACCACAACCATGACGAACGCGAATTGATTACATTGGTAGATGAGCAAGGAAACGAAACCTTGTTTGAAATCCTTTTGACCATTGATGGAAAAGAAGAATTTGGTAAAAACTATGTTCTTTTGATTCCTGCAAATGCAGAAGAAGATGAAAACGGTGAAGTAGAAATCCAAGCTTACTCATTTACTGAAAACGAAGACGGAACAGAAGGCGACCTTCAACCAATCCCAGAAGATTCAGATGATGAATGGAACATGATTGAAGAAGTCTTCAACAGCTTTATGGAGGAGTAAAAACATCCAGTGGATGTTTTTAGCCCTGCTTCAAGAAACAAGAAAAAGCAGGAAGTCCGGGGGACGTTTTTAGCCTTGCGCTGGAAATGAAAACCGCAAGTAAGTCTGGGAGACTGTATCACCTCAACTCCTAGAAACTAGAAAGAGTTGAAACATCCAGTGGATGTTTTTAGCCCAGCTTTTAAAAATATTGGAAGTGAAATAAGAAACCAAAGAAATAGCAGAGCGTGAGCCAGCAAGAAGGCTTGATCGCTCTTTTCTTTTAGGAGAAAGAAATGAATCAAATTGAAGAATGGATGAATAGCCGAATTGGACTCAATTTTCGTTCAGGCTTGGGGCGGATGCAACAGGCTGTAAAGCTCTTAGGGGATCCTCATGAAGCTGTTCCGATGATCCATGTGACGGGGACTAACGGGAAGGGCTCAACCATTGCGTTTATGCGCCAACTATTCCAACAGCATGGTCTGAAAGTAGGGACCTTTACTTCTCCACATATCGTTAGTATGCATGATCGGATTTGTATCAATGGGCAACCAATTTCGGATCAAGATCTGATTCGCTTGGGTCAGAGCATCCAAGCGATGGAGTCTCAGCTTCTCGAGACCCACGACCAACTCTCTTACTTTGAGATCATCACCCTCTTGGCCTTTTTGTATTTCCATGAACAAAAAGTAGACCTGGCCTTGATCGAGGTTGGGATCGGAGGCCTCCTTGATACGACCAATGTCATCACAGGAGAGGTAGCAGTGATCACCTCAGTAGGGCTGGATCATCAGGAGACCTTGGGAGGAAGCCTAGAGGCCATTGCTAGGCAAAAAGCTGGAATCTTTAAAGCCGGGAAGCCGGCTGTTATCGGTCCACTGGCTAAAGAGGCTGAGCAAGTCTGCATAGAAAAGGTCCAGGCAATAGGCTGTCCACTGGCTCGCTATGGAGAAGATTTCCAACTGATAAAGGGCGTCTTTCAAGATGCGCACCATCGGTTTGACTCACTGAAAATTGGGCTCAATGGAGCTTATCAGGAAGAGAATGCTGCGGTGGCTCTTGAAGCCTTTCTCCTCTTCATGGAGCAGAGAGGTCTGGCGGTCGATGAAAACGGTGTTCGGGAGGCTTTGCAAGCGACTAGCTGGCCGGGACGTCTGGAGAATTTTGACCAGGGCGTCTATCTAGATGGCGCTCATAACCCCCATGCCATCCATCGCTTGGTCGAATATGCCCGTACCTTTTCAGATAAGCGCGTGAAGATCCTTTTTGGTGCTTTAAAACGCAAGGATTACCAAGGGATGTTGGAGATCTTTGTAAGCGACTTGCCGGAGGCGGACTTGACGGTGACGACCTTTGCTTATGGGGAAGTGGTCCAAGAGGCGGATGGCTTAGGTTATCCTTATGTAGCAGATTTCAGAAATTATTTGCAAGATTTTTATAGCCGACAAGATGGTCAAGAGGTGCTCTTTGTCACCGGTTCTCTTTACTTTATTTCGGAAGTTCGCGCTTATCTATTGGAGCAAGGAAAGAACCCTTTATAGGCGATGGTATTCAACGCTCAATCATAAAGATTGACCAAAAACAGATTCTATCGTATACTAAAGGTGAGCCACAAATAAACGGGGAAGTCCCTTAAAAGGTTGGCGCGAAAGGAGACCATCAATGGCAAAGAAAGTGACTGCTTTATTGGCAACAGCTACAGTCCTCCTACTTGGAGCGTGTTCGAATCAGCAAACACCATCTTCTTCACAGTCTAATATTCAGGTGACTGATTCCGAAGCAAAGACAACAAATACACAAGGAAGTTCTTCTGATGGAAGCTCAAATTCATCTAGTTTAAATACTACAAACACTCAAGTGACTCAAGGTAATATTGATGGAACCTACAAAGGGGTAGATGAAGCGGACCAGATTACCTTAGTTGTCACAGGAAATACAGGAACTTGGACAGCTGTGGAGCCTGACGGAGAACAAGAAATCAAGCCAGTGAAACTAGATGCTGCCAACCAGTCGATTATCATTGGAGATGATGCCTACCGCTATCGACTAGAGGGGCAACAATTGACTCTGGAAGACTTTGACCAAGAGCTCTATGATGATGATACGATTGTTTTGACCAAGCAATAAAATAGCAGAAGTGAGAGTGGGACAGAAATTGGTAATTCGTTAGAATTCGATTTCGTCGTCCCACCTCCGCATAGTTGGGTAGGGCTGTGAAAGCTGATGAAATCAGCGTGGTAGAGCCCACTCAACCACTGCGTCTTGCTCGATAATCCAAAGACAATTGAGAGGCTAGGACTTTTGTCCCAGCCTTTTTTTCATTTTATCGGGTTTGCGCTCCCTTCTTAGAACTGGTATACTAGTAGGGATTAGAAAAGAAGGAGAACGAGGGTGAGTTTTCGAAAAATTCGATTGTTAATGTCCAAATATGGGTTCAGTATCCTCTTTATGGGGTTTGAACTCTGGTTGTCCTTTGCAGCCTTCTTTTGGCTAAATGAATGGTTCCCCAATTGGATGTCTGTCACCATCATGGTCCTCTTGTATATCTCGACCATTTTGGCGATTGTTAACCGGAATATGCCTCCAGAGAGCAAGGTGACCTGGCTCTTAATTGCCGTCATCCCCGTTTTTGGTTCCCTTCTTTACCTCATGTTTGGGGAGCGGCGTCTGTCCAAAAAAGAAATGGTCCAGTTGGAAAATATGGAATCCATGAATTTCCGTGAGGATAATAGCCACGAGCTTCGCCTCCAGTTGAAAGAAGAGAGTAAGAGCGTCTATGGGATGGTCAAGTCTATTCTATCCATGGACCACAATGCAGACCTGTACAACGGGACGGCTTCGACTTTCTTCCCGCTAGGGGATCAGATGCTCCCGCAATTGTTGGAGGATTTGCGCTCAGCTAAGAAATTTATCTTTCTCGAATTCTACATCATCGAGGAAGGCCTGATGTGGAATAGTATCCTAGATATCCTACTTGAAAAGGTTAAAGAAGGGGTAGAGGTGAAATTGCTCTACGATGATATCGGCTGTATGGCGACCCTGAAGGGGAACTACACCAGACGCTTGCGAAAATTAGGCATTGACGCCCATAAGTTCAACAAGGTGGTGCCACGATTGACGGTGGCTTATAACAATCGAGACCACCGCAAGATCTTGGTCATTGATGGTCAGATTGGCTATACAGGTGGGGTTAACCTAGCGGATGAGTATATCAATCAGATAGAGCGCTTCGGTCATTGGAAGGATAGTGCAGTGCGCTTAGATGGTCGAGCGGTTAAGGCCTTGACGCGGCTCTTTCTCATGAACTGGTACATCAACCAGGGGGAAATTGAAGATTTTGATAAATACCATATGGAAAACCAAGCGGTAGAGGGTGAAGGCTTCTATATTCCCTTTGGTAGCGGCCCTAAACCCATCTACAAGTCCCAAGTTGGTAAGTCTGTTTATCAGAATATCATCAATCAGGCGACGGATTATGTCTACATTACGACCCCTTATCTAATCATTGATTATGATTTGACAGAAGATATTCGAAATGCGGCTCTACGAGGGGTCGATGTACGCATCGTGACTCCTTTCATTCCAGATAAAAAACTGATCCAAATCGTTACACGAGGGGCTTATCCAGACCTCATGGAAGCAGGGGTGAAAATCTATGAATACACTCCAGGCTTTATCCATAGCAAGCAAGTATTGGCCGACGATGAAGTCGCAGTAGTCGGGACCATCAACTTTGACTATCGGAGCCTAGTACACCACTATGAGAATGCTGTCTGGATGTATCGAAGTCCAGAATTGACCAAGATCCGAGCGGACTTTGGAGAGATTTTCTCTGTATCTCAGCAAATCAAGCTAGACACTTTCCGGATTACCTGGTACCAGCATTTGATCAAAGAGATTATGCAGTTGTTTGCACCAATGTTATAGGCGAATTGAGCCCTTCTTAGGGGAAGGAGGGCTTGTTAGTGTGAAGTGTGTAATGAAATATTACAATTTGTTTACATACACTTATCTGAGAATTCTCAAAGGGTAATTTTTGATATAATGAACATAATCTATAAAAAATAAGGAGAACTTATGAAAAAGCTTGTAAAATATGGTGTTTTACCAGCCTGTTTATTGATGTTAGTAGCTTGTTCATCAAAACCAGTTGTTGAAAAACCTCAAACTAAAGAGGATAAAGTAGAACAATCTAGTGAATCAAAAGAAGAAAAGACAAAAAAACAAATTGAAAAAGATGGGGATATTATTCTTCGTGCCATCTTTACAGATCATTCTTCTGGTTTCACAACTTTGATGGGTACATCAGTTGACAAGTGGAAAAAACAAATCACCGAAAAATTTGTCGATGAAAATGCATCAAAATATTTACCAGCAGAAAACTACACACTTGAACTCACAACTGAAACATTCACTCCAGAAAAAATCTTGGAATTGTTTGACCAAGCTCGTTTCAAAGTGTTAGCAACGATCGGTGATGACTATGAAATCACCAAGGTTGAAGACGAAGGAGATATTGCGACGGTTACCTTCAAATCTCGTGCAATTGCAACACGTGACTTGGCTAACTTGATCAACCGCGCAAAATCTAGTCTGTTTGAAAACGGAATTGAAGATGTTAAAAAATTAGAAGACAACACAGATCCAGATCTGGAAAAACGTTTGTCTTTATTGAACAACTTCTTGTTCTACTATGCCTTTGATCGTTTGAACGAAGATTTTGGGTACATCGAACCACGTGAGTACACTTTGGAATTGACAAAAACCAAAGAAGGGCGTTATATCCTTAGTGATGAAAGCTTCCTTGAACTACGTAAGGAAATCTTTGTAAACGAATACTCTGCTGATGGAGCTGAAACTCGTAAAGGAAGCAATTCTTCAAAGAGTGATTCTTCGACTAGCAAGGATTCAGATACAAGTTCAACCTCAAAAGATAAAGTATAAACCTATAAAAAAGGTGAGGAAACTCACCTTTTTTATTTGCTCATTTTTTCTTATGTTACTGTACAGAAAGTTAGGAATAGTATAAAATTAATAGTGGAGAAATGGGCATAGATTCTGATCTGTAGGCCAATTTTATGTTATAATATTTAAGAAAATAGTATGGGGGATAAAATGAATCGAAGTAGAAAAAACAAACATTCAAATAGAACAAGCGGTTGGGATCAGCTACGCATTGTAAATAGTGGTCTCTGGGTTTTAACGCTACTTGTAGCTGGGCTCTTTCTTTATAATGTCTTTAGCTACAATATCCTAGCTTTCCGTTATTTGAATATTCTTGTGACGGTATTGTTAATTGGCGGACTTTTTTTAACCTTGGGTTTGATCCTTGCAGGCAAGGCTAAAAAGACGACGCTATTTTTATTGGTTTTAGGCTTGCTAGGGACCTCCGTGGGGACATTTGTTACCCAGCAATTGGTCGATGTCGCTGGAAATGTGAACCGAAATGCCAACTATACGGAATTTGAAATGGCTGTCTATGTCAAAGCAGATAGTCCAATCCAAGATATCAAAGAAATCAGCAGTGTAGCAGCGCCTACGGGGAATAATAATGCAGATGATCTTCTAGCCTTGGTAGAGGAAGTGAAGAAAACGCGCCAGCATGACTTGACCATCGAAGATGTGGAATCTTACGTGGCAGCCTACCAGGCCCTACAAGAAGATAAGACACAAGCCATTGCTTTGAATAGTACCTTTGAAGATACCATTGCCAGTGTGGATGCTGACTACGCGAAAAAATTAAAGAAAATCTATTCTTACAAGATCCGTCGCCAAGTGGAAACCAAGGCAAAGGCGGATGCCAATGCGGATACCTTTAACATCTATGTCAGTGGGATTGACACCTATGGCCCAGTCACTTCGGTTTCTCGATCTGATGTCAATATTATCATGACGGTCAATCGAAAGACCAAGCAAGTCTTGCTGACCACGACTCCGCGTGACGCCTATGTACCGATCGCAGATGGTGGGAACAACCAAGGGGATAAATTGACCCACGCTGGGATTTACGGAGTAGATGCGTCTATTCATACCTTAGAAAATCTGTACGACATCAAGATTGACTACTATGTCCGCTTGAATTTCACTTCTTTCTTAAAGCTTGTCGACCTCGTCGGAGGGATTGATGTAGAAAATGATCAAGAGTTTACAAGTCTACACGGGAACTACCACTTCCCTGTAGGAAAAGTCCACTTGGATTCGGAACAAGCTCTTGGCTTTGTCCGTGAACGCTACTCTCTCGAAGGTGGAGACAACGACCGTGGGAAGAACCAAGAAAAAGTCATCGCAGCCATTATCCATAAATTAACATCGACCAAAGCATTGAGCAATTACAACGAAATCGTTTCTGGTTTACAAGATTCCTTGCAAACCAATATGCCTTTGCCAACCATTATGAATTTGGTCAATACACAGTTGGAGACTGGTGGAAGCTACAAGGTGACTTCACAAGCTGTCACTGGACAAGGACGAAATGACTTGCCTTCATATGCGATGCCAGGATCTGCTCTTTATATGATGGAGTTGAATGCTGATAGCGTGGCACAAGCCAAAGAAAAGATAAACCAAACCATGGAAGGAAAAAACAATGATTGATATTCATTCACACATTGTCTTTGATGTGGATGATGGACCAAAGACGATTGAGGATAGCAAACTCCTCATCGAGGAAAGCTACCGTCAAGGGATCCGAACCATCGTTTCGACGTCCCATCGTCGGAAAGGGATGTTTGAAACCCCAGAAGAAAAGATCTATCAAAACTACTTGGCAGTAAAAGAGATGGTGGCGACCTATCTACCGGAAATGACCTTGCATTTTGGAGCAGAAATCTACTATACACGAGATATTCTTGAAAAACTGGAAGCTGGGACTATTCCAACGCTTGCTGAAACCAGCTTTGCCTTGATCGAGTTTAGTATGGCAACGCCCTACAAGGAGATTCATCAAGCCTTAAGTGCGGTCTTGCGCTTAGGAGTGACTCCGGTAGTTGCCCATATTGAACGGTACCACTGTTTGGAAAAGAATGAAAAACGGGTGCGGGAATTGATCCGAATGGGATGCTATACCCAAATCAATAGTTCGAGTGTGCTCAAGCCTAAGTTGTTTGGCGATCGCTACAAGTTCATGAAACATCGTGCCCAATATTTCTTGGACAAGGATTTGGTCCATTTTGTTGCGAGCGATATGCACAATGTCGATCAGCGCCCTCCATACATGGAAAAGGCTTATCAGTTGATTGAAAAACGTTACGGAAGTAACCGAGCGCGTGCCCTCTTTATTGAAAATCAACAAGCATTACTGGATAACGAATTATTTTAACAATCAAGTTCCATCACGGGGATTGAAAAGGAGAAAGTGAATATGAAAAACCAAGAGAGCAAAGAGATCGAATTGGATGTGGTCTCCCTCTTTAAAACCTTATGGCGTCGTAAATTCTCAATTCTGATTACGGCCTTGCTATTTGCGATTGGTGCCCTAGGGTACAGCGCATTTGTGGCGAAGAAAATCTACCAAAGTACCAGTCGTATCTATGTGGTCAGCCGTCAGAACCAAGAAAACAATGCCTTGACCAACCAAGATCTTCAAGCGGGATCCTACTTGGTTAAAGACTATCGCGAGATTATTCTTTCTCAAAATGTCTTGAACCAGGCTATTGAAGAGTTGAAGTTGGAAATGACTCCAGCAGAGCTTGCTAAGAAAGTCTCAGTGGCAGTTCCAGCGGATACTCGGATTTTGTCCATCACAGCCTCAGACCCAGATCCACAAGAAGCAGCTCGTATCGCGAATGGATTGAAAGATGTAGCGGCCGAAAAAATTATCGCTGTAACCAAGGTATCTGACGTGACGACTTTGGATGAGGCTGTCGTACCGCAAAACCCTTCTTCACCAAATATTAAGCGAAATGTCGTTATTGGCTTTGTCCTTGGGGGTGTCTTGATTTCCATCCTGGTGATCTTGTCAGAGGTATTGGATGACCGTGTGAAGAAACCAGAAGATGTCGAAGAAGTGATGGGCATCACTCTATTAGGTGTGATCCCTAGTGTGAAGAAACTGTAAGAGGGAGAATTCATGGCAACCTTAGAAATTGTAAAAAGCAAATTAGCAGCGATGACTCAGGCTGAAGAGTATTTTAATGCCTTGAGTACCAATATTCAGTTGAGTGGGACCAATATTAAGGTCGTTGCCATCTCATCTGTGCAACCAAACGAAGGAAAATCAACCATTTCTACGAATTTGGCGACAGCCTTTGCGCGTGCGGGCTATCGTACCTTGTTGATCGATGCGGATATCCGTAACTCGGTCATGACAGGTGTCTTCAAGAGCCAAGGTCGTGTTGCTGGTTTGACAGAAGTACTTTCTGGGAAGAGTGAGATTTCGCAAGCAATTGCGACGACAGATTATCCAAAACTGGATGTGCTCCTGTCAGGGCAGGTTTCTCCAAATCCAACGGGTCTCTTGCAAAGTAAAAACTTCGAGGTCATCATTGAGGCACTTCGCAATCACTATGACTATATCGTTGTCGACACCCCACCAATTGGGATGGTGATTGATGCGGCGATTATTGCTCAACGCTGTGATGGTAGCTTGATTGTGACAGCAGCAGGAGCTGTTAGTCGCAAGGCTGTTCAAAAGGCCAAAGAGCAACTAGAGCAGACGGGGACACCATTCCTAGGAGTGGTCCTCAATAAATTTGATATTCAATTAGAAAAATATGGTTCTTATGGTAATTACGGGAACTATGGCAATTACGGGAAAAAAAGATAAAGAATAGGATCGGGATATTATGACAGAAGGAAGGGGATTTCACAAATTTGCTTTGGCCTTTGTCCAAAGCTTACCAGTCTTAGTTGTGGCTTATTTGTTTAGTTTTGTGACAGAGACAGAAATCCACTCTAATACAATTTTCTATCTGTATTTATTGCATTTCGTAGCCTTCTACGTCAGTGATTACAACCAAGATTACTTCAAACGTGGGCATCTAGTTGAATTCTTACAAACTTTGAAATACAGCTTGTGCTTCGCGTTAGCCATCAGTTTTTCGAGCTTCTTTTTGGAGGAGAAGTTCTCCCTCTCCCGCCGGGGAATGATTTATTTTCTGTTTCTTCTGACTCTTGTCCTTTATTTAATGAATTACTTCATTAAACGGTATTGGCGTCGCTTCTATTACAGTCTCAAAGGAAGTCACAAGATTCTCTTGATTACAGCGAATTCTCGTCTGGATAAAGTCCTGGATCGACTTCTTTCGTCCAATGATAGCGGAGGGGAAGTGGTTGCGGTCACTGTATTAGACCGGCCAGACTTTCAACACCCCTTTGTTCAGGTTGTTCCAAAGGAAGACCTGTTGGCCTATGCGACCTATGAAGTGGTAGATGAAGTATTTCTCAATCTTCCAAGTGAAGAGTATGAAATTGGGGAGTATGTTTCACAATTTGAGACCATGGGGATCGACGTTACCGTCAACCTCAATGCTTTTGATTTAAACTTTGCCGGCAACAAACGAATTTGCGAAGTAGCTGGCCTCAATGTTGTCACCTTCTCGACCAACTTCTACAAACCTAGCCATGTGACCGCGAAACGTGTAATTGATATATGTGGTTCTTTGGTGGGCTTGCTCCTATGCGGCTTGGTGGCGATTGTATTGGTGCCCTTGATTCGCAAGGATGGAGGACCGGCTATTTTCGCCCAAAAGCGGGTCGGGAAAAATGGCCGCTATTTCAAGTTTTATAAGTTCCGTTCCATGTATGTCGATGCAGAAGAACGGAAAAAAGAATTGATGGATCAAAACACCATGACCGGTGGTATGTTCAAGATGGATAATGATCCTCGGATTACGCCGATTGGTCGCTTTATCCGCAAGACCAGTCTGGATGAGCTGCCACAATTCTTTAATGTCCTAAAAGGTGATATGAGCCTAGTTGGAACCCGTCCTCCAACAGTGGATGAGTATGAGAAGTATACTCCAGAACAAAAACGTCGTTTGAGTTTCAAACCTGGAATTACAGGGCTTTGGCAAGTGAGTGGACGTAGCGAAATTACAGACTTTGATGAAGTGGTTCGCTTAGATGTGTCCTATATCGATGACTGGACCATCTGGTCAGATATTAAAATCTTGCTGAAAACGATCAAAGTTGTATTTAAACGAGATGGAGCGAAGTAGGAAATTCCTGCTTCGTCCTTTCCATGTAAGGAGAAAAATGAAACAGTCAGTTTATATCGTTGGTTCTAAGGGAATTCCAGCGAAATATGGTGGTTTTGAAACTTTTGTCGAAAAGCTGACAGAGTGCCAACAAGATCGAGAGATTCAGTACTATGTGGCATGTATGCGGGAGAATTCTGCAAAATCAGGGATTACTGCAGATACTTTTGAACATAACGGCGCAATTTGCTACAACATTGATGTCCCTAATATCGGTCCTGCACGTGCTATTGCTTATGATATTGCAGCTCTCAATAAAGCTATTGAAATCGCAAAAGAAAACAAGGATCAAGCCCCTATCTTCTATGTTTTGGCATGTCGGATTGGCCCTTTTATCGCTGGTATCAAGAAGAAAATCAAGGCGATCGGAGGGACTCTGATGGTCAATCCGGATGGACATGAATGGCTTCGTGCGAAATGGAGTCTTCCAGTCCGTAAATACTGGAAGTTTTCTGAACAACTCATGGTTAAAAACGCCGATCTTTTGATCTGCGATAGCAAGAATATCGAGGCTTATATTCAGAAGGATTATGCTAAGTATCAGCCACAGACGACCTATATTGCTTATGGAACCGATACAAGCAAGTCTATCCTGAGTAAAGAAGACGAGAAAGTACGGACTTGGTTTGCAGATAAGCAAGTTACTGAAGGAGATTACTACCTTGTCGTGGGACGTTTTGTACCGGAAAACAACTATGAGGCCATGATTCGTGGCTTTATGCAGTCAAACTCCCAAAAAGATTTTGTTCTAATTACCAATGTAGAACAAAACAAGTTCTATGAACAGTTGCGTAAAGATACTGGATTTGATCAAGATCCTCGAGTGAAGTTTGTCGGGACGGTCTATGATCAGGAATTATTGAAGTACATTCGCGAACAAGCTTTTGCTTATTTCCATGGTCATGAGGTAGGCGGGACCAACCCCTCTCTTCTTGAAGCTTTGGAATCAACCAAGCTCAACTTGTTGTTAGATGTTGGTTTCAACCGAGAAGTGGGAGAAGATGGGGCTCTCTATTGGGCCAAAGACCAGTTGGCAAGGGTCATCAATGAGGCTGAGCAATTAGACGCTCAAGCAATTGAAGCCCTCAATGAGAAATCAAGCCGACGCATCGCAAAAGCCTTTACTTGGGAAAAGATCGTAGCCGATTATGAGAAAGAGTTTAAGGGATAAAAAAGAATGGCAGAAAAATTAAAATACGACAAATCAGATATTATCTTTTTAGACGATGAGGGCTTGAAACGGTACCAAGCGGAACTCCTTAAGATGATTTCCGATGTTTTCAAGTTTTTCGATGAGCATGGGATTCAGTATTCATTGAGTGGCGGGAGTATTTTAGGAGCCGTTCGCCACAAAGGTTTTATCCCTTGGGATGATGATGTCGATATCAATATTCCACGAGAAAGTTATGATAAACTAGTCGCCTTATTTGAAACGGATCAGGATTTTAGTTCTCACTACTATCTTCAAAGCCCTAAAACCCACCCAGAGCTTGGGCTTCATGTCTCACAGATTCGCAAAAAAGGGACAGTGGCTCGTAGGAAATATGATTACGCAGCCAAAGAATGTGGGATCTCCATCGACTTATATATTGTGGAAAATGTCTTTGATCAACCCATCAAACGCTTTTTCCAAGGTTTTACCAGTATGTTTCTAACCTTTGCCTTGGCCTCTGTGCGTGAAACAAAGAATCATGCTTTGATGAAAGAGATGTTTCGCTTAGAGGGGAGAAAGCTTAACTATTCAGCTGGTAAGTTGATGGTGGGCTGGTTCTTTGGGATTATTCCGATGAAGACTTGGTTAACCTGGTTAGACAAGTGCAACTCCAGTTGTAAAGATCCTCATACAAAATATGTTTCTATCCCGACAGGGCGCAAACACTTTAGACGAGAGACTTATCTACGTGAAAACATGAACGTTTATAAGAAAGTTCCTTTCGAGACAGAGATGGTCAATATTCCAGTCTGGTCTGAAGAATATTTGGAAATGTTTTATGGCAAAGATTACATGGTGGTTCCTTCTGCAGATAAGAGAGAACAACACTTGTTCCTAGAGTTAAAATATGGAGAAGAATAATGAATATCGCAATTTTAACAGCATCTGGTATTGGTAGCCGTATTGGACAGGATATCCCAAAACAGTTTATCCATGTGGAAAATAAACCAGTTATTATTTATACTCTTGAAAAATTCCAACACCATCCAGAAATCGATGAAATTTGTATCGTCATCTTAAAGGGATGGGAGCAAATGGTAAAAGCCTATGCCGAACAATTCGGGATCACCAAGTTGAAAATCATTACAACCGGAGGAGCTTCTGGGCAAGAGTCAATCTTCAAGGGCTTGACAGCTGTTAAAGAAGCTCATCCAGACGAAGATGTAACTGTCTTGATCCATGATGGGAACCGTCCTTTGGTCAGCAATGAGATTATTAGCGATGCTTTGGCGACCTACCAACAATTTGGAAATGCGGTTGCAGCCATTCCAACAACAGAGGTTGTCTTTGTCTTGGATGAGCCTCAATCAACTTCTTCATCTGAATCCTTGAACCGTGATTTGTTGCTTCGTACTCAGACACCTCATGTCTACCATCTGGACAAGATTTTGTCCCTTCATCACAAAGCCTTAGAACAAGGGATTACAGATGTCGCAGCTTCTTGCCAAATGATGCAATTGTTTGGTGAGAAGAGCTATTTCTCACTCGGATCAGAGAAAAATCTTAAAATTACAACTGTTGAAGATTTAGATATTTTTAAAGCCTTACTAAGTTCAACACGGGATAATTGGATCAAATAACAATGGAATTATTAGCTAACGCCACCTATAGAAAAGACGTTGAGCACTCCTTGTCCTCAATCGTTTGTCTCGATGAGCTGAGAGGGAAATCGGTCCTCATAACAGGAGCTTCTGGTTTAATTGGCTCAACCCTGGTCGACCAGCTCTTATTTCTCAATCAGGTCAGAGACTTTGACATAGAGATTTACTGCTGTGGTCGGAATCTGTCCTCTTTAGAAGAGCGCTTTGGCAAGGAAACAAGTTACTTGCACTTTATCTTTTATGATGCCACTCAAGTCCCTGATTTTAAGATGACTGTCGATTTTGTCATCCATGCAGCCAGCCCAGCTAGTCCAGAACTCTATGTTCAACAACCAGTCGAAACCATGACCAGTAATTTTATGGGTATGTACCATCTCTTAAGTTATGCCAAGGATGCAGGTGTTTCAAATCTGGTCTATGTATCCTCGAGCGAGGTCTATGGGGCAAGTTCGACGGCTCAACCGCTAGCTGAGGATTTTATTGGGGAGGTTGACCATCTCCATGTCCGTTCTTCCTACGCTAGTTCTAAACGAGCGACGGAAACCCTCTGTGTCAGCTTCGCTTCGGAATATGATTTAAAGATTAGCATCGTTCGGCCAGGTCATATTTACGGACCAAGTGCCAAGGGATCAGACAATCGGGTCTCTTCATTCTTTATGAACGAAGCCCTCGCAGGACGGGATCTCGTAATGAAAAGTACAGGAAGCCAATTGAGATCCTATTGTTATAGTCTCGATTGTGCCAGTGCAATTTTGACGGTCTTGTTGGCAGGAACCTCAAGTCAAGCCTATAATATTTCAAATTCCACTTCGATTATTACCATCAAGCAGATGGCAGAAGTGATTGCCCAAGTTGGAGAGGTGGCCTTGGTGATGGATCTTCCAACAGAACAAGATCGTAAACAGGCCAATCCTATGCAAAATGCCAGTCTGACCAGTGATAAACTCGAAGGTTTAGGCTGGAAAGGATTGTTTGATGCTAAGACCGGTTTTGGCCATACCTATCAAATTTTAAAGGAGTTCGCTCGTGCAAACAAATAAGTTATTGATCATGATGGCGACTTATAATGGAGAGGCCTTTCTTCGAGAGCAGTTGGATAGTATCCTCCGTCAAACTGTGACGGATTGGAGCCTCATCATTCGAGATGACCATTCTTCAGATCAGACGGTTGACATTATCCAAGAATACATGGCAAAGGATGAACGGATTCAGTTGATTCAAAATGAATCTGATTTTCATGGGGCCTATTACAACTTCTTCGGATTAATCAATGCAGTTCGTCAGCAGGGCGCTCATTCTGATTATTATGTATTTGCGGACCAGGATGATGTTTGGGATCCAGACAAGTTAGAACGGTTGCAAGATTTCTATCAAGAAGTTCATACGGGTGGACCAACCCTGATTTATGCGGATATGAGAATCATTGACGGAGCTGGTAAGGAAACCTATCCGAGTATGGACCAGTTGATGGGGATTCACTATACCAATCCGATTTCTGCCTTCATGGCTCACAAGGTCTATGGATGCAATACCTTTTTCAACCGGGAACTGTTTTCGATTCTTCCAGAGTTGGCAAATGATGCCCCCGAATTGGCCTATCTATCACATGATAATTTCACGACAAAGGTAGCAGCTTTGCAAGGCAAGGTCTACTTTTATCCTGAAACAGTGATGGGCTATCGTCGTTATGGAAGCAATGTCACTAGTAAACACGAGTACAATTTTAAATGGAGTCGCATTTTTAAACGCTTATCCAAGGTGAATGAACTAGCCAAGGACCATGCCCTGACTTACAGACAGACCTTGGTGGCTACGCGTTTACTGAAAAAACAAGTAAGTTCTGATTCGGAACAAAAGCTTTTGGACCAGGTCGAAGCGATCATCCAACGGGGTGGGTTTTATGCGGTCAAGAAAGTTCGGTCTGAAAAGATTGATTGGGGTAAACCAGTCAAAACCTTGAGTAGAGCAGTGATTCTATTTAGTAAATTGTATAAAAAATATATGAGAAATAATGAAAAAGAAGATAAATAAAAAAGAAATATTACTGACATCCTTAAAGAATGGGACTTTTTTTCCATTAACGCTGGGGACGCTTTTCATAGGACGGGATAGAAAAGGTCTTGAACTAGTGCGTTTAATTGTACGTTATAAGCTCATGAAAAAATTGAGAAAAGAAAATGCACCTGTAATTAAAGAATTTCTTTCCTCACAGAAATTATTTGATAAAAAGAAAAGTAACAAGGTGTGGATTTGTTGGATGCAAGGATTAGAAAATGCACCTGAACTTGTTCAAAGGTGCGTCGCATCTATCCAAGAGAATCTTCCTGATAGGGATATTGTTCTAATCACGGAAGAAAACTATTCGCAATATGTTGAATTTCCTGAGCATGTTATGAACAAATTTGCTAAAGGAATTATAAGTCCGACACATTTTTCTGACTTACTGAGGTTGGAATTATTAACCCGACATGGCGGGACCTGGATTGATTCTACAGTTTTTTGTACATCTCCAGATGTTCCAAGTTATATGTTAGATTCCAATCTATTTGTGTTTCAAGGTTTAAAGCCAATCGATGGTCATGTGATGCAAATTTCTAATTGGTTTATCACCTCTGAAACTCACAATGAATTATTGGAATTAACAAAGTATTTATTGTATAAATATTGGGAAAAATATGATTATGTGAAAGACTATTTCATTTTCCATTTAATGTTTCAATTGGCAATTGAAACCTATCCTGAAAAGTGGAAAGAAGTTTTTCCGGCATCCAATACTTTGCCACATATTCTTTTGCTTAATTTATTTGAAGATTATAACCAAACGTGGTGGGACAATCTATTATTGACAACACCTTTTCATAAATTAACCTATAAGTTTGATGAATCTGAAACGATGAAAGATGGGACTTATTATAAAAAAATTATGAAGGAGCTCATAAAATGATTTCTGTAGCAATGACAACCTATAATGGTGCAGATTATGTGATTACTCAGCTACAGTCTATCTTAAATCAAAGTGTAGAAGTTGATGAGGTCATTATCTTCGATGATTGTTCGACCGATAATACAGCTGGTGTTATATCAAAAGTACAAGATTCTAGGGTGAAATTCATTCGGAATCGGGAAAATGTAGGATATATTCAAAATTTTTATAATGCGATTGAAGCTTGTACTGGAGATTTCATTTTTTTAGCGGACCAAGACGATGTTTGGGAGTTTGATAAAGTTGAAAAAACAATGGAAGTTATGAAGGAGTACAAGTGTGAAGCTGTTTGTACAAATTTTAGCCTAATCGATAAAAATGGTAGTGAATTAAAAACTACAGCACAATTTGTTCCCAATCGTTTTTTCACAGAATTAGAGAAAAAGAATGATAGAATTATTGATCTATCATTTGATTACCTTATGTTGGGGAATGTTGTCCAAGGTGCTACATATTGTATTTCAAAGAAGACACGAGAACTGTATTTGAAAATTGATAATAGAACCTTGTATCACGATCATCAATTATTATTAATTGCTTCAAAAATTGGAAAAGTATGTTTTTTAAATGAAAAATTAATAAGATATCGTATTCATGAAAACAATACGATTGGTTTTGGTACGAAGACAAATATTTTTGGTTTGAAACGGATTAAATTTCCGAAAATTGAACCATCAATGGTCACTTTTTTAAGACAGTTGAATCGAGAATCAAAAGTCCAACATTATTTTCACTATATTCTTTACTACTATTTAAGAATTCCATCAATTAAAAATATTATAAAAACGTTAAAATAGATCCAAGAATGGAGAAAACATGAATAGATTATCCCAAAGAAGTAGACTCATTACCTATATGATATTTTCTCTTTGGATTATTATTGGAGTTGCATATTATCGTAATATGAATTTAACTCTTATCCTCCCTATGTTTGTTTTAGTGCTGATTCATAGGATTTTTTCAAAAGGGCTCATCATTCGCTTAAACAAAAATAGTGTTTATTTAGTATTGTTTGCTGTTTATTATATTTTTGTCAGTGGGGCCTTTTTTCGCTCATCCGCTAGTTTTACAAATTTAGTCATTCGTTATGTAATGTTACCAATCATAGCTTTTTATGTTGCTAGCTTATTGGTGGTAAATGGCAATAAATCTAAATTATTCTTTGTTCAATGCCTCAAGTCTTTTGTTATGTTTTTTGCACTCTTTGGAATCTATGAGTGGAATGTAAGACATAATCCAATTTCCAGTTTTATTTCTACAGGGGCCGCAGAGTGGATTAATCGGATGAATGAATTTTCACATATTGTGTATTACCCTAGCTCCTTCTTCACTCACTATACCTATTTTGCCTATGTCCTCTTAGTGGGATGGCTCTTAGGCTTAAGTTTCCCAAGTAAGAACAAAGTAATTGATTACCTCTATAAGGGGGCAGTTCTCTTTGCCCTGATTGTCAGCCAGTCTCGGATGGCCTGGATCACCTTTATTGCCCTCATGGCGATTTATTATCTATTTTTTGCACGAAAGGCTAGGCTGACTTGGGTGATCGGGACACCAATCACATTGATTGCCTTGTATGTGACAGGGATTGTTGGACGAGTGGCAGCTCTTGTTTCGACCCGATTCAGCCGGATCTTTTCCATGGGGTTCTCGGATGGATCTTTAGGACAGAGATTTGGGACCTTGCAAAATGTTTCTCCTTATATGGCCGAGCGCCCTCTTAAAGCCTTGGTAGGAAGTGGATATGCCTCTACAGTATATGATTTTTTACCTAAGTATTCATTTTTTGCTGGTTTTCAAACAACAGATTCTATGTTGACCACCTATTTGGTAGAAGCCGGTATAATTGGCTCTATCTTGCTAACAGTTGGCTTGGTTATTTATCTTATTTCTTTAGACACCAAGGAGCCTTTTGATCGCTTTATCTTCCTATTTTTAGTCATGACCTTGATTGAAATGTTCTTTTTTGACTTTTTCGCAAACAATATCACCCTTTTCTTGTTCTACATGGTATGGGGAGTCATGGCTGCACGAGTGGGAACCAAAACAGAATCAAGTAGCCTACAATAGGAGAAATCAATGAAAATTACTTTTTGCTTGCCGTCTTTACCAGATGTGCCGGTTGGTGGCTTTAAGGTCGTCTTTGAATATGCTAATCGACTGGTCGATAAAGGGCATGAAGTCTCCCTTGTTTGCTTTACCAATCAAAAGTTTACAAGAATTAAGAATTATACCATCAAATATTACTTGTCCTATATTTATAAACATTTTTATCCCAAGTGGTTTCCTCTCGATAAACGGGTCAAAAAAATCGCGACCCCTTATCGCGATGAGACCCACTTTCCGGATGCAGATGTGGTTTTTGCGACAGCTGTCAATACAGCAGAGATCGTCCATGACTTACCCAAGCGATGTGGGCGCAAGTATTATCTGATTCAAGATTTTGAGAATTGGTCCTTTTCGGATGAGGAGGTCTACCAGACCTACCAAATGGGGATGACCAATATTGTCGTCTCTCAGTGGCTCTGTGATATGGTTCGCCCCTATGATCCAGAAGTGAAGCTCCTTAAGAATCCGATTGACACCAATGCTTTTTCTGTAGTCAAGCCCATCGAAGAAAGAAATCCACTGGAAATTGCTATGCTCTATCACTATGGAGAACACAAGGGAATTCCAGTCGCACTAGAAGCTTTGGAATTGGTTCGCAAACGTTATCCAGACCTCCATGTGACCATGTTTGGTGCGCGTGAAAAGAGAGAGGATATTGATAAAGAGTGGATCAGCTATCATCAAAACCAAACAGCCCTTCAATTGAGAGCTCTCTATAATCAGGCGGCGATTTTTGTCTGTGCTAGTGTCAATGAAGGATTTGGTCTGACCGGAGCAGAGAGTATGGCCTGTGGCTGTGCTTTGGTTTCAACCGCCTATAAGGGTGTCTTTGAATATGCAAATGATACCAATGCTTTGTTGTCTCCAGTCAATGATCCTCAAGCCCTTGCAGCCAATATCTTGCGAGCTATTGAGGATGCTGATCTCCGCCATGATCTGGCTCGTAAGGGTAGCAAGGATCTAAAAGGCTTCTCACTAGAAAGAGCCGTAGAAACCCTCATCGAATGGATGGAATAGAACATTTCTAAAAAGGAATAGGAGTCCTAGCTTCTATTTCAAGGAGTTGAAGGAGTCCAATGAAAGTCTTAAAAAATTATGCTTATAATTTATCTTATCAATTATTAGTTATTATTCTTCCCATTATTACCACCCCTTATGTCACTCGGATTTTCTCTTCTAGTGATCTAGGGATATATGGTTACTTTAATTCCATTGTGACCTACTTTATTTTGTTGGCGACTCTTGGAGTCAATAATTATGGGACCAAGGAGATTTCCGGTCATCGAAAGGAAGTTCGAAAGAATTTTTGGGGGATTTACACCCTACAGTTGCGATCTTCCATGTTGTCTATGCTCCTCTACATTTTATTATGTGCATTCGTTCCGGGAATGAGAAATCCAGTAGCCTACATTTTGGGGATTAGTTTGCTTTCCAAGAGTTTAGACATTTCTTGGCTCTTTCAAGGTTTGGAAGATTTTCGACGGATTACCATTCGAAATACCTCCGTTCGCTTAATCGGGGTTACTTCTATTTTCCTATTTGTGAAATCAGAGAAAGATCTCTACCTCTATGTTTTCATCCTATCCGCTGCGGAACTCATCGGACAGATTAGTATGTGGCTTCCAGCCAAACGGTATATTGGCAAACCGTATATCGACTGGGCCAATAGCAAGAAACACGTAAAACCAGTCATTGTTCTCTTCCTCCCCCAAATTGCCGTTTCCTTATATGTAACCCTAGATAAAACTATGTTAGGAGCCTTATCTTCGGCGACAGATGTCGGGATTTATGATCAGGCCTTGAAAATTATCAATATTTTATTGACCCTGGTGACGACTTTAGGGAGTGTGATGCTCCCGCGTGTTGCGAGTTTGATTGCTGAGGGCGATCACAAAGCGGTGAACAAGATGTACGAGATTTCTTTTCTTATCTACAATCTCGTCATTTTCCCTATGATTGCTGGGATTCTAATTGTTAAGAATGACTTTGTGAGCTTTTTCTTCGGTCTGGACTTCCAGAATGCACGCTATGCCATTGCTATCATGGTGTTTAGGATGTTCTTTGTCGGTTGGACCAATATTATCGGAGTACAGATTCTGATTGCACACAACAAACACCGTGAATTCATGCTCTCTACCACTATTCCAGCTTTTGTCAGTGTAGCCTTGAATCTCCTTTTGATTCCGCCATTTGGTTATATCGGAGCTTCGATTGTTGCAGTGCTGACAGAAGTCTTAGGGTGGTGTTTCGAAATGTATTTTGCTAGAGAGTATCTACGGGAAGTATCCATCTTGCCGGCTATGTTGAAAATCATTGTAGCTTCACTTGTCATGTATGGAGCCTTGAGCCTCTTGCAAATTGTCCTCCATTTTTCGCCGACCCTAAATGTTCTAATTTACTCAGGAGCGGGTGGCTTAATCTACGCTGGACTTATTTTAGCCTTGCGTGTGGTAAATATTTCAGAGTTAAAAGCGACTTTGGTTAAGAACTAGGGAAGAAGTCAGACTGTCGCTCTGTATGACTGGATAAGCGACAAGAAAGAGTGTTAGGATGCAGTTGCCCTTCTAGCACTTTTTGTTTTGCCTGATTAAAGGCTTGATAATTTTTTCTAGAGGGTTTTTGTTTTAACTGTTCAGACAATCAGACTTGTGATAAAATAAGAAGAGTATTATTACTACATCAAAGGGAATAACAATGAGAAAAAAAGATTTGATTTATGTTGCAAGTGCAGCTGTCTTGATGGCTGCTTCAACACAGGTAGCTCAAGCAGATGAACTGACTGGTAAAGATCCAGCCCAAGTTGAAAACGAACAAAGGTTAGCTTCTCCAGATCTTTCAGCTTCAACAGTAGAAGATGCTGCTAAGGAGACGAGCCTTAGTTATCCTGCTCCAGCGACGGTTACGGAGCTTTCTAATGAATCAGGAGTAAGCGAAAAGACTCAAGAGCAAGGGACAGGAGCTTCAGTAGAAAAAGAGGAAGCTACAACCTCTACAGAAGAGGTTGCCAAGCCTGAAACACGAGCTGGAAGCACCTTCTTCACTGCTTCTTCACAAGCTCCAAATGGTCGCTCGACAGATGTAGCAGTGCAGCCTAAATCCTTTGTCGATGTCAGCAGTCACAATGGCTACATCAGTGTCGAAGACTATCAGGTCTTGGCTAGAAAAGGCGTGGGAGGTGTCGTTGTCAAGCTGACAGAAGGAACGACCTATACTAATCCCTATGCGGAAGGCCAAGTTCGAAATGCACAAACAGCTGGCCTCCAAGTGTCTACCTATGCTTTCTCACGCTATACAAGCGAGGAGCAAGCTAAGGCGGAAGCCCGCCACTATATCTCAGTTGCCAAACGCTTGAACCTGCCTACGACAACTGTCATGGTCAATGACATGGAAGATGCTAAGATGCAGGCCAACATCAACCGCAATACTCAAGCCTGGACAGATGAGATGCGTAAGAATGGTTATACCAATCTCATGTACTACACCAGTGCTAGCTGGATTGATGAAAACAATCTTCGCAAAAAAGGTCCTGTTTCGACTGCTCAGTTTGGCCTGAAAAACTTCTGGGTGGCTCAATACCCATCTCCAAAACTCTCTGTCAATGATGCAAAGAACTTGCGTTACAACGGTGGGGCAGGAGCTTGGCAGTTTACCTCTCAAGCAGAATTATTGCCTGGTAAGCACGTCTTTGACCAGAGCGTCGACTATTCTGGTCGCTTCACGACCAATGCCAAACCAATTGCTGATCCGACTAGAGGAAACTTGAATGGTAAGATCAGCATTGAAAATAAAGATGATGCAGCAGGGCGTTTTGATGTCCTAATTTCAAACGTAACCGCTCCAAATGGGGTCCTCACAGTTTCTGTCCCTGTCTGGTCAGATATCAATGGCCAAGATGATTTGGTCTGGTATACTGCTACCAAACAGGTAAATGGAACCTACAAGGTCAGTGTCAAAGCTAGTGACCATAAAAATTCACGGGGCAAGTACCACGTTCACCTTTATTACAACCAATTAAATGGCCAATCCGTCGGTGTAGCTGCAACGACAACAGAGTTAGCTACCGGCAAGGACCGTACTGTTGAAAGTCCAAGTGGGACTGTAAGCAATGAAAAAGCAAGTGGGCGCCTAACGATTGAAAATAATAATGGCTCTACTGGGACCTTTGATGCAGTGGTTCGTGATGTCGTCGCACCAAATGGTGTGAAAGAAGTCTTGCTTCCCGTCTGGAGTGAGGCCAATGGCCAAGATGATCTAGTCTGGCATAAGGCAGTCCGCCAGTCAGATGGTTCTTACCGAGCAACAATCAAGGCTAGCGAGCATAAGAACTCCCAAGGGAAGTATTTGGTCCATGCCTATTACGTGACGCCGATAGGAGACAAGGAATATGTCGCAAGCACAGGAGCGACTGTTCATCACGTCAAACCAACTGGTAATTTGACGATTGAAAATAAGAATGATATTGCTGGGACCTTTGATGCAGTCATTCGCGATGTCGTCGCCCCTACAGGTTTACAAGAAGTCTTGCTTCCAACTTGGAGTGAGGTCAATGGCCAGGATGATCTGGTCTGGCATAAGGCAGTCCGCCAGTCAGATGGCTCTTACCGAGTGACGATCAAAGCGAGTGACCATAAGTACTCTCAAGGGAAATACCTAGTTCACGCCTATTACCTAACTGAAACAGGAACGAAAGAATATGTGACGAGTACGTCTACTACAGTTCGGCAAAGGCGTTCAGCTGGAACCCTGACTATTGAAAATAACAACTCGACCACCGGTAGTTTTGATGCTGTTATCCGAGATATCGTCTCACCAAATGGCTTGAAAGAAGTATTGGTACCGGCTTGGAGCGAAGTCAATGGCCAGGATGACCTAGTATGGCATAAAGCAACTCAGCAAGCAGATGGGAGCTATCGTGTAACCATTAAGGCGAGTGAGCACAAGAACTCCCAAGGTAAATATCTGGTTCATGCCTATTACGTGACGGATACGGGAACGAAAGAATATGTAGCAAGCACGGGAACCACTGTTCGCCAAAGCAAGGTGACAGGAACTTTAACCATTACCAATAAGAATTCAGAAGTGGGAACCTTTGATGTCATCGTATCAGATGTCTTCAGTCCGAAAGGAGTGAAGACGGTTCAAGTACCGATTTGGTCTGACAAGGACGGTCAGGATGATATTATCTGGTACAATGGCAATCGTCAGACAGACGGGACATATAAAGTCTCTGTCAAGGCTAGCGACCATAAGAATTCGACTGGTAAGTACCATATCCATCTCTACTACATCCAAGAAGATGGGACCAGAGTGGGTGTTGCGACTAGTGCAACAGAAGTGACTTATCAAAATCTCACCAATAAAACCAAAGCCTATATCACCAACGTCAATGCCTCTGCAGGGACCTATACAGTAGCAGTCGACCAAGCTCCTCAAGGTCGTCGGATCAAACAAGTCCGTGTGGCAGTCTGGTCTCAACCGAACCAAGAAAACCTTTACTGGTACTCCACTGCTTCTAGTGGTACGCACACAGAAGTGGCGGTTTCGGCCATTCACCATGGCAATCAAAAAGGTGATTACACGACCCACGTTTATGTCGATTATACGGACAACACAGTAGAAGGCTTTAACCTTGGTAAGACCAGTCTATCCCCTCAGAATCAGAAGGTAAATCCTAAAACGACCTACTATTCTCAGCGGGATCCTCGTTGGGGTTCTAAGTGGTATGGGATTAGTAACATGGACCAATCTGGCTGTGTCCCAACTTCGTTAGCCATGACCTTTACGGATATCTTGGGAGTTGGAGTGACTCCGACAGCAGTAGCCGATTATTTGTACAACCAAACGGATACATTTAATAAGACATCTGGAGCTGGTACAGATGCCCAGGGAATTGTTTCAGCAACACAAAAATGGGGACTCAATAGCCAAATGTTGACAGGGGCTTCTACCATTGCGGCTTCCTTGCAAGCTGGGAAACATGTCCTTGCAGCAGTCGGACCTAGTCGTTTTATCAATGCTCCATATACCCATGAAATTGTCCTTCATGGCTACGATAATGGTAAAACTTATGTCAGAGATCCATTTAATGCAGCCAACAACGGCTGGTATGGTATTGATTATATCCATTCATTGAAGAGTACAGATCCGATGGATACAAAATTAGGATCACCTTTCTTCTCAATCTTTGCCTAAAGTCTATCTATCTCATAGACATCTTTCAATCATACAAGTGGAGCTGATACATTGAGTTAGCTTCACTTTTTTATTATTCGGAAACTCCTCATTTTTGATAGAATTTCTTTTTAGATTGGGCTCTCCTGTGGTACAATAGGAGAGTATAAAATGAGGAAGCATCGCTCTTTGATAGAACTAAGAGAGAGGCTTTTTCAAATCTAAAAAGGGAAGTTTCATGAAAAAGAAAGATATTATCTATTTTGCTAGTGCAGCTGCCTTGCTCGCACTCACGACGCCTTCTGTTCTTGCAGATGAACAGAATAGAGCAAGTGTTGATGATCATCGACCAACAAATGTTCTCTCGAACAATTCCACACCTACAAGCTCCAGTCCGACAGATGGACCAAAGGAAGAGAGTCCCGTGACACCTCAACCAGAACAACCAACTGTCCCAGAAGTGCCTAAACAACCAACGCCAATCTACGACCCACAGCCAAGTAACCCAAGCAAACCTAATCAAGAAAAGCCTGCAGATCCAGTAAATGAGAATGTCAATCAAAAACCAAGTGGAACGCTTACGATTGAAAATAACAATCCGGCTACAGGGACGTTTGATGCGGTAGTCAACAAGGTTGTTTCTCCAGAGGGATTGAAAGAAGTTTTGATCCCAAGCTGGAGTCAAGATGAAGGGCAAGATGATTTGATCTGGCACAAGGCTAGCTTACAAGAAGATGGAAGCTATCGAGTAACAATCAAAGCTAGTGACCACAAATATTCTGAAGGCAAATACTTAGTTCATGCTTATTATGTCACAGCAAAAGATGAAAAGAAATTTGTAGCTAGCACAGCCACTACCGTTCAATATTCGGGCCCTAAAGGGAACTTAATCATTGAAAATAATAATTTCATCACTGGTACCTTTGATGCAGTGGTTCGCAATGTCTTTGCACCGAATGGGTTAAAAGAAGTTCTCATCCCATCTTGGAGTGAAGTAAATGGCCAAGATGATTTGGTTTGGCATAAAGCTAGCTTACAAGGAGATGGAAGCTACCGCGTGACCATTAAGGCTAGCCAGCACAAGAATTCTGAAGGGAAATACTTGGTCCATGCTTATTACGTCAACCATGAAGGGCAAAAGGATTATATAACAAGTACAGCAACAGTGGTCCGTCAGGTTCGCGCCAGAGGGATGGTCTCCATTGAAAACAACAATCAGAACACTGGTACCTTTGATGCTGTTATTCGCAATGTAGTAGCTCCGACTGGTTTGGAAGAAATCCTTGTTCCATCTTGGAGTGAAGTAAATGGCCAAGATGATTTGGTTTGGCATAAGGCAATCCGTCAGTCAGATGGTTCCTACCGTGCGACCATCAAGGCGAGTGAACACAAACAATCGCAAGGGCGTTACCTAGTTCATGCTTACTTGGTAAACAAGAGTGGAGAGAAGGAGTACCTTTCTAGTACAGCTACGGAAGTTCGTTTTAGCAAGCCGACTGGTACCCTAACCATCCAAAACAACAACAAGGAGACCGGTACTTTTGACGTCATTATCTCTGATGTCTTTAGTCCAAAAGGTGTTCAATCTGTCCAAGTGCCGATCTGGTCTGACAAGGACGGCCAGGATGACGTTATCTGGTACAGTGGGCATCGTCAGTCAGACGGTAGTTATAAAGTCTCTGTCAAAGCAACAGACCATAAAAATTCGACAGGACGCTACCATGTCCATCTCTACTACGTCCAAGCGGACGGAACTCGGGTTGGTGTCTCTACGGCAACGACCGATGTAGAATTCCGCCAAGCCAAGACCAAGACTCAAGCTAAGATCAAGTATGTCAATCCGACCTCTGGGACTTTCACAGTCGAAGTAGATCAAGCTCCTCAAGGGCGTCAAATCAAGGATGTCCGTGTGGCTGTCTGGTCGCAAGCCCACCAAGAAAACCTTCACTGGTATACCACTCCTTCTGTGGGTGGCCGTACAGAGGTACAGGTGAATGCTGCCAACCATGGCTACCGCCAAGGAGATTACACCACCCATGTCTACGTGGACTATACCGATGGTACTGTCGAGGGGATTAACCTGGGGCAAACAGGCTTGTCTCCAGTTGTAGCCAGAGGGCAACGAGATCGTGTCCCTCCGTGCTGCAGCAAATCTCGTAGGAGTGACCGCAGGTAGCGCAGCCCATCGCCAGTTGGTCTCAGACTATAATAGTGTCAAACCTCTCCCTGTAGGTTATACTGTCAAAAACTCAGACGACTGGTGTGATGTCTTTGTGACTACCGTCTTCCAGCGGGAAGGTTTGAGCCACTTGATCGGTCGCGAATGCGGGGTTGAACGCCATATCCAGATCTTTAAGCGCTTAGGGATCTGGAATGAGAATGGCTTGACGACGCCAAAGGCAGGGGATATCATCACCTTTAACTGGGATCAAAATAGCCAACAAAACGACGGTTGGGCAGATCACATCGGGATTGTTGAAAGTGTCCAAAATGGCATAATCCATACCATCGAAGGAAACTCCAATGGTGCCGTCCGTCGCCAGGTCTATCGTGTCGGCCATGGCAATATCCGTGGATTTGCAACGCCACGTTATTATTAAAAGAAGAGCAGTTCCTAGCAAGCTAGGGACTGTTTTTTTGTCGTTTTTTCTCCTGAGGCCAGCTTAGATTAGAGGCCAGCGAGTTGCTTTTGGAAAAGCTTGGGAAAATAAAAAACTAATTAGTGATAGGTTCGGGTTTCGTTTATGATTAACTAGTGTAATTTAAAAAACGTTAGCCACGAATCGGAATTAATCAGACAACTCAAAAAAAATCATTCGGAAATACTACTAGTTTGAAGTTCTTTTTAAATTAAATGAACGTAAAAAACATTTTTTTGAAAATATTGCATCTATTTTATTGAAATTGGTTTAGAAAAGTATTATAATGCAAAGTGTATAAAAGGTTTTATAGGGAAAATAATTTGAGGATTAGTTCCATTTAAATCCAACTATACTGTGTGGGATGATTTTGCGAACCATGCGAAAGAAGAGAGGAGAATCATATGAAAAAGGAAAGACAAATGAAGCAATTCATGTCAAAATTCCTAAATGCAGCAAGTCTATTCTTGCTGGTGTTTTCGATGTTTTCGACCCCGCTTGTCACCATAGCAGAGACAAGTGAAGGGACGACGCCTAGTACCGAGGCAGTTCAGCCAGAGTCAGCAACAGAGGCATCTAGCAGTGCGACAGAAGCAACTAGTAGTGCGACTGGGGCGCTAGCACCATCAGGAGCCGATCGAGCAGCAGCACCTCGCGCTCCAAAAGCTGTAGATGATGTCATCACGAGCATCAAATATACCAACAATGAAGGCGGAGAACTGAACTGGTCACTCGAGCCTTGGGCGACCTTTAAGATCAACGCGACCTTTGCCTTGCCAAATAATAAAATTCACGCAGGGGATACTACAACAGTTTCAGTTCCATCTCAGTTGATTATCAACAGTACGGACTTTGAACTAAAAGGGAAAGACAAGGATGGCAAAGAACAAATTGCTGCTTATGCTCATGTCGACCCAACCTACAAAAAGTTGACCTTGACCTATACAGACTTTGCTGAAAAGAATTCAGATGTCAAAGGTAGTTTCTTCTTCTATGTTCGTGTGGACCACTTGCTCGTTCCAAATGCAGAGAAGATTCCAATTAGTATAACAGTAGAAAACAAGGTCGTTCCAAATGAACCTCCTCAACCACCAGTAGACTACATTGGGGTTAAGAAACCTGACACTTATACCCTCAACAAGGTTGGTTCTTATAACCGGGAAGCAACCACTCCAACCCTTAACTACACCATTGCCATCAACCGCAAACCACTCAATATCAAAAATGCGGTTTTAAAAGATACCTTACAATTCACCAATGCCCACTACGATCGGAATTCCTTCATCGTTGAAAAAGGGCAATGGGTATGGGAAAATGCCACTTGGGTTTTCAAAGATGCTGAGCCAGCCATCTATGAAATTGATTTTCCAGATGATAAGTCTTTTGTGATTAAGATTGCAAATATCACAGACAAAGAAATGTACCGTATTCGCTACAACGTTCAGCTAGGTTATGTTCCTCGAGATAATGAAAAATTTGTCAACAATGCTACGTTAAACGGTGAAGATTCGATTGTGAAGAATGCCGAAGCGCGTGTTCTCTGGCAAAAAGGTGGAGGTAATGTAGAAGGCTATGCCTACCATATCAAACTCCACAAGCAAAACGAAGCTGGTGAGCCACTTCAAGGGGCTCAATTCAAGATCGTCCGAAATGCCAACAAACAAACCCTCACTCATACAGTGGATGGAAAAGAAACCGATATCTTCACTTCAGATGAAAATGGGGATTTGAATGTACCAGGCTTGCTCAAGGATGATTACACCGTTACAGAAGTGGCAGCGCCAAATGGTTATCAATTGCTCAAAGACCCGGTGACCATCTCAGAGAATGATTTTGCCCAAGGTAATCCGAATTTCGATGTGACTAGTAAAATCTTGACAGTTGTGATTAGCAATAAGAAACAAAACAACCGTCAACTCAAGGTCACTAAGAAATGGAATGATAAAAAGAATCAATACAAGACTCGTCCAGCATCTGTGACTGTCAACCTCTTGAAAGACGGTGTCGTCGTCGAAGGTAAGAGTCTGGTCTTGAGCGAGGACAATCATTGGACAGGGGCCTTCACAGATCTAGATGAAACTGGCAATTACTCAGTCCAAGAAGTCGATGTAACCGGCTATGTCGCAACTGTTGAATCAGAAGCAAAAGATAGCATCCGACTTGTCAATAGTCTTGAAACAAGAGAAGTCTCTGGTAGCAAGACCTGGAAGGACGACAACAACCGCGATGGAAAACGTCCAAGCCAGATCACTGTCAATCTCCTTGCAGATGGAGAAAAAGTAGACAGCCTAAAAGTGAAAGCTGACAAGGATGGGAACTGGACGTACAGCTTCAAGGGTCTTCCAAAATACAAGGATGGAAAAGAGATTGTCTATACGGTATCTGAGGAAGCAGTTGAAGGCTATACCAGTCAGCTAGAGGGAACCAACCTCACCAATACCTACACTCCAGCCACTGTTTCTATTGAAGGAAGCAAGACCTGGAAGGATGACAACAACCGTGACGGCCTTCGTCCGAGTCAAATCACTGTCAACCTTCTTGCAGATGGGGAGAAAGTGGACAGTGCTACTGTTAGCCCAGATGCAAGCGGTAATTGGACCTACCGTTTCCAAAACCTTCCAAAATACAAAGATGGTAAGGAAATCACCTACACAATTTCGGAAGAAAAAGTTCCGGGATACAGTAGCAAGGTAGAGGGGACCAACCTCATCAATAGCCATACACCGGCCACTGTTTCCGTTAAAGGAAGCAAGACTTGGAAGGACGCTGACAACCGTGATGGACTTCGTCCAGAAAAAATCACTGTTATCTTGAAAAAAGCTCTAGCTGGATCAGAAGCAGTAGAAGTCGCTCGTAAAGAGGTCACAGCAAAAGACAAGTGGGCTTATGAGTTTAAAGATCTTCCAAAATATGAGAATGGACAAGAAATTGTTTACTCTGTAGATGAAGAAGCTGTTCCGGGTTATGAAACCAGTGTAGAAGAAACTAACCTCACCAATACCCATACTCCTGAACGGACTGCCATTCCATTCAGCAAGGTATGGCAAGACGATGGCAACCAAGACGGTCTTCGTCCAGAGTCAATCGTAGTGAACCTGTTGGCAAATGGTAAGAAGGTAGCTAGTCAGACCCTCACAGCTGAAACTGGCTGGGCAGGAATCTTTGAAAACCTTCCAAAATACGAGGCAGGAAAAGCCATTGTCTACACCCTTGAAGAAGAAAAAGTAGCCAACTATACAGCTGACATCGATCAAACCAACTATGTCATCACCAATACTCACAAGCCAGGTGAGACTCACCTAACCGTGACGAAACGTTGGGATGATGAAAATAATAAAGCGGGCATCCGTCCGAAGAGCATCAAGGTTCAACTCTTTGCAGATGGTAAGAAAGTTGGAAGCGAAATTGAGCTCAGTGAAGCCAATAAATGGACCTATACTTTCTCAAAACTTCCAGAGAAAGCAAAAGGAAAAGCCATTGTCTATACGGCAAGTGAAATGGTGGTTCCAGCGGGTTATGAAGGTACAAAAGTGCAGGAAGATCCAAGTAATGTGATCTTGACCAATAAGCACAAACCAACAGTGCCACCATCAACACCACCATCAACACCACCGTCAACACCACCATCAACACCACCGTCAACACCGCCATCAACACCGCCATCAACACCGCCATCGACTCCACCGTCAACACCGCCATCAACACCAGAAAAACCTGGACGTCCAGTTCAGAAGAAATTCTTGCCAAGTACGGGTACGGTTGTTTCGATTGTAAGTATTGTCTTAGCAGTTGTCTTAGGTGGACTTGCTCTCTATATCTGATTCTGTCAATAATTTTGTGTAAACACTCAAGTAAAGTTGCGGAGTGTTAATCAAATAAGCTTTCAAGTGTGTCAG